>NZ_JBHWEL010000004.1:115961-140476 GCF_042734135.1 Streptomyces sp. NPDC059668 | reverse complement strand
TGTGGGGGGGGGGCCGATTACTGCCCCCGGCGGGGGTGGCGCCGGCCCGCGGGGCTGGTGGGGGCCGGCGTGGTCACGCGAGCGGCCGCGCGCGACACCCGGCTGAAGGCGGAGTGGGGTGTGCCCGCCTTCCAGACGGTCGGCGAACTGCGCGCCGCCGAACCGGAGTTCGTGATCCCGTCGGTGCCGTGGGAGATCACGCCGCAGGTCGTACGGGAACTGGTCGAGCATGAGGTGCCGGTCCTCGCCGAGACGCCCCCGGCGCCCGATGTACATGGCCTTCGGGAGTTGTGGGATGCCGTGGGAGGCGCGCAACGCGCCGGAGGCGGCGGACTCGTCCAGGTCGCGGAACAGTACCCCCTGATGCCCGGCCACGCCGCTCGCCTGGCCCTCGTGCGCGAGGGCGTGATCGGCAGGGTCACGTCCGTCCACGTGTCCTCGACGCACATGTATCACGCGATGTCGCTGATCCGGCACACGCTGGGTGTCGCCCACGGACCCGCCACCGTGACCGCCCGCGCCTTCACCGCCCCGCTCGCCGATCCGCTGTCACCCGCCGGCTGGTCGGACGATCTCACGCCCAAGGACGCCGTCAACACCCTCGCTCTCCTGGACTTCGGCGGGGCCCGCACGGGCCTGTACGACTTCACGGACAACCAGTGGTGGAATCCGCTGCGCGCCCGCCGGATCGTGGTACGCGGCTCACTCGGCGAGATGGTGGACGACACGGTGGTGCGGATGGCCGATCCGCGCACGCCCGTGGAGTCCCCGCTGATGCGTCGCCGAACCGGGACGGATCTCAATCTCGAAGGGGCGGAGGTGCACCACATCTCCTTCGACGGACGGGTGGTGTGGCGCAACGACTATCTGGGCGCGAGCCTGTCCGAGGACGACCTCGCCGTGGTGGACCTGCTGTGCCGTACGGGGGCGTGGGTCCGGGACGCCGGCCCGGAACCGTATCCACTGGCCGAGGGCTGCCAGGACCATCTGCTGGCGTTGGCCGTCGAGGAGTCGGCGCGTACGGGAGCGCCCGTGACGACCGCGGTACAGCCGTGGGCGGCCCGCTGAGCCCACCGATGCCGGTAGGGGTGAAGCCGCGTCAGTTGCGCTCCGGTAGTGCGTCCGCCGTCGCACCGCCCTCCACCGGAGCGGAACGCAGGGGAAGTTCGGCGATCACGGTGAATCCGCCCCCGGGCCGCGGCTGCGCGGTGAGGTTCCCGCCCACGCTGGCCGTTCGCTCCCGCATGCCGATCAGGCCATGGCCGGTTCCCTGCTGCGGCCCGTGCGGGATCGCGCAGCCGTCGTCCTCGACAGTGATCGTCAGGCAGTGCCGTCCGAAGCCCAGGTGCAGCCGGGCCTTGTCCGCGCTGCCGTGCTTGCGCACATTGGTCAGAGCCTCCTGGACGATCCGGTAGGCGGCCAGATCGACGGCGGGCGTCAGCGGATGGGCGGATCCGTTCCGGGTGCACAGGACGTAGAGGCCGACACGTTCGAACGAGGCCAGGAGAGCCGGCAGCTGTGCCAGCCCCGGAAGCGGGTCCCGCGGTGCGTCGGCGTCGTCGCACTGACGTAGCAGGCTCACCGTCGCGCGCAGCTCGTCCAGCGCGGACCGGCTCGCCACCTGGATGTCCGTGAGCGCGGCAAGTATCTGATCGGGCCGGTCCTTGCCCACATGGACCGCGACCCCGGCCTGAGCGTTGATCAGGGCGATGTTGTGGGCGACGATGTCGTGCAGCTCACGGGCGATCCGGACACGCTCGGCCGCCACTCGCTGCCGTGCCTCCTGTTCACGGGTCCGCTCCGCGTGCTCGGCGCGTTCCTCCACGGCCGCGACATGGGCACGGCGTGAGCGCACCCCGTCCCCGACCGCCGCCGGCAGTGCCGTCCATGCCAGCATCGCAACGTTGCCCGGTTGCAGCCAGGAACCCGGTTCGTACACCACCTCCGCCCCGACCAGTACGGCGGCCGAGGCCGCCGCGACGCCCCAGGCGGTACGTCGGTCGGTCAGCGCGGCCACCGAGTAGACCGACACGATGACCGGGCTTGTCACCAGCGGGCTCTCGCGGAACCCGAGCACTTGGAACGCCGCCCCGCAGCCGACCGCCAGAGCGGCCACGCCAAAGGGGTATCTGCGGCGCCACGGCAGCGCGAAGCAGCCCACGGCCGCGAGCAGGACGGCGGGCCATCTCAGGTCGAAGCGGTGCTCGCGCGGAATGATGGAGGCGGCCACGACCGACAGCACGAACAGTCCCAACGCCCCTGCCACGTCGAAGGACCTGCTGCGGAGGCCATGCCCTGGCCTGTTGCTGATGCTCACCGCCATGCCACCACCGTAGGGATACCTCAGTCGGTTCGGTCGGGCCGGATGGCAGGAGACCTCCAGGTCTTCCTGCGAGTTGCGGGCAGGCCGGCCCTCGTGCGGCATGAGGCGCCGGCCCGGCGCCCCCGCGGGCCCTGGCCGCGGGTCACCGCGGACAGGGGCGAGGCGTTCACCGGCGTGGGCGAGAGGACCGCGCCCGCTGTGACGCTGGTTCGAGCCGGATCGGCTCAAGCCCACGTGAGCGCCGGCATCAGGCGTAGCGCGTTGTCCCGGTTGATGCCGCGGAGCTGGTGGCCGGCGAAGGCCGGGTCACCGTCCAGGGCCGGTGTCGCGACGTCGGAGACGATGTCCGCGGAGGTGGGCGGCCAGTCGGTGCCGTAGAGGATCCGGGCGGGGTCGACCGTGGCCATGAGCGTGGGGGTCCAGGACGGGGACATGGGGCCCGCCGTGTCGTAGTAGAAGCGGTGCAGGTAGTCGCGTACCCGGGACGGTTCGATCTCGGGGGTGAGGTGGCCGCTGAAGAGTTCCAGGCGGGTCGCCAGGTAGGGGAGGAAACCGCCGCCGTGCGGGAGGACGAAGGTGAGGTCGGGGTAGCGGTCCAGGGTGCCGTTGAGGATGAGGTTGATCGCCGCGCGCGTCGTGTCCATGAGGAAGTCGCACATGAACGGCGGCAGGCCCGGGACACCCACACCGTCGGCGTTGCCACCGGGTACGTCCATCGGGTGCGTGCTGATGACCGCGGAGCGTTCGTTCAGCTCGGCGAGGAGACGGTCGTGGGCGGGGGCGCCGAGATAGACACCGTCCGCGCTGGTGCGGGTGCTCACTCCGACGGCGCCGAGGTCGTCGAGGCCGTACTTCAGCGACCAGCTCGACAGGTCGAGGTCGTCGAGGAAGACCGGGGTGAAGAAGGCGAACCGGGAGGGGTGGTCCGCGGCGATCTTCGCCGCCGCCTGGAGCGCGACCCGTGCGCTCTCCTCCCGCTTGCCGCGCTCCTGGATGCGGCCGAGCATGGCCACGGTCATGACGGTGGTGCGGATCCCCGTACGGTCCATCAGGGCGAGCGCGGAGTCGAGGTCCCAGCGGGTCCACCAGGGCAGCCGGTCGCGTCTGACCAGGCCCTGTTCCTCGGCCCAGTCGAGCCAGTCGGGCGCGGTGAAGTGGTGGTGGACGTCCACGCGGGAGGTGCGGGCGTCGTCGTCGGCCTGGGCGGACGCCGAGGAGTGGGTCGATATCATCATGGGCTCTTTCTTCGGTCAGAGGTGGCGTGGGAGTGGAGGCGGTCAGACGCGCCCGTCGGACGCGGTCGCCAGCAGCTGGTCCGCCGCGGCTTCGGTCACGGTGTCCGCCGGCGTCTCGCGGCGAAGCACCGTCATCAGCGTGTCCGTGAGAGCCCGTTCCGGGTCCGGTACGAGTTCGGGCGACCGCCATGCCACGAAGCCGTCGGGGCGGACCAGGACGGCACCGGACTCCGCCGTGCCGTGCAGCGCCGCCCAGTCGACCCCGTCCTCGGGGACCAGGTCGTGGTCCGCGCCGACGACGTAGCATTCCAGCGGGATGCCCAGGCGTGCGGTGACACCGCGGGCCGCGGTGCGCCAGGCCTCGCCCCCGGGGCCGGTGAGGACAACGAAGGACCGTTCGTAGAGGTCCAGGGTGGAGATCGGGCGGCCGTCCCGGGTGGTCACCCACATGTGGGGAGCGCGGCCCCCGGGGGCGCCGCCCACCTGGAACCCATCGGGCACGATCGCGGCGTCCGGGTCGGCGCCGACGACCGCGCCGGACGGGTAGCGGTAGCACAGGGCCACCGTCAGCGCGTCGGCCGGACCGTCCTTGCGCTTCTTCTCCGGGGTGTAACCCGGGTGCTGTTCCTCGTTCGCCTGGAACAGCGCGCGGGCGGTCGTCGCGAGCGCGACCGGCCGGCGTTCCGTCTGATACGTGTCGAGCAGCCCCGGCCCGGCCCAGCCGCGCAGGGCGGCCGCGATCTTCCAGGCGAGGTTGTGGGCGTCCTGGATACCGGTGTTGGAGCCGAAAGCCCCGGTGGGGGGCATCTCGTGCGCCGAGTCACCGGCCAGGAAGACCCGGCCCTCGCCATAGCTGTCGGCCACACGGTCCGCGGCGTGCCAGGGGGCCTTGCCGGTGACCTCGACGTCGAGGTCGGGCACGCCCGCCGCGGCGCGGATGTGCGCGACGATGCGCGCGTCGGTGAAGTCGTCCAGCGTCTCACCCCGGTCCGGGGCCCAGGGGGCGTGGAAGACCCACTGCTCGCGGTTGTCCACCGGCAGCAGGGCACCCTCTCCGGCGGGATCGGTGAGGTAGCAGACGACGAAGCGCCTGCCGCCGACGACGTCCTGCAGCTTTTTGCTGCGGAACGTGATGCTCACGTTGTGGAACAGCGCGCCGGGCCCCGACTGGGTGATGCCCAGCCGCTCGCGCACCGGGCTGCGGGGCCCGTCCGCGGCCACGAGATAACGGGCGTGCACGATGCGCGTCTCGCCGCTTGCACGGTCCCGTACCTCCGCGTGCACCCCTTCGGCGTCCTGGGTGAAGGAGACCAGCTCGGTGCCGAAGCGGATGTCGCCCCCGAGGGAGCGGGCGTAGCGCAGGAGAACGGGCTCGAGGTCGTTCTGACTGCACAGGCACCAGCCGGACGAGGTGATCTGCGACAGGGCGGGACCCGTGTCGATGGCCTTGACGATCCACCGGCCCTCGCCGCCGCCGGAGAGCGTGCTCACCTGGAGGACGCCGTCGTTGCCGGCCAGGGCGCCCGCCGCGGCGCGGATGTCCTGCTCGACGCCCGCGGTCCGGAACAGCTCCATGGTGCGCAGGTTGTTCCCCCGGCCGCGGGGGTGGGTGGACGTCGCAGCGTGACGCTCGACGAGAAGGTGCTCGACGCCGAGGCGACCGAGAAAGACTGACGTGGACAGGCCCACCAGGGAGCCACCTGCCACCAGGACCGGCACGGATTCCACGGCTCGTCTGCTCATCGACTGATCCCCTATCGTCTGTCGTCAACGTCGGTCGTCCGAAGCCGAACGTCCCAACCAGGGGAAACGGCGACTCGGGGCCCTTCCATTCGGCATCAACTCTTCGCGCGCTTCACGGGCCCCGCATCTCCTGTTGCTCCGATCGCGACGCCCGCGTCCCGACGTCGCCCCGGATGGGCTAAGGACGTTTGCTGGCGGCCGCCCGCCGGGAACCGTCGAGGCCATGACGCAAACACCCCTGCACACCGAAGCCGGATCCGCGGACCCGGCGGCCGCCGCCTCCCGGTGCACCCCCGAGTTCCGCGCCAATCCGCACCCCGTGTACGCGGAGTTGAGGAAGTCCGCCCCGGTGTGCCCGCTGCAGCCGCCGCACGGCGTGGAGACCTATCTGATCACCCGTTACGACGACGCGCGCGCCGCGTTGGCCGACCCCCGGCTGAGCAAGGACATGTACGGCGCCCTCGACGCGTACCACCGCATCTTCGGCGACTCCTCCATCGCGCTCGACGACAACATGCTGTTCTCCGACCCGCCCAAGCACACCCGGCTCCGGCGGATCGTGCAGAGCGCCTTCACCCCGCGTCGCGTGGAGTTGCTGCGCCCGCGCATCCAGCAGGTCACCGAGGAACTGCTGGAGCGCTGTCCGACCGACGCGTCCATCGACCTGCTCCGCACCTTCGCGTTCCCGCTGCCGCTCCAGGTCATCTGCGAACTCCTCGGCGTGCCGGAGGACGAGCGCGACCGCGCCCACCAGTGGGCGGTGACCGTGGCGAAGACCGGATTCGGCCCGGAGGCCAAGAAGGCTCTGGAGGAGGCCGAGGGGAAACTGCGCGACTTCTTGGTCGACCTCGTGGCGCGCAAGCGCAGAACTCCCGGCGACGACCTGATGAGCGCGCTCATCGCGGCCCAGGACCAGGACGGCGCTCTGACGGACCACGAGCTGGTCTCGACGGCGTGGGTCCTGTTCTTCGCGGGTCACAAGACCAGCGCGTACCTCATCGGCAACGCCGTGTACCACCTGCTCTCGAAGCCTGACCAGCGCCGCGCGGCCCTCGCGAGCCCCGAGTCCCTGAAGCAGGCCGTCGAGGAACTGCTGCGGTTCGAGGGGTCGGTGGAGACCGGCACGTTCCGCCACGCCACCGAGGACATCCCGATGCGCGGTGTGGTGATCCCCAAGGGCGCCCTGGTCCAGATCGCCATCACCTCCGCGAACCGCGACCCGCAGGCGTTCGCCGAACCCGACCGGCTGGACGTCACGCGCACCGGGGACCAGCCCCACATGGCCTTCGGCCACGGCCCCCACTACTGCGTCGGGGCGCCGCTGGCCCGCCTGGAGATGCACATCGCGCTCACCACGCTGTTCCGCCGGTACCCCGAGATCACGCTGGCCGTGCCCCCGCACGAGGTGCGCTGGCTGACCGTGCCCTTCCCGGCGTTCCGCGGACTCGTCGAACTGCCCGTGATGCTCGATCCGGAGCGGATCGCCGACTGAACGCACGGCCGGACAGTACGCACACCTGCCGTATTACGGCTCATGATCGGGTGTGGCCACCAGACCGGCCATGCGGCGCACACGCCGCCGGGCGGCGGCCGACTCGGGCGGCACGGCACTGGTGCGTGCGGCCACCGCGTCACCCGATCGACCGGCCGGCGTCCAGGATGCTTCCGGGCTCCTGGGCGCCGGGGCGGAGCCGCCGCCCGGACAGGCGAGGTCGCACCGGATACGCAACCCCCTGCTTCCTCATGTCGCGTGGGTGCTTGTTTCCCGGCCGCGGCGGCTCCGGCGGCCGGGATCGAGGCAGGCCCCTCACATCCGCGACGGATGTCGCTCGCTGAACGGTCCTATTCGGCCAGGACCGGGGCCTCGGGCTTCTCCTCGGGGGCGGGCTCGGTGCCAGTGACGATGCGACGGATCGTCTCCAGCGGCAGCTTCGGCGAACCGTCCGTGTAGAGAAGGCCGTTGGTCTCCTGGGCGGTGTCCATGAACTGCGTGTAGCAGAAGCCCGCGACGATCGGGCTCGTGTGCAGCACCCCGAAGATGTCGCCGAGCAGGGCGGCGTACTGGGTGTCGGAACTGGTCCGCGTGTAGGAGAACTCGTCCTCCTCGGCGCCCACGGACAGGCCGCCGAACTCGGTGACCATCAGCGGGGCTTCACCGGCGCGGTAGCGCTCCGTCTGCCGCGCGTCGAGCGAGAGCGTCCGCCCGGCCGGGCCCGGTGAGGCGAGCAGCGCCTCGAACCCGGCGGCGTCGCCGTAACGGCGGGTGAGCAACTCGGGGTCGGAGGAGTAGTCGTGCACCCCCATGATGTCGCTGTCGGTGTGCTCCCAGCCCTCGTTGGACATGACCGGGCGGGTCGGGTCCAGGGCACGGGTGAGGTTCGCGAGCGCGACCGTGTAGGCCCGCTGCGCCGGGTCGTTCGCGATGTCGGAGCAGCCCCAGCTCTCGTTGACCGGCACCCAGGTGACGATCGAGGGGTGGCTGCGGTCGCGCCGCACCATGTCCAGCCACTCACGGGTGAGCAGTTCCACGGCCTCGGTGCCGTACTCGTACGCGGCCCCGGTCTCGCCCCACACCAGCAGGCCGAGCCGGTCGGCCCAGTACAGGAAGCGCGGGTCCTCGGCCTTCTGGTGGATGCGGACCGCGTTGAAGCCCATCGCCTTGATCAGCTCGACCTCGCGGCGCAGTTCGGCGGTGCCGGAGTTCGCGATCAGGGTGTCGGGACGGTAGCCCTGGTTGAGCACCGAACGCACGTAGTAGGGGCGGTCGTTGAGCAGGAAGGCGCCTCGGCCGACGGCGGCGCCGCGCAGGCCGACGTAGCTGTCGACGGTGTCGAGCACCTCGGAGGTGGCGGCGTCGCGGACGGTCACCCGCGCGTCGATCAGCGTGGGGCGCTCGGGGCTCCACAGCAGGTCCTCGCGGTCGATGCCGTTGCGCAGGGCGGGGACGACGAGGTCGACACGGCTGCGCGGGGTGCGTACCGCGGAGGTGGACTCGGCGAGCACCTCGCCGTCGTGGCTCAGTACGATCTCCACGCTCACCGGGGCGGCCGGCACCGAGGCGAGGGTGATCTCGGCCTCGACGCCGCGCGCCGGGTCGGGGATCCAGGCCAGATCGGTGATGTGCGGGCCGGCGACGGTCTCGGTCCACACGGTCTGCCAGATACCGGTGGTCCGCTCGTACCAGACCGCGTGCGGCCGGTCCTGCCAGTCCTGCTTGCCGCGCGGCTGCGCCAGGTCGGCCGGGTCGTCCTCGGCGCGGACGACGAGCACGTGCTCGGCGGCGCCGGGGCGCAGCGCGTCGGTCACGTCGGCGGTGAACGGCGTCTGGCCGCCCACGTGCTCGGCCACCAGCCGGCCGTCCAGCCAGACCTTGGCGCGGTGGTCGACGGCGCCGAAGTGCACCAGGGCCCTCTCGCCGCCGCTGACGGCGAGGACCTCGTGGGGTATGCGGCGGCGGTACCAGACCACCGGGTGCGCGGCGGTCTCGCCGATGCCGGAGGCGGGGGCCTCCGGCGGGAACGGGACGGTGATCTCCCGGTCGAACGCGCCCGGCGCCTCCGTCGCCTGCTCGGAGAACCACGCGTCGCGCTCGCCGGCGCCGGCGTCGTCGTAACCGAACTCCCAGACGCCGTCGAGGCTGTGCCACCCCTCCCGCCGCAGGAGCGGCCTCGGATACGTCCCGTCCTGCTCGCTCGCCCTCACGGATCCTCCTCCTGCCTTTTCCGGAATTCCCGGCATAGGCGTTTCTACGATCGAAGCCCTGTCATCATGAGTGATCGTTTGCATCGATGCAAGACCCGATGGGACGCGGCGGCGGATCGGGGCTCCCCGGTGCGGCAGACTCTGAGAACCTGTCGGGCGCCCGATCGAGGCCACCCGGCAGGCTCTGAGTGCCGACACGACGGGAAGGAGGCCCCAGTGGCCAGAGTGCGGATGCGGGACGTGGCCGAGCACGCCGGGGTGTCGGTGCGGACGGTGTCGAACGTGGTCAACGGCTTCTCGCATGTGAGCCCCGACACCCGCGCCAAGGTGCAGCGCTCGCTCGACGAGCTGGGCTACCGCATGGACTATCTGGCCCGTGGCCTGCGTTCGGGCCGCACGGGCTTCATCGCCCTCGCGGTGCCGTTCGTCGCCGAGCCCTACTTCGCCGAGCTGGCCCAGGCCGTCATCCGGGCCGCGGGCCGGCGCGACATCACGGTGCTCGTGGAGTCGACCGCGGGCGACAGCGAGGTGGAGCGGCGGATCCTCGAGGGCGGTCTGACCAACGTCGCCGACGGGGTGCTGCTGAGCGCCCTGACCCTGCCGGCGAGCGACATCACCGCCAAGAGGCCGGACTTTCCGCTGGTCATGCTGGGTGAGCACAGTGTCGGCGACCAGTTCCCGCGGGTCGGCATCGACAACGTGGGCGCGGCCCGCACCGCGGTCGAGCACCTCCTGGAGCAGGGCTGCCGCTGGATCGTCGCGCTCGGCCGCAACGGCAGCGAGAACGGCCGCCAGCGCACCGAGGGGTACGAACAGGCGATGTCGGCGGCCCGGGTGCGGCGGGTGAACTGGCTGGTCGTACCGGTCGAGGACTGGACCAGGGACCAGGGCTACACGGCCGTGCGGGAGCTGCTGGAGGGCGACGGCCCGCTCCCCGACGCCATCTTCGCCTACAACGACGCGCTCGCCGTCGGGGCGCTGCGGGCCCTGGACGCCTCCGGGGTGCGGGTGCCCGAGGACGTCGCCGTCGTCGGTATCGACGCCATCCAGGAGTCGGCCTACACCCACCCGCCGCTCACCTCCATCGCCCCCGACCTCGACGCCATCGCCGAGCGTTCGCTGACCCTGCTGCACGAGCAGATGCAGCTCTCAGGAGGGTCCGAGGAGACCGCGTCGGGTGCGGACGCGCAGGTGGGAGCGGTCGTGGCTGCTCCCCAGGAGACCACGCCGTACCGGCTGGTCGTCCGGGAGTCCTCGCGCCGCGAGCCGGCGCGGGAGTGACCCTGCGCCCGTGCGCGATGTGACGCCTGTCGCTGTGTGACCCCTGTCGCGGTGGACTACAGCCCGTCGGGTGCAGGGTGGGTGCGGCGCGTCGGGCGCGGTGCACGCGCGCCCCGAGGGTGCCCGATTTGCGGGGGTGTGAGGCAGTGTGTTCCGAGCCCTGACCGGCGCGGCGAGACGCGTGCGCCACCCCGGAACCGCTCCCCGCGCCGGTGCGGAACCTGTCTCGGAGCGTCCTGGAACCGGACCTGGCGGCGTCGCGGAAGGCGGGTGGCGGGAGTGCGGCAGCGGCCCTGCGGACTGCATCCCATCGATCTATTGCATCGTTGCAAAACGTGTGCGAGGGTCTGCGCCATCGAGTTCACATCGAATTAACGAGGTGAATACCCCTATGAGCGGAGCGATGGCTCGCCGACGGTTCCTTGCCCTCAGCGGTGGCCTTGCCCTGACCGGAGGGCTCGCGGCGTGCTCCTCCCCGCTCGCGTCCGGCCTGACGGGCTCGCAGCCGAACACGGCGGATGTCATCTTCTGGAACCTCTTCACCGGTGGTGACGGCGCCAACATGGTGCTGATGGAGAAGGCGTTCCGGAAGGCCAACCCGGGAAGGACGGTCGAGGCGACCATCCTGGGCTGGGGCAATCCGTACTACACGAAGCTGGCACTGGCCACCGCGAGCGGCACACCGCCGGACGTCGGCATCACCCACCTCTCGCGGCTTCCGCTGCTGGCCGCCTCCGGGCTGCTGGAGCCGATCGAGCGGACACCCCTCGGGGAACTGGGTGTCACCCAGGACAAGTTCACCCCCGCGGCCTGGAAGAAGGCCACCGTGGACGGCACGGTGTACGCGGTCCCGCTGGACACGCATCCCTTCGTCCTCTACTACAACGTGGACATCGCCCGCAGAGCGGGCCTGCTGAACTCCGCCGGCGACGGTCTCGTGCCCCTCAAGGGCAAGGAGGACTTCGTCGACGCGGTGAAGGCGATGAAGGACGCGGGCGGCGCCCGGTTCGGCGCGGTCATGTCGATCACCGCCGACCCGTCCACGGCCTGGCGCTTCTTCAGCATGGTCTACTCCGGGCTCGCCGGCCCGATCGTCACCGACTCCGGGACGAAGATCGCCGTCGACGACGAGGCGATGCAGGAGACGGTCGCCTTCATGCAGAGCCTGACCGGTCCGGACCTGATGCCGAAGAACCTCACCGGCGCGGGCGCCAACGCCCTCTTCAGCACGGGCAAGTCCGGCTTCCTCTTCGACGGCGAGTGGCAGATCCCGTCGTACCGGGCGGTCAAGGACCTGAAGTTCAACGTGGTGCCGTTCCCGGCCCTGCTCGGCTCGAAGCCGGTGGCGTACGCCGACTCGCACGCGCTGATCCTGCCGCGCAACGACCGCGGCGACGAGACCCGCACCCGCGACGCGTCGACGTTCGTCAAGAGCCTGCTCGACAGCAGCGCGGTGTGGGCCGAGGGCGGCCACATCCCGGCCTGGCTGCCGACGCAGCGCGGCAAGGCGTTCCTCGACCAGTCGCCGCAACGCAACTACGTGCAGGCCGCGTTCGACGCCCAGTACGACCCGGTGGCCTGGTACACCGGCGCCGGCTCGGACTTCCAGGGCGTGATCGGCGGCACCGTCATCGAGGCGCTCACCGGGCGGATCACGCCCAAGGGCATGGCGGCCGCGATGCGCTCCGCCCTGAAGCGGTACACCACGTCCCGACCGCCGGTCACGATGAAGTAGGAGGCAGTCACCATGACTACCGTCGTCTCGACGCGACCGGCACCCGCCGCATCCCCCGCGAGCCTCGCCGCCGACCGGCCCAACCGTTCCGAACGCCGGGCGGGCAGGCTGCTGGCCGCCCCCTTCCTCGTGATCTATCTGCTCTTCCTGGTCGGCCCGCTGCTCGTCGGCGTGGTGCTGAGCTTCTTCAACACCACCACCGTCAAGAGCGGCCTCGGGGACTTCGTCGGCCTGTCGAACTACCGCGAAGTCCTCGCGGACTCCCTCTTCTGGGAGAGCATGTGGCACTCGGTGCTCTTCACCCTGCTGACCACTCCCCCGCTGGTGATCCTCGCGCTGGGCGTCGCCATCCTGGCCTCGCGCATACGCCGCGGCCGGCTCTTCTACCGCATCGCCTTCTTCGTGCCGTACGTCGTGCCGTCCTCCGTGGTCACCCTGGTCTTCCTGTGGATGTACACCCCGCAGATCGGCCTGATACCGAAGGTCTTCGACGCGGTCGGACTGCCCGTGCCGGACTTCATCGGCAGCACTTCGGGCGGCTGGACCGCCGTCGTGCTGATGACCGTGTGGTGGACGTTCGGCTTCAACTTCGTCCTCTACACCGCCGCGATCCAGGACGTCCCCGCGGAGGTGTACGAGGCTGCGGCGATCGACGGCGCGAGCCCCTGGCAGCAGATCCGTCACATCACGGTGCCGCTGCTCGGCCGGACCACCAGCCTGGTGCTGATCCTTCAGATCCTCGCCTCGCTGAAGGTGTTCGACCAGATCTACCAGCTGCTCGGCGGCGGACCCAACCAATCCACCCGACCGGTCATCGAGTACATCTACGACACCGGCTTCACCGCCTACCGGGGTGGCTACGGCGCTGCCGCCACCATGGTGTATTTCGTCATCATCGTCGCGATCTCGGCGGCCTGGTACGGGCTGCGGCGCCGTCGCGCGACCAGCAGCGCGGCCTGAGCGGAGGACCCATGACCACCATCACCCAGCCGCAGCCCGCCGAACCGAAGGGCACGGTCAACGGCGCCAAGCTCTTCAACCGGCTCTGCGCCGTATGCCTGACCCTGTTCGCCCTGATCTGGCTGGTGCCCTTCGTCTGGGCACTGATCACCTCGCTGCGCGACGACGCGTCCATCACCCAGAGCCCCACGTCGATCTTCGACGGCGGCTGGTCGCTGGACGCGTACTCGACCGCCTGGGACAACCATCCGATCGGCACCTGGTACCTCAACAGCCTGGTGATCTCGGTGCTCGCCGTGATCTTCACGGTGGCCTTCTGCTCGATGGCCGGATTCGCGCTGGCCTTCCTGCGCTTCCGCGGCCGCGGCCTGGTCATGGCCGTCGTCACGGCCGGCCTGATGCTGCCGACCGAGGCGCTGGTGCTGCCCCAGTTCATCGAGTACCGGTCGTTCCACCTGCTCGGCACGTTCTGGGCGCTGGTCCTGCCGTCGGTCGCGGCGCCGATCTCGGTCTTCGTCTTCCACTCCTTCTTCCGCGGCATCCCCACGGCGCTGATCGAGGCGGCCCGCATCGACGGCGCGAGCTGGTGGCGGGTCTACGCCACCGTCTGTATGCCGATCTGCCGCCCGGCGGTGTCCACGGTCGCGATTCTCACCTTCATCGGTTCGTGGAACTCGTTCCTGTGGCCGCTCCTGGTGCTCAGCCAGACCAAGTCCCAGACCATCCCGGTGGGCCTCGCCTCACTGGTGGACCCCAGCAGCCCCCAGTACGCCGAGGTCATGGCCTCCTCGGTCCTCGGCTTCATCCCGCTCATCGCGGTCTTCCTGGTCTTCCAGCGGCAGATCGTCCAGGGAATCGCCACGACGGGCATCAAGTGACGGACCCGTCCCCGCCATGGCGGCGGTGCCACGTCCCGCACCGGGAGACCGGGACGGGAGACGGCACCGCCGCGGCGCCGTTCGCGGCCGGAGCGCGGACACCCGCATTCCGTCCCGGCAACAGCAGGCGCTGAGGTCAGACTCCGTGGACAGGGACGTCGAGCTCATCCTCGGCCTCGGCCCACCGCCGCGCGCAAAGCGTCCCGCGTCTGCGACGAGCACAGACGACGTCGCCACGGAGGCTGAGGTCCGAGCGGCCGACGACACGCGGGTGCGCGCCGTGCTTCAGATGCCGCCGATCCTCGTCACCGGACCTTCGGCGCGCGGGCCGGAGCGCAGTGCGTCGACGATCAGGTCGAGGAGGGGTTCTGCCTTGTCCGGCGCGTCGATCGCCGCGGTCGAGAGGAACACGCCGAGGAGCATCATCGTGACGTCCTCGGGATCGACGTCCGAGCGCAGCGAACCTGCCTCCGCCCCCCTGCGCAGCATCTCGGCGATGACGGCTGTCACGCGTTCACGCGTCGCGGGCGTGGCGATACTGCCCGACGCCCAACCCGCGCGCAGCGTGTCGGACATGCCACGTTTGATCTTGAAGAACGCCGCGTAACGGGTCATCCAGGCACGCAGTGCCACTGCGGGTTCGAACTCGTCGAGAAGCAGCGTCGCACTGGACACGACCTCGTCGAGCTCCGCGGCGTAGACGGCCTCCACGAGTGCCTCACGAGTGGGGAAGTGCCGGTACAACGTGCCGATCCCGACGCCGGCCGTTCGGGCGATCGCGTCCAGCGGCACGGCGTCCGTCGTCGCCGCGAAGGCGTCCCGGGCGGTGGCGAGGAGCCTGTCGCGGTTCCGCCGTGCGTCGGCGCGCGCCGGCCGCTCCCGGGCCGCCGCGCCGCGGTCGGTGGGCGTGGACTCGCTCTCAGACAAAACGGAGGACCTCCGGTTAGTGCTACGGTGAACGAAACGGAGTTACTCCGCTTCGTCTATGGTCCCACCGAAGGAGAACGCCCATGGCCGCCCCCGCCCGACTTCCTCAGGTCACCGCGTCCGGCGCGCCGCGCGCTGGTGGCCCCGGCCGGCTCGCGGACCGCACCGTGTCGCGCATCGGCTTCGGCGCGATGCAGCTGGAACGTCTGCGGGCCGACCGCGGGGCGGCGATCGCGCTGCTGCGCCGTTGTGTCGAGCTGGGCACGGACCACATCGACACCGCCCAGTTCTACGGCCACGGCTTCGTCAACGAAGTGATCCGCGAAGCCGTCCGCCCCGAGGACGACGTCATGGTGGTCAGCAAGGTCGGCGCCGAACCCGATTCCGGGGGTCCGCTCCCGCTCCGCCTCGCACAGCGCCCCGAACAGCTGCGCGCCAGTGTCGAGGACAACCTGGCCACCCTTGGACTGGAACGGATTCCCCTGGTCAACCTGCGCCGTACGGACGTGGGTCCCGGCCTGCGCGCCACGGGGGATCAGCTGGTGCCCCTCGACGACCAGCTCGCCGTGATGACCGCGCTGCGGGACGAAGGCAAGATCGGCGCGATCGGGCTCAGCAGTGTCTCCCTCGACGTGCTGCGCACCGCACTGCCCGCGGGCATCGCGTGTGTGCAGAACGCGTACAGCCTGCTGGCCCGCGACGACGAGGAGATGCTCCGGCTGTGCCTGGACGAGGGCATCGCCTGGGTTCCCTACTTCCCGCTCGGGAGCGCCTTCGACGGGATGCCGAAGGTGGCCGACGAACCGGCCGTCATCGCCGCCGCGCGTGCGCTGGACGCCACGCCCGCGCAGGTCGGACTGGCCTGGCTGCTGCACCACGCGCCGAACGTGCTGCTGATTCCCGGCACGGCCGACCCCGAACACCTGGAGGCGAACGTGAGGGCCGGAGCGGTCACGCTCGACGCGGCAACGCTCTCCGCCCTGGACGCGGTCCAGGCCCGCTCCGGAGACATCACGCTGAACCGGTGACCGACCGTTCGCCCTGACCTGCCCCTGACCGACCTCGCTCTGATCCATCGACAGAACACCGGCAACCACCCCGAGCAGGCGCCAGTCACCGAATTCCCGGCCCGACCGGCCCGCTCATCGGCCCCACAGGGGGTGGCTGGGCGGCCGCGACCGGTGTCCCGCCGATCACGACCGCCCGGCCGGTCGCCCGTTACCGAGACACGCTCCGAGCTAGCTCATCGGGGCGTCGAAGCGCACCGAGCGCACTTCGAGCTGGTCGGTGGCCGGGTTCCCGTGCGCGCGGAGCCGCCACTGGGCGCCCGTGCAGCTCGCACCGCGGTAGAGGGTCACCGGCGTGTCCGTCCGGTTGTGCGGGCCGTAGCCCGCGGGTACGTCGTCGTCGCCGACCGCGTAGAGGTTGATGCACTTGCCGCTGTGCGGGTCGTGCAGGGTCACGCGCTCCTCGTGCCCGAGGCCGGTGACGTACTTGTAGGTGAAGTCGCCTTCGGCCGCCGGCGCGGAGCCCGGCAACGCGAGGACGAGGGCGAGGGAGCCGAGGGCGGCGGCGACGGTGTTGCGGAGCTTCATGGCGAGTGGTTCCCTTCCGAAGATGATCAAAGGGTGCTGCGGGCCCGACCCTAGGAGCACCGCCCCGTGGCGAATCGATCCGCCACGGCCACCGGTCGCGGCGCGTCCACGCGGTGCCACCCGTTCGGACCTCAGGTGGCTTCGTCCGGACCGTGTCGCGCTCGCCGGCCGGAGCCCAGCCATGGGACCCGGCCGCCCGTCACTCAACCGTCCACTCCCGCCTCCCACTTGCGCCGCCGCAGCACGTGGTCACTGAAGAGGTGCCGGCTCCGGTCGAGCAGCTCCCCCACCTCCGCGTCGCGGTGCCGCAGCTCCGCCGACGGATGCCAGCGCTGTACACATTGCTCCGCCCAGGAGCGCAGTTTCACATCCGGGTCCTCCAGGAGCCCGACCGCCGCTCGTAGCGCCACGACGCCGCCGAGCGCGTCGAGCAGCCGGAACGCGGCGAGCCGGACGTGCCGCTGCCGCTCGGGGCCTGTCCGTTCGAGCAGCCAGTCGGCGGGCAGTTCACGTGCCGACGGCAGCAGGGCGACGGTCGTCTCACGTACGACACCGGCAGCAGGATCGTCGAGGAGTGGCCGCAACCGCTCCGCGTCCGCGCAGTCCAGTGTCCGGAGCCCGGCCACCGCCCGCGCCCGCACCCCGGCCGCCGGGTGCGGGAGCAACGCCCACAGGAGCCCGGCGTCCGCACGGTCCCCGCACTCGGCCAGCCCGATGACCGCGCCGGGTGGCAACTCGGGGTCGTCCGCTGCCGCGCACCGCTCGCGGTACCAGGCCGCCGGATCATCTCCGCGCTGTCGTACGACATACCGCGCGCAGGCACGCACCAGCGCGGACCTGTCGCCGAGGTACGTCTCCGCCTGCTCCGAGCGCCTCGCCCGCCGCAGCGCGGTGACGCCGGCCGAACGGGTACGCGGATTGCGCGCGGTGAGAAGCGACGGCAGCACATCGTCGTAGGTCTCCTCGTCGCTCAGAGCGGTGAGCGCCGCTGTGGCACACAGGTCCTGGACCACGATGTCCTCGTCCTGGGCGGCAGCGCGGGCCAGCTCGGCGGGGCGGAGCAGCCGGTTGTCGACGGCCAGCCGGTAGGCGAACCGTCGTACGCTGCGGTCGGGGGCGGCGAAGAGGGCTGTAAGTCTCCCGAGGGATGTCCGGCGCAGGACCTCCTCGAGCACCTCGACGCCGAAGGCGCCTCTGTCGCGGCGGCCGACGCGCAGGACCAGCGGCGCGAGGTCGACGGCGGCATCCGCGTCCAGGGCCTCGCGCAGCAGCCGCCGAGCGCTCTCGCGCACCGGGCCGACCCAGTCGGCGCATCGGATCACGATCAACGGCAGCAGACCGGGGTATCGGGGCGAGCAACGCACCGCCTCCTGCCGGATCCACCCGTCGCGGTGGCAGAGGGCAAGTGCGAGCCCGGACTCGTCAACCTGAGTCAGGTCGACGGGCAGGTGGGCCCATCGCTCCCGCACCGGTGGGAACTGCGGGCGGTGCCAGGCCACTTCACGCGCTTCCGCGTCCAGTGCGAGCCAGTCGCCGGGGTCGGTGACATCGAGCGTGCTCCGAAGCGTCGCGCCTGCCGCGAGCCGCACCGCTGCCGTTGTCCCGGCCCCCCTGTCGTCGCGCATCCCCCGTACCCTCCCCGGCATTCGTTCCGGTGATCGTAGGGTGCGGGTGTCCGCGGGGCGCGCGAATTACGCCCCATGACTCACCGAGGGTTCCCGAGCGCCGTCCGGACGTGCCCGGGGACCAAGACGCACTGC
Source organism: Streptomyces sp. NPDC059668 (assembly GCF_042734135.1). Classification (NCBI taxonomy): domain Bacteria; kingdom Bacillati; phylum Actinomycetota; class Actinomycetes; order Kitasatosporales; family Streptomycetaceae; genus Streptomyces; species Streptomyces sp. NPDC059668. The sequence goes on along the minus strand of NZ_JBHWEL010000004.1, from coordinate 122,337 downwards.
GGAAAGCACAGAAGAGCTCGGCCAGACGTACGACTTCTCTCCGTCCGCGGGAGCAGTGCACCGAGCACCGCACCCCACGCGTCTCCGGCCCGGACAACTCCTCCGCCCGGCGCAGGTGCCCGCTGGTGGTACCGAGGGCATACGGGCCATGATGGCCGACTACCGCACCACGGAAGGATTCTCATGCCGCTGCCCCAACTCACCCCCGAGGCCCGTGCCGAAGCACTCGACAAGGCCCTGCTGGCCCGAAGGGAACGCGCCGCGTTGCTGAAGGCACTCAAGACTGGCAGCGTCTCGCTCCCCGCGCTCCTGGAGCGTGAGGACGACGTCGTCGCGAAGACGTCCGTCCGCCGCCTCCTCGAGTCGCTTCCGGGCATCGGGAAGGTACGCGCCCGCGAACTCCTCATGGACCTCGGCATCGCCGAGACACGCAAGGTCCAGGGCCTCGGCCCGCGTCAACGCGAACGCCTCTGCCAACAGTTCCCTCCCTCGGACTGATGTCGTCGACGCGGACGCACTCGCGGAACTCCGCACACGTCCCGACGCCCTCGCTGCTCGGCGTGTTCGCCCACCCGGATGACGAGAGTCTCCTCGCCGGGGGTGTCCTCGCCCGGCACGCCGCCGGGGGTGCACGCGCCGGGGTCGTCACCGCCACGTGGGCTCCGGACAGCCACCGGGCGACCGAACTCGCCGAGGCACTGGCGATCCTCGGGGCCGGCAGACCACACATGCTCGGACACCGCGACGCCCGCAACGACGCGTCCGCACCCGACAAGCCTCGCTTCTGCGACGCTCCTCTGGACGAGCTCATCGCCCAGTTGGTCGTGCTGCTACGGGAGTTCCGCCCCGACATCGTGGTCACCCATGACTCCGTCGGCCAGCTCACCGGCCATCCGGACCACCTCCACACACACCGGGTGACCCTGCTCGCCGTGGAGGCCGCCGGGCTCGCCCACCTGTACCCGGACGCCGGTGATCCCTGGCGGATCCGCGCCCTCTACGCGGCCACCCACCCTCACTCGGGTGTCGGTCAGTTGGGGCCGCTGCTGACCGGCGTCGGCAAGACCGTGCTCTCCGTCCCGGACGAGTACGTGACCACGGCCGTCGACGTGACGCCCTGGATCGACCAGAAGTGGCGTGCGATCCAGGCACACCGGAGCGAAGCCGTACGCGAACGTTCCCTGCCCGGCATCCTCGCCCGCCTGCCCGAGGACACCCGCCGCACGCTCATCTCCACCGAGCACTTCACCCGCCTCTCGCCCTTGCCCGTCCCGGGGAATCCACATCAGCTGACGACCTGACGTGCGCACTGCTCGGCAGGCGCCCCCTGCCTGGGGCGGACGTATGGCCGGGGGCTCACCCGGTCACCTCTCGGGCGCCTCATACGAGGCCCGGCCCCGACCGGCCCTCGCGGTACGCGACCACCCGGCCGCGACCAGTACGGTACCTACCTGCGGCGTGGCCCGATCCGCCCGCGGCAGCGGACCAGGGAGCGGAGAAGAACACCGGATGAGCGCACGTTTCGAGGAGATCGACTGGCGGTCGACGCCCATGGGCGAGATCAGTCTGCGCCGTCGCCGGCACCCGGTGTCGGGCGAGGACGTGTACGAGGTCAAGCTCGGCGACGAGTACCTGATGTCCAGCCTCTTCACCGAGGGGGAGGTCGAACTGGCCCGGCTCGGGCTCGCGGAACTGCCCGAGGGTCCGCTCGACGTCGCCGTGGGGGGCCTCGGTCTCGGGTACACGGCCAGGGCCGCGCTGGACGACCCGCGCGTGGGTTCGCTGATCGTGGTCGACGCTCTGGCCGAGGTGATCGACTGGCACCGGCGCGGCCTCGTACCGCTCGGCGCCGGACTGGTGTCGGACCCACGGTGCCGGCTGGTGCGCGGCGACTTCTTCGCGATGGCCGCGGGAAGTGCCGCGGCGGGTGGGCCGGTACCCGCGGACGAACCGCGGGAACCGGGCGCGCCGGCCACGGTCGGCGAGGCCGCGCACGGGCTGGACCCGGAGACGCCCGGGCGCCGTTTCCACGCGATCCTGCTGGACGTCGACCACTCGCCCCGTCATGTGCTGCACCCCGGCCACGCCGCGCTCTACCGCCGGGAGGGGCTGACCGCTCTCGCGGAACTCCTGTGTCCCGGCGGCGTGTTCGCGCTGTGGTCGAACGACCCGCCGGACAGCGAGTTCGGCTCGGTGCTCGCGGAGGTCTTCGTGGAGACCGCCGCACACGTGGTTGATTTCGACAATCCCCTCCAGGGCGGGACGGCCGCCAACACCGTGTACGTGGCCCGCAGGCGTGCCGATTGAGCCGATTGAGGTGACCCGTCGGGCCGGGGGACGAGACCGCCGCTTCCTGCCGGGAAGCGGCGGTCTCCACCAGAAGGCCCTCGGGCCGTTCCGACGACCTGAGGTCCATGGGGGCGGCTGCTACCCGGTGTAGGCCTCCAGTTCCGACAACTGCGCGGCAGGCCACCCGGTGTTACCCGTGATGGTGACCCTCAGGTAGCGGGTGGAGGAGCCGGGCAGGGTGACGGTCGCGGTGTTCCCGCTCCCCGGATTGAAGGCGTAGCCCGCCGAGGACTTGAGCGTGGTGTAGGTGTTGTCGTCGGTGCTGCCCAGGATGCTCAGGGTCTGGGTGCGGGTGGCCCAGGCGGTCGCCGGGGGCAGTTTGAGGACGACGCGCTTCACCGCCTTCGAGGCGCCGAGGTCGACCGTGACCGACTGGGGGAAGGAGTTGTTCGCGCTCTCCCAGTAGGTGTCGGCGTTGCCGTCCACGACGTTGGCGGCACGGTAGACGTCGGTGTGGCTGGATTCGGTGACGGGCCGGTTCTTGGCGAGGTTGACGGTGTCGTCCGTCGGCGGTTCGGTCGGTGGATCGGTAGGCGGGTCCGTCGGCGGCGGTGTGCCTCCGCCCGGTACTCCCCCGTTGGTCCACTTCGGATCGGGCCAGGTGCCGGTGCAGACCGGAGGGTCGGCGTACCAGCCGCTGTTCCCGGTGCCGCGAGTGATCGCGAAGCCGGATCCGATGCAGTTGTGGATCGGGTTGGACTGGCCGATGTTGGTGGCGGTGACGTTGCTGAACGACGCCGTGCCGGGAGCCTGGACCTGGAGGGCGTAGGTGCCGGCGCCGTCGATCCGTACATGGTCGAAGTGGAGACCTCGTGTCGCCCCTTCGATCAGCATGATCGCGGCGTAGGAACTGTCCAGGATCTCGCTGTCGGTGACGTTGATGGTCGCGTCGACCGGTTCGTTGAGCCCGCTGAACCAGACCGCGCCGACGCCGAACTGCCAGTTGTAGTCGTTGTTCCCGGTGCGGATCAGGGTGTTGCGCGCTGCCGTGATGGTTCCGGAGACCGCGGTGCCCTGGCCGGAGTTGACGCCCGGATAGCGGTTGGCAATGTGCAGTCCGCCACCGTTGGTGAGGGTGTCCGCCATGACGTTGTCGGAGATCGTGATGTCCTTGCCGCCGTACGTCACGATGTTGTTGGCGAGGATCGGCAGGACCACGGTGTTGAAGGTGAACTTGTTCTTGACGTTGGGCACGCTCTCCGCCCACATCGCCAGTCCGTCGTCACCGGAGTTGCGCACGAAGGTGTTGGTGACCGTGGAGTTGGTGACGCCCATGTGGAAGTTGACGCCGTCGGCGGTCTGATCGAGGATGCGGCTGTTCTTGATGGTGAAGTTGTCCATCGGACCGTCCATCCAGGCGCCGCACTTCGTGTGCTGCATCCACACGTTGTCGACCGTGGAGTTCGACAACGCGCCGCCGATGGCGTTGACCTGGTCGTCGTCCACCCGCTCACGGATGTCACCGATGATGGCGAAGTCCTTGAGGGTGACGTTCTTGCTGCCGCCCTGGTTGGCGTACTTGCCGTAGACACCGACGGCCTTCGCCCTGTTCGACGGGTCGCGGCCGGTCAGGACGCTGTACCAGGGACCCGCGCCCGCCAGGGTCACCTGGTCCACGACGATGTGGTCGCGCACGTCGTACGTGCCCTGCGGGATGTAGACCGTCCTGCCCTGCGCCTTGCCCGCGTCGACCGCGGCCTGGATCTTGGCGGTCGAGTCCGACGCGCCGGTGGGGTCGGCGCCGAAGTCACTGACGACGTCGAGGGCGCCTGACGGTTTTCCGATCGGCGCACCCACCTGCTCGAAGTCGGCGAGGTCGATGGTGAACGTCGGTGAGTCGCTCGTGGACGACACCTGCAACCGCACCTTGCTGCCCGCCGGCAGCGTGGAGCCGAACATGGTCCTGGTCTCGTCGTAGAAGTGGTGCGGGTTGGTGTCGCCGGGGTTGTTGTTGAAGGGGTAACCGCCGTAGTACCAACCGTACTTGGACGTCACCGGGACGGTCTTGAGCTGGCTGCCGTCGACCTTGAGGTCCATCGTGGCGCTGCGGCCGGTGCCGGCGGCGTTGTCCGGCAGTGAGTAGCGGAACGACATGGCGTCGGCGGGAGCGGTCAGCGTGAACTCGACGTACTCGCCGGTCGCGTCGAGCGTCACCGCCTGGCGTCCGGACGCCTCGGAGGGCAGCCGGCCGTAGAGGCGGTCCGGGCCGATCAGTGTGCCGTTCGTCGCGGCGTATTCGGCCTCCTGTTCCTTGAACGGCACGGTGGCACCGCGGCCGGAGATGCCGACGGGTGAGGGGGCGGGGACCCCGGCCGCGGAGGCGGCGGGGGCGGAGAGTGCCACGGCGGCGACCGCGCCGGCCGCGGCCAGGGCGAGCGACACCGAGGCGGATATGCCGCGTCGCAGCGTTCTGCGTCTGGAGGAAGGAGTCACAGTCATGCGTCCTTCGGGATTCGTGGGGGTGCGCGGACGCGGAAAGGCTAGAAGTGCGGACGCAGGAAGTCCATGAGTATGTGCAAAATTCAAATGGATCGATGCAAATAGTGGACTCCCGAGATTGCCGGCCGGGCCCGGTGGACCGTTCCGTGCCGGTACCGGGCCGCCACGGCCCCTCCGAGGCTGAGGGGCGCCCGGGCCGGGCGGACCGTAGCGTGAAGGGGCAGGTCGCGCAGCAGGGGCGAGGACAGGGAGACGGTGAGCATGCCGGGGATGGATTACGAGGCCCTGTTCGCCGCCACACCGAGCCCGTATCTGGTGCTGGGCCGGGACCTGGTGATCGTGGAGGTCAACCAGGCCTATCTGCAAGCGACGGGCCGGAGCAGGCAGGACCTGCTCGGGCAGTGCATCTTCGACGCCTTCCCGGACAACCCGAACGACCCCGAGGCCGACGGCGTGCAGAATCTGAACGCCTCGCTGAACCGGGTGCTGGCCTCGCGTGCGCCGGACACGATGGCGCTCCAGCGGTACGACATCCCGGTCATGGGCCACCCCGGGAGCTTCGAGGAGCGGTGGTGGTCCCCGATCAACACGCCGATCGTCGGGCAGGACGGCCGGGTGACATGGATCATCCACCGGGTGGAGGACGTGACCGCGTTCGTCCAGGCGCGCGCCACCGGGAAGCGGCCCGGGGAGCACTTGACGGAGCGTGATGCCCTGGAAGCCGAACTGTACGGCCGGGCGCGTGAACTCCAACGGCTGAACGAGGAGCTGCGGAACGCCCACACCCGTGAGCGGCAGGTCGCCGTCACACTTCAGGAGGCCATGCTCCAGTCACCGGACCTCGCCCGGCATCAGGACGTCGCGGTGCGTTATCTGCCTGCCGCGGGTTCGCTCAACGTGTGCGGCGACTGGTACGACGTGGTCGATCTGGGGGACGGCCGATTCGCGGTGGCGGTCGGCGATGTCGTCGGCCACGGACTGGAGGCGGCGGCCGTCATGGGGATGCTGCGCAGTGCCCTGAGCGCCGCGATCCGGGCACTGGAGCGGCCCGCCCAGGCACTCGAGGTGCTCGGCCTGTACGCCCGTTCGCTGGAGGGCGCTCTGAACACCACCGTCGTCAAGGCGATGGTGGATCCCCGGAGCCATCTGATCATCTACAGCAACGCGGGCCACCCGCCCCCCGTTCTGGTGCACCCGGACGGCACGTGCATGCTGCTGGACGACGCCGTCGACCCGCCGCTGGGGGCCCGCCCCCAGCACGTTCCCCGCCCCCAGGCGGGGCAGCCGTACAGTCCCGGGGACACTCTCGTGCTCTACACCGACGGGCTCATCGAGCGCCGCGACGAGGACATCGACGTGGGGCTGGCCAGGCTGATCGAGGCCCTCGGCCGCCACAGTCTCTTGAACCCGGAGCACCTGGCGGACGCCCTGCTGGCGGATCTCGGTCTGGTCCGCGGCGCCCATGACGACATCGCCCTTGTCATCGTCCGACTGTGACGGGCCACCCGCGCGCGGGAAGCACTGGGGGCGCGACCGCCCCGGCCCCACGCCCCGGTCACCCGCGCGCAGAGCGAGCCGCGGCAGCCCC
>NZ_JBHWEL010000004.1:109818-115951 GCF_042734135.1 Streptomyces sp. NPDC059668 | reverse complement strand
GCCCCCCTGGTGGGGGTCTGGGTGTGTGTCCGCGGGCCCCATGCCCCACTCCCCCTTGTACTGTGCCCTAGGTGCGGGCCCCCCCTCTGTCGTCGACTGAGCGGGTCCGTCACGTCGGACCGGCACGCGCCGGTCACCGCTCCTCCGAACTCCCCCGGAACGTCCGCGGGAGTCCCTCGGGGCTCAGGACTGGGGCCGTCGCCCATGGTTGGCGGCGTGCTTACGGCGGGCCTTCTTCTTGCGGCGTCGCTTCGAGGACATGAAAGCCTCCTGATGACACGCTCGGGGCATTTCGGCCAACCATCATTGCACGAGGGACCCGACCCGGCGATTCGCGCCGCGTCCGCCGTCTCCTCGCACCGCCACCGGATCAGTGGGAGACGATGCCGACGACCAGGTTGATTGCGGTGGCCAGAATGCTGGTGCCGAAGACGTACGACAGGAGACAGTGCCGTAGCACCAGGGCGCGGATCGCCGGACTGGAGACGCTGGTGTCCGAGACCTGGTAGGTCATTCCCAGGTTGTAACTGAAGTAGAGGAAGTCCCTGTACGCCGGTGGCTGCTCGGAGTTGAAGTCGATCCCGCCCGCGGACTCCGGGTAGTAGAGGTAGGCGTAGCGGGTGGCGTACATCAGGTGCAGTGCCGCCCAGGCCGTGAACACGCCGGCGAGAGCCGTCGCGGCATGGGTGGGGTCGGAGTTGCCGACGAGGAGCACGACGATGCCGACCAGACCGCACACCGCGGCCGCGATCACCACCAGTTCCTCGGCGACGGGCCGCAGGTCCTCACGGCGCGCATGCTGCCGGGTCGCGTTCGCGGTCATCGGCCACAGGACGATCCAGCCCGCCACGACGAAGAAGGCCTCGGTCGCGGCGATGCCGGCCAGAATGCCCAGCGTCGTGTCGACGGTGACGCCGACGACGGCGCCGGTCACCGCGCCGACGACCACCGCGCAGGCGAGCCTGGGAATGGCGGAGACCGGCAACCAGGTGCTCATACGTCACAACTCTAACGGTTTCGTCCCAGGTCAGCGCCCTGAATCCGAAGCCGTCGACTCACCCGGACCATCCATGCGGTGCCGGTCGACCGCGCCCGTCAGCCGGACGGAACACCCTCGGCCTCCTCTGCCGCGGCCCCACCCTGGGCGCTCCGCTCCGGCCCGCAAGAACGTCGCCTAGCCCGCATGGGCCAACAGACGCGCGGGGCGTGGCCCCGGACGGCAGGGTGTTGACGGGGGCTCCGGAGCGCCCACGCGGGACGACGAGCATCTACGGCCGGGAGGACCCATGCGGGAGAAGCCGCTGAGCAAGATCGGCGACGAACTGTTGCGCCTGCGCCACGGCTTGTCACACACCTCGGAGCACCGGACGCCACCCGCCGGGTTCGGCGTCGACCGATCGCTGGTCAGCGGCTTCGTCGAGGGCGAGCTCCCGGCGCAGGACGAGGCGGAACTCGCTCGGCAGATCGCCGGGCTGCTGCCCTTCCACTGGTCACAGCCCAACAGCTACGCCTCGATCATGTCGCAGATCACGGATCATCTCGGTGGTCAGCGGGAGCTGATGACCTGGCTGGACCGCTTTCCCGGTCTGCCGCGCCTGGTGGCTCGTCTCTACGTCCTCATGGGGCTCCTCGACCAGTACAGCGAGGACGCCGCCGTGGTCACCGCGTTGCGCGAACTTCGCGAGCGGACGCCCTATCCGGAGGGCCTCAAGGGCTACCTCGTACCGGAGACCGATGACGAGACACTCGCCGGCATCGCCTTCAGGATCGAGGAACTTCTCGGCGACGTGGAGAAGGACAGGGCCGTCGATCTCGCGCTGGCCACGACGGCCTGTCTGCGGCAGCTCGCGCCGCGCGCCGCGGAGATGGACCCCGAGCTCGGTGACCTGGGCGAGCTGATGGACCACAGCCGTCAGGACATCGAGGAAGCGGCCGCCGAAGCCCGGTCCTGAGACGCCGCGCCATCCCGCGGCCACCCCGGCCGCCGGCGGCCCGTCGCCCGTCCGTCCGGCGACCGGCGCGCAGGTCGTGGCTTTGCCCTAGCGGTCCCAACCGGCGCGCCCCACAGCGCCCTTGGCACCACGGACGGTTTTCGGATCCTCCCGTGCCCCACCCCTCAGGAGCAGGAATGACCAGCGAACCCGCGCCGATCAGCGAAACCGCCCGTCACGCCCTCGAACAAGAACTCGCCGACATCCGCGCGGAGCGACAGACGGTCGCGGCGACCCTGCGGAACAACGACTCGGTCGGTGACCACGCCGACCAGGCCGACGAGTTGCAGCGCGCCAACGACCTCGAACACCTCGACGCCCGCATCTCGGAGATCACCACACGACTCCGCCAGGCAGCCGACGCGGGCCGCCCCTCCACCGATGTGGTCGGTGTGGGCAGCACGGTCACGGTGCGGTTCGCCGACGGCACGGTGGAGACCTTCCAGATCGGCGACGTGGCCGAGGAGTTGGACCAGACGCTGGTCACGGCCGACAGTCCTCTCGGGCGTGCCCTGCTCGGCCGCCGGGCCGGAGACCCGGTGCACTACAACACGCCCGGGAGGAAGGTCACCGCGGTGGTGGTGTCCCTCGGGAGGGCCCCCGAGGGACAGGGTGAGTGATCCGTGGCGGGCTCGGGTTCAGCCCTGGTAGCGGGTCGGCGGGAAGGGGGCACGTGCCTTCCGGGTGGCCGTGCCCGTCGGGATCTCACCCGTGCCCGCCTCACGGTCGATCTCGTCCCGTTCGGCCTGGTAATCGGCCTCCGGGCTCGGTGACTTGCGGGTACGAAGGTCCACGTCCTCGCGGTCGCGCTGCGTCCGCTGGGCGAGGTCCTCCTGGTCGGGGCGACGGGGCAGCCCCCGGCTGTGGCCGTCCTCCGGGTTGCCCTCGACGGCTCGGTTGGATTTGTGGTGGTGTGCCATGCGTCGGTCCTCCTCCAGTGCGCACCCGAGTCCGTACGCCCGTGTGCGCCGTCCGTGTCGGGGTGCGAGATGCGGCGTCGCCCTGTGCTCAGGGGGCCCGCCCGGTTGTCCATGGACCAGGAGTGCCCGTGCGCCCTCGACGAGCCGTGCGATCCGTGCGATCAGGACTCCGCGTACCGCCGATGGCGATGACGCGGACGGCACGCCGAGGGGCCGGTCCAGGAATCCGCTGAACGGACCGGACGAGTCGGAAGCGCTCGACGACATCGGCATGGCGGGTCCAGGTGCTGCGACAGGTCCTTCCCACCCAAGCGCGATGCCCACCGCACCGCAACCGGAGAGGGGGCGCGGCGAGCGGGGGGCGGAGAACGGAGGCTCGGGGGGCGCGTGAGAGCAGGGGGCGCGAGCGCGGGGAGGGGAGACCACGCACGGAGCACGCGCCGACGCGAGTGACCGCGACGAGTTGCCCGCTGTCGGCACCCCGGAGAGGATCGATCCGCGGACCGGAGCCGTGCGCGCTGACGGCGGCGAATCCGGGGTCCGGGCCCCTCGAAGACCGGAGACATGGTGATGAGCGAAGGTACGGACACCACCCGATCGAGTCCGGTGCGGGCCGCCTGGTCGGCCGCCCACGACCCGGTGGCTGAGCTGGAGCACCTGTGGGGCGAGGTCAGCCGCGTGCTCGAACGATCGTCGCCGTCGGCCGGCCCCGCGCGGCACTGGATGCCACTGACCGAGGAAGAGGACTCGGGCGACGCGTACCAAGTCCGCGCGGAACTTCCCGGCGTCCCCCGGGCCTCCGTGAGCGTGGAGATCGACGGGCGGGAACTGCACATCCAGGGAACGCTCGACGAGACGACGCGCGGCCACGCGCTGCGCCGCCGGTCCGGTTCGTTCTCCTACGGGATCCGGATTCCGGGTGACGTCGACGTCGAAGCCGTCCGGGCCGACCTGCGCGACGGAGTACTGACCGTGCGGCTGCCGAAGACGGGAGCGTCCACACGGCGGACGATCGCCCTCGGCCCGGAGTGACCCGACGGGGCCCACGTCAGCACGGACACGGTCACCACGGCCCTGGAGCGCACCGCCCGGACGGGCGCGCCGCCCTCACGGCCCGGATCAGCCTCGATCCGGCCCCGACGAAGACCGCGTCCCGGACCTCCGGGCGACGCCGGTCTCCGCCCCTGGGTCAGAGGGCCCCGGTGCCCGCGGCCGCTGACGGGTCGAGTACCACCACGGCCTCGTCCGTGTAGACCAGGAAGGTCAGGGTCTGGCGGAAGTACAGCTCGATGTCGGTGGCGTCGTGCGTCGTGTAGCCGACGGCGAGATCCTCGCCGAGCCGCAGTTCGTAGTCCCCGCCCCGGGTGGTCAGCAGGAAGCCCCCTTCGATGGCGGGCGCCCAGATCAGTTCGCCGTCGAGCATGCGTCCGAGATGGCTGGCGACGGGATAGCCGTGGTCGGAGGTCTCGGTGACGGCCGTGTACGCCTCGGCGCCCAGCAGCAGGGAGTACGGGCCCTGGACACCGGCCAGCCGCAGTGCCGTGAGGGCGCTGCTGACCGCGTCCGGGAAGTCGCGTGGTTCCGCGGGGAGCCGCAGGACGGGGTTGGAGGTGCGCCCGCGCAGCCCGTCGATGCGAGCGGCCCCGTAGCCGTTGAAGACGGCGGCGTCCTCGGCGAACGCCATGGTGCGCGCGGCGTCCTTGACCGGCTGCCAGTCGGAGTCCCTGGACCCGCGGTCGATGTCGTCGACGGCCGTGCGGCTCACCGTGAACGGCACGCGCAGTTCGACCAGTGGCCGTGCCTCACGCAACCGCGCGTTGACACCGGACGCCGGTCCCTCGATGCCGGACAGATGCCCCGTGCCGACCGCCGCGAGCTCGGGGCCTTCGGGGCCGGAGACGTCCACGACCCGCCGGCCGGCCAGATTGCGGCGGAACGTACGGCGTGCCTCGTCCTCGATCTCGTCCCACGCGCCGGGCGTGATCGGGGCGAGTTCACGGTGCAGATTGGTGACGCTGTCGGGCGTGGTCATGTTCGGGCTCCTTTGAGACTGCCGATCCCCAGCGACCCGTCCGACGGCGCCGTGGGGCCGGGAGCGTCGGGAAGGTCGTCGAGAAAGGTGGCGGTCGGCACGTGGAACAGGCACCCGGTGACCGCGGTCGAGAAGTCGAGAATGCGGTCGTGGATGTCCGGGCCGTCACCGAGGAACATGTTCCTCAGCATCTGTTCGGTCACGTCCGGGGTACGTGCGTAGCCGATGAAGTACGTGCCGAACTCGGCCTCCGAGAAGTTGCCGAACGGCATGTTCTCCCGCACGATCTTGCGTTCGTTGCCGTCCTCGTCGGTGATGGTGTTGAGAGCCACGTGGGAGTCGGCGGGCTTGGCGTCGTCGGAGAGTTCCACGTTGGCCAGCTTCGTCCGCCCGATGACCAGCTCCTGTTCCTGCGACGACAGGGCGTTCCACGCCGTGAGGTCGTGCAGGTACTTCTGCACGACCACATAACTCCCCCCGGTGAAGTCGGGATCCTCGTCGCCGACGAACACCGCGTCGACCGCGAGCCGCCCTTCGGGGTTCTCACTGCCGTCGACGAAACCGAGCAGGTCCCGCTCGTCGAAGTACTTGAAGGCATGGACTTCGTCGACGACCATGACCGCCCCGCGCAGCCGTTCCGTGATCAGCCGGGCCAGTTCGAAACACAAGTCCATACGCCGGGCTCGCAGGTGGAAGAGGAGGTCTCCCGCGGTGGCCGGGGCCCGATGACGTTCTCCCGCCAGTTCGACGAACGGGTGGAGTCCCTGCGGACGGGGGCCACCGAAGAGCCGGTCCCAGGCCGACGACCCGATCCCGACGACACAGCTGAGTTCGTCGTGGGGTGCGCGGAACGCGACCGAGCGGCGCAGGCCCGACACGTCCTCCAGCAGGTCACGGACCGTGTCCTCGTGGCCCGGCGCGATCACGACCACGAGGAACACGGCGGCCCTGGCCGGTGGGACGATCACGGCTTGCGACTCAACCACGGGCGGCCTCCTCAAGCGATACGGAAAGGTCTGTCACGTGCGGAACGATCGATCCCTCTTCCCATCCTGCTGCGTCCCGCGCAAAAGAGCGCGAGGACCGTCTCCCCGCGGGGCTAACCCGGTGTGCCGGGGGGTGGGGCGTGGGGGAGCGGCCGCGGGTTGGCCCGCCCGGATTAAAACCACAAGCCCCGATTGCCCCCCCAC
>NZ_JBHWEL010000004.1:106973-109808 GCF_042734135.1 Streptomyces sp. NPDC059668 | reverse complement strand
CACAATCCCACAACCTCCGCCCGCCCCAAAAAACCTCGAGCCGGACTGCCCGCCCCGAGACCACCATTTAGCCGGCGTGAGCCCCCGCTTCGGGAACGGCACGAGGATGCCCGAACGGGTATACACGCCACATGCCGCTTTCGCCCCGACTCCTCCCCCGCGTTCCCTGGCGCGGCTGGCGGCATGCGGTCGCGGGCGCGGGGCGCGCGCTCTCCCCACGCGGTGCGCTGATCCTGCACGACGTGGACGGAGCACTCCTCTTCGCCGTGCGGGCCGCCCTCGCCATGGGCCTGGTCGGCGTGCCGATCGTGTGGGCGGGGCGGCCCGACCTCGCGGTCTACGCCATGCTCGGTTCGTTCACCACCACGTTCGGCCGCAATCTGCCCTACGACCGCCGTGCCCGGGTCCTCGCCCTGGTCGCCGTGGCCATGACGGCGTGCGTGGGCTGCGGTTCGGCCCTCGCGGCGTGGGCGCGTGCGGACGGGACGGGAGGAGTCGGCGCCGTGGTGGTCGTCGCCGCGACGGCCGTCGTCGCGGGACTGGCGAAGTTCGTCTGTGACGCCACGCGGCTGAGCGGTCTGGGAGCGGTCCTGCTGCTGTTCGCGTTCGCGGTGGCGGCCAACGGCACGCCCACGGGCGCCGAGGTGCTCCCGCACACCGCGCTCGCGGCGGCGGGGGCTGCGTTCGCCTGGCTGCTGGCCGTGTCCGGCCGGCTGGTGCATCCGGACCGGCCGCAGCGCCTGGCGGTGGCCACGGCCCTGCGGAAACTCGCCGACCTCCTGGAGGCGTCCGCCGACGGAGACGTGCCGGGGCGGACCCGGCACGCGGCGACGGTGGCCGTCCTGCACGCGTACCACTGTCTCGGGCTGCCGCCTCCGACGCGCACGCGAAGAGCCGCGCCCGGCCGCGCCGCGGTGTTCGTGCGGCTCACCGACCTTTGCTGGGCCCTGCTGATCGGCTCGGCACGGCGTCCGCCCGCCGATCCGGCCGCCGCGGCCCGGCAGCTGCGTGTGCAGGCCCGCCTGCTCACCGACCGGCGCCGCCGCGTTCCCCTGGTCCTTCACGAACTGCTCCGCTCGCACGGGGTGCCGACACCGCCTGGGGACGGAGGTGCCGAGGTCGCCTCCTCCGCCACGGGAGCGTCCCAGGCGCCGAGTTCCCCAGGAGGGTCCGCGGCGCCTGGTTCCACGGGAACGTCCGCGCCGGCGGGCGCCACAGGGGCGTCCGCGCCGCCGGGCGATCCCGCCGTCCTGCGCGCGACGGAACTGCTGATCGGTCGGCCCGGCGCCCCCGACCGCTTGACGGCGCTCGTCGTTCCCGCCCTGCGCATGACGCTGGGAACCGGTGTGGCGGGCGGGATCGCCGCTCTCCTGAACCTGGAGCACGGCTACTGGGCGGCGATCTCCGCGGCCGCCGTTCTGCACTCCGTCAACCTGCGCACCACGGCCCAGCGCGCCGTCCAGCGGACCCTGGGTACGGCCTTGGGGCTGCTGCTCGCCCTGGGAGTACTGGCCGCCCACCCGGAGCCGGTGGAGCTGGCGATGGTGATCGTGGTCCTGGAGTTCCTGCTGGAGTACGTCGCGGCACGCAACTACGCCCTCGCCGTCGTCTTCCTCACTCCGATCGCACTGCTGCTGAGCGATCTGGCCGCCCCCGCCCCGGCCGGAGAGCTGGTCCTCGACCGAGTGCTGGGCAGCGTCGTGGGGATCGTCGTGGGACTGGGGTGCGCGCTGCTGATCGTCCAGGACCGGGCCGCGGTACGCGTGGAGCGCGCGCTGTCCGCGTGCCGGGGAGCCGCCGAGCAGGCCGAGCTCGCGCTGAGCGGTCCACCGGGCCCCTCCGGACCGGCACTCCCCGTCGTCCAGGTGAGCCTAGCCCTGTCCGTCGTGGAGCTCCGCGAAGCCGACGACACCGCGGCCGGCGAGCTGTGGCCGGCCGAGATCGACCCCACCGAACTCGCCGCCGCCGAACAGCGGGCCTATCTCCTGCTCCACCGGCTGCACGGCCTTCACCCCTGAGGGGTTCGCGGGCGGTCCCGTCGAAGCGCTCGCGGTGCGGGGCAGCCGGCATGGACCGGGGCCGGGGGTGCCGCGGCTCACACCGCTCCACACGCGCGACGGCCAGAATTTACTTGTCGCGTCAACCATCCTATGCTTGACTCGTCAAACAAATGCGGCGCAATCACGCGCCCAGGATCAAGGATCGGCGACATGACGAGGATCGGCATCATCATCGGCAGCACCCGCCCGGGCCGCAATGGCGAGGCTGTGGCGAAGTGGGTTCACGAGATCGCGTCGCAGCGTACCGATGTCGAATTCGAACTGGTCGACCTGCTCGACTACAAGCTGCCGCACCTGGACGAGGCGATGCCGCCGTCGCTGGGCCAGTACAGCCAGCCGCACACCCGCGAGTGGGCCGCCAAGATCGCCTCGTTCGACGGTTTCGTCATGGTGACGCCGGAGTACAACCACTCCACGTCCGGTGTGCTCAAGAACGCCATCGACTACCTGTACGCCGAGTGGAACAACAAGGCGATCGGCTTCGTCAGCTACGGCTCCGTGGGCGGCACCCGCGCGGTCGAGCACCTGCGCCTCGTGGCCGGTGAGCTGCAGATGGCCGACGTCCGTTCGCAGGTGGCGCTCTCCCTGTTCACGGACTTCGAGAACTTCAGCGTCTTCCGGCCCGGCGACATCCACCTCGACGGACTCAACACGATGCTGGACCAGGTCGTGAGCTGGTCGAACGCTCTCGCGTCCCTGCGCTAGCCGCTCGCCGGGCGACCGGTACGGGCGGCGGGGGGGGGGGGGGGGGGGGGGGGGCGCGGCGCGCCGCGCG
>NZ_JBHWEL010000004.1:53157-106963 GCF_042734135.1 Streptomyces sp. NPDC059668 | reverse complement strand
GATCGCGGCCGTCCACCGCCCGCGGCAGAGGGGTCCGAGGCGGCCGTGGCAGCGCGGTACAGCGGCCAAGCCGTATCCGGCAAATGAATACGGCGAAACAGCGATACAGCGTCAACAGGCGGTTAGTTCTCGGCGGGACTCATTGCCTCTGACGAATTTCGTGACGCACCTAAGCAATTTCAAGGCGGAAGCAGGACCGAAATGCAGTTCGGGATCTTCGGAGTGGGAGACGTCGCCGTCGACCCCACGACCGGCCGACAGGACACCGAGTACGACCGGATCAAGGCGGTCCTGGAATACGCCGAACTGGCCGAGCAGGTGGGACTGGACGTCTTCGCGATCGGCGAGCACCACAACCCGCCCTTCATGCCGTCGTCCCCGACGACCCTGCTCGGACATGTGGCGGCCCGGACGGACAGAATCGTGCTGTCCACCTCGACGACCCTGATCACCACCAACGACCCGGTGAAGATCGCCGAGGACTACGCGATGCTTCAGCACGTCGCGGACGGCCGGGTCGACCTGATGATGGGCCGCGGGAACACCGGGCCGGTCTACCCCTGGTTCGGCAAGGACATCCGCGACGGAATCGCCCTGGCCGTCGAGAACTACGCGTTGCTGCGGCGGTTGTGGCGTGAGGAGGCCGTCGACTGGGAGGGCCGGTTCCGCACCCCGTTGCAGTCCTTCACCTCGACCCCGCGGCCCCTGGAAGGCATACCGCCCTTCGTGTGGCACGGCTCCATCCGCAGCCCGGAGATCGCCGAGCAGGCCGCGTACTACGGGGACGGCTTCTTCCAGAACAACGTGCTGTGGCCGAAGGAGCACGTGCGACGCATGGTCGGGCTCTACCGCAGACGGTACGAGCACCACGGACACGGGCCGGCGGACCAGGCGATCGTCGGGCTGGGAGCGCAGGTGTTCATGCGGAGGAACTCGCAGGACGCGATCCGCGAGTTCCGGCCGTACTTCGACAACTCCCCCGCGTGGGGAAACGGTCCCTCGCTCGAGGAGACCACGGCCCGGACCGCCCTGCTGGTGGGCAGTCCGCAGCAGGTCGTCGAGCGCACCCTGGAGTTCCGTGAGCACGCGGACGGTGACTACCAGCGTCAGCTGTTCGCCGTCGACGCCCTGGGACTGCCCCGCGAGACCGTGCTCCAGCAGATCGAGATGCTGGGCGAGGTCGTACAGGTGCTGCGGAAGGAGTTCGCGGTGGGCCGTCCCGCGCACGTGCCGGAGGCCCCGACCCACGCCTCGCTGAAGGCGGCCCGGGAGGCCCGGCCGTGAGGCGGCGGCTCATCGCGGTCGTCTCGGCGGGACTGAGGCAGCCGTCCTCCACTCTCCTGCTGGCCGACCGCCTCGCCGCCGCGACGCGTCGCGAGCTGGAGCGGCTCGGTGCCGAGGTCGACGTGGAGAGCGTCGAATTGCGCGCCTACGGTCATCACCTGCTGAACAACATGATCACCGGATACCCCTCCGAGGAACTGCGTCCGGTACTGGACACGGTCGCCCGGGCGGACGGGCTGATCGCGGTGACGCCGACCTTCGGCGCCTCGTACAGCGGCCTGTTCAAGATGTTCGCCGACGTGCTGGACGAAGGCGTGCTGGCGGACAAGCCCGTCCTGATGGCGGCCACCGGAGGCACGGCGCGGCATTCGCTCATGCTCGACCACGAGATGCGGCCGCTCTTCTCCTTTCTGCGCGCGGCCGTGGTGACCACCGGGGTCTTCGCCGCGCCGGAGGACTGGAGCAGCGGCCACGCGTCGGCGGTGTCGCTCGCGGAGCGGACGGAACGGGCCGCCGGTGAGCTGGCCCGTGAGGTGCATCGCCGGGACACCCCTGTCGTCGAGGATCCGTATCTGTCGCCGACCCCGTTCGAGGACCTGCTGGCCGAGGGCTGAGCCCGGGGCGGGCGGGGGCGTCCTCGGCTGGTGCGGGGGCCGCGTACACCGGGTCAGGCGGCGGATCCTCAGAGATCCGACGTGATGCGGTCCAGCACCCGGGTGGCCGCGACCACGTCGCACCCCTCCAGCCGGGAGAAGACGTGTCGCCGCACACTCGCGAGGTTCGTGGGCCAGGTCTGCTTCAGCCGCGTCCATCCCGATCCGGTGAGGACGGCGAGCCACGCCCGGCCGTCCTCGGGGGACTTCACCCGCAGGACGAGCGACTGGGCTTCCAGGCGGTTCACGATTCTGGTCATGCCGCTCAGCGAGAGCCCGCACTCGTTGGCCAGTTCACTCATCCGCAACTGGCTGTCCGGTGCCTCGGAGAGGTGCACCATCACCATGTACTCGGATGTGGTGATCTGCTGTTCCGCGAGCATGTCCGCGTCGACGACCCGAGGCAGGTAGGCCATCACCCGCCCCAGAGCCCGGATGAACGCCTCCTCGTCGGGATGGAGAGGCTCGGGCGGCGTCGCGTCAGTCATGGACACAGTGTAATTGCGCCGAAAATCCCGCCCGCGCTCCGCCGAGACACCACGTCCGCGCAGCCCGTCGTGAACTCGGCGGGCCGGTACCGGGCAAGGCCGCACTCGCCCCGCCGTGATCCTGCGGCGCCCGGGTCGACCGGCATTGGAGTGGCCGCGGCGCCGGCCGGTGGCGTGGCTCCCGTACCCCCCGGCACCGCCCTTCCTAGGGTCGGCGGTTGACGGACGGAGCAGGGGTCGGACGGCCGTGCCGACCGTGCCGGTCCGCCCGTCGTACCAGCGGCGCCGCTCCACGACCTGGCTCGGCGCCGACCGTTTCCGCGGGCCGGTACGGCGACGGGCCGGCCGGCCAGAACAGGTGAGTGAGCCGTGGAACGCACCTCGGCAGGATCCCGGACGCGCGAGCCCTGGACCTCCGCCGGCCGCGCGAAACGGAGGTGGACGCGACGACTGGCCGCCGCGACGGGCCTTCTGATGCTCTGTGCGCTGCCGGTCGGACCGGCGGACGCGGCGTCGGACGACAGCGGACGCCCACGGTCCCGTCCGCCCCTGTACGTGTCCGACTACGGCAA
This sequence comes from Streptomyces sp. NPDC059668, assembly GCF_042734135.1. Lineage (NCBI taxonomy): Bacteria > Bacillati > Actinomycetota > Actinomycetes > Kitasatosporales > Streptomycetaceae > Streptomyces > Streptomyces sp. NPDC059668. Next base: position 103,966 of record NZ_JBHWEL010000004.1, on the reverse strand, counting down.
CGACCGGGTGGTGCGACTGCCCGCGGACCGAAGTGGTCAGACGACCGTACCGCTCGAAGGCCTGGTCCGTCCGACCGGTCTGACCTGGGACGACGCCGGCAGTCTCTACGTCTCCGACACGGGCGCCAACCAGGTGGTGAAGCTGTCCGCGAGGGGCGTCCGGTCCACCGTGCCCACCACCGGCCTGTCACGCCCGCTGGGGCTCGCCACCGACGCGGTCGGCGACCTCTACATCGCGGACAGCTTCAACGACCGCGTGGTGAAGGTACCCGCCGACGGCGGCGGTCAGACGACCGTCCCCACCACGGGACTGCTGCACCCCTGGGGTCTGGCACTGGCCCCCGACGGAGACCTGTACGTCTCCGACTTCGTCAACGACCGGGTCGTCAGGGTGCCCGCGGACGGGAGCGGCCAGACCACCGTGCCCACCGTCGGCCTCTCCCAGCCGACCGGTCTCGCGCTCAACGCGGCGGGGGACCTCTACATCTCCGACAGCGGCAACAACCGGGTGGTGAGGGTGTCCGCGCGCGGTGGCGGGCAGAGCACGGTTCCCGTGACCGGTCTGAACGACCCGCTGGGGCTCGCGCTCGACTGCCACGGCGGCCTCTACGTGGCCGACGGTTTCAACAACCGGGTGGTACGGGTCCGGGAGACGGGCGGCGGACAGGTCACGCTGCCGTCCAGGGACCTCAACACCCCGACCGGTCTCGCGTTCCCGCCGACGGGCGCACGGCCCGGCCGGAACTGACCCCGGGACACACGCGAAGCCGACCGTCGCGGTCCGCCGCCGACAGAGCGAGGAGCCGGACCCTGAGGGCCGGCTCCCGCTCCGGGATCAGACCGCTCAGGTGCGGTACGCGTAGTACGCAGCGTTCGGGTACGACGCGATGATGCTCGCCACCGACCTGTTGTAGGTGTTGGTGGAGTGGTACGTCACGTACGGCACGCCCTGCGGGCTGCGGTAGGTGACGATCATGCTGTGGTCCTTCTCGCCGTCCTTGTTGAAGTCCATCTGCAGCACGTCGCCCACGTCCAGCTGGTAGACGTTGGCGAGGCTGGTGACGCGCTTGGACGACAGGGCGAACCACGAGAACTCGTTGACCCCGACGAACGAGTCCGACTGGATGTCGGCGTTGCCGAACCACTTGTGGAAGTCGTTCGTGTAGCCGGGAACGTGCTTCCAGCCGCCGGCCTTCAGGGTCTGGCTGACGAAGTTGGTGCAGTCACCGCCGGCACCGTGACCGTTGAAGTCCGGGTAGGCGGAGTTGTACTTGTTCCAGTACTTCGCCGCGTACGCCGCCATGGCCTTGTAGTCGTAACCGGTGCCGGTGAGCTTCTTCGCCTTGGCCGGTGCCGGCAACGTGATGGCCGAACGGGTCGCCTCCGGCGGACTGTCGTCGGCGGCGGTGGCCGGCTTGGCGACCTGCGGGCTGGCGACCTGGTTGACCGCGACGCCGTCATCGGTGTCACGGACGTTGGTGAGCTGCCAGTCGCCGTTGTGGTCGGCCTTGAACGTCAGCTCGTGATGAGCCTGGAAGCCGGTGGTCTTCGGCTCGTTGCCGCGGACCTTCTTGTACGTCAGGGTCGTGGTCTCGGTGACGGCGACCGTGGCGTGGCGGCCCTTCACGCGCGTGCGGTCCAGCGAGACGCTCGTGTCGGCCGAGCTGTACTTCTCGCCGAGCGACGCCAGACGGGACTTCCGGCCCCGCAGCTGCGACAGCGCGGAGTTCTCGTCACGCGACTGCGTGGAGGACAGCCGCACGTCGCCGGAGAACCGGGACGCCTTCGAGGTGCCCTGCTTGCTCTTCCCGTTGTCGACCAGGGCGTCCGTACGGTCGGTGAAGACCGCGTCCGCCAGCCGCTGGAAGGTGGCCTTGGTCGACGCGTCGACCGCGGGATCGTCGGCGACACCCGCCGCGCCCGCGCTCCAGTTGGGCAGCAGAGCCGCGCCGGCGACGACCGAGGCAGCCGCCGCCGTGACTATGGTCGCGCGTCTCCGCTTACGGCTCAGTTTCCTTGTTTTCAATGATGTTCCCCTCTACGCCGGTACGCTCTACCGGAATCCGCATCCTCGCACGCCATATGTGCGTCATGTGAAGGGGGTTACCGAAGGGACACCGGGCCGTGACGGTCGCCCGCCGCGAAGCCGGCGCCCTCACGGAGGTCGGACAAAGAGCCCTTCGTGACCCAGGGTCGGCGTTAGCCCCTACGAATGATTCATGCCGTCACAGGGTGAAAGAAGCCGACATGTGCCGCGCCGACGGCAGCCCGCCGTTCGCGGCCACTAGCGTTGCGTCCTGTGACGCTGAGCTACGCCTTCGTGAATCTCAAACCCGGAGTGGGAAAGACGACCAGCGCGGTCTGGTTGGCCCACGCACTGCACGAGCTGGGCGTCTCCCCGCTGCTGGTGGACAGTGACCCCGCCTCCTCCGCCCTGCGCTGGAGCGAACTCGCGGGGGGCTTCCCGTTCCCGGTGATCGCCTTTCCGGTGGGTGACGTCCACCGGCGCGTGAACGACTTCCTCGGCAGCCGGCAGGCCGTGGTCTTCGACGCCCCCCAGCTGGAGGACCACGCGCACATCGCCCGCAGCATCATGAGGTACGCGAGCGACTGGATCGTGCCGCTCACCCCGGCGCCCATCGAGCTGGACCGCATGGCGCCCATCGGCGGTGAGATGAGGGACGTACAGTCCCTGCGCTCGCACCCGGCCCGCGCCGCCGTCCTGCTGAACCGCACCAACCGCCCCGACGCCACGCGCACCGGTCCGGACGCCGACGCCCGCGAAGCTCTCACCGAACGGGGCTTCGACGTGCTGGCCACCCACATTCCACGGCTGGACCTGTACTCCCAGTCCTTCGGCAGCGCGGTCGACGTCAAGGGCTCGGCCTACATGGACCTCGCGGACGAACTCATCAAACGTCAGGACAAGCCGTGAACCAGCGCAAAGACACCTACCGGGCGGCGCTCCAGCGTGAACCCGGCGCCGCCTCCCCCCGTCCGCTCAGGGTCACCCATCTGGACGCCCGGTACATCCGGTTGACCATCGAGGTCGACCCCGCCGTGCCGCGCGAGTTCAACCGATGGGTGGGGCCGCCCGTGTCCGCGCTCATGCGTGTCGGCGCCGCCGTACTGCGCCCGCTGAGAAACAACCCCTGAGCCGCGGACCGCGTCCCCCTGCCGCCTCCGCCCGCCGCCTCCCGTCCGGGCCGGATACGGAGCACGCGGCGCGCGGTCCGGCAGGCGTGACCGGATCGTTCCGGTACCGGCCCGGATCAGGTCTATGGTCCGGGCGTCGTTCCAGGTCACCATCGGTGACATGAGCAGAGCGCTGATCGTCATCGATGTCCAGGAGTCCTTCCGGGCTCGCCCGCTGTGGAAGCAGATCGCCCATCCGGGGATCGCCGAACCGGTCAACCGGCTGGTCGCCCTCGCCCGCACGGGCGGCGACCTCGTCGTCTGGGTCCTGCACTCGGAACCGGGCAGCGGCGACGTGTTCGACCCCGCCCAGGGGCACGTCCGTCTGCTGGAGGAACTGGATCGTCCGGAGCCGGGCGAGCCGGTCCTGTACAAGACCTCCCACAACGCCTTCACCACCACCAACCTGCAGCAGCTGCTGACCGAGGCGGGGGTGCGCGAACTGGTGGTCTGCGGAATCCGCACCGAGCAGTGCGTGGAGACCACGACCCGGGTCGGCAGCGACCTCGGATACCGGATGGTCTTCGTCACCGACGCCACCACGACCAATCCCATCGGTGACCTCAGCGCCGAGGCGATCATCGAACGCACCGAGGCGGTCCTGCGCGACCGCTTCGCGCGGATCGCCACGGTGGCCGAACTGGAGTCGGAGCCGGCACCCTCACAGACGTGAGCCTCGTCGTCTTCGTCCTGCTGCCCGGTGTCCACCTTCTCGACCTGGCCGGACCGGCGCAGGCCTTCAGCACCGCGGCGGACTTCGGGCAGCCCTACCGCATCGAGTACGTGGCCGAGCGCGAGCAGGTGCTCAGCGCCCAGGGTCTGCCCCTGGTCGCACGGACCCGGTGGCCGGAGCTGACCGACGACGACCTGATGGTGGTGCCGGGCTGGCGGACGCGGACGCTGGGCGGCGGCCCGGCGCTGAGCCCCGCCGCCTCGCAACGGCTGCGCGACCACCATGCAGCCGGGGGCACCGTCGCCAGCGTGTGCGCCGGGGCGGAGGCGCTGGGGCGGGCCGGACTGCTCGACGGACGCAGGTGCACCACGCACCACGACCACCAGGACGAACTGGCCGCCCGTCACCCCCGCGCCCTCGTCGTACGGGACGTGCTGTTCACGACCGACGACCGGGTGGTGACCTCGGCGGGCATCGCCAGCGGCATCGACCTGGCACTGCACCTGCTGGCCGTCCGTCACGGTCCCGCGCTCGCCGCCCAGGTGGCACGGGACATGGTCGTGTACGCGCGCCGCAACGGCGACGAGCCCCAGTCCAGCGCCATGCTGCGGCACCGGTCCCACCTGGACGAGGCCGTCCACCGCGTCCAGGACCTCATCGACGTGCGATTCGCCGAACCGCTGCCGCTCGCCGGCCTGGCCGCGGGCGCGGGCGTCAGCGAGCGCACCCTGACCCGGCTCTTCCACCGCGCCACCGGCGGTCTGACCCCGCTGCGCTACCAGCAGACACTGCGGGTCGAACGCGCCGAGCATCTGATCGGCCATGGCGCCACGGTGGAATCGGCGGCCCGGCAGGTGGGCTTCGAGGACGCCCGGATGCTGCGCCGCCTCCGCACCCGGACGCCGCACGCGGCAGCCCACGAGCCGTTCCGACGTCGTGCGCGCCCCGACGACTGACCGACGGGGGCCGGCCCACCGGTCCCGACGGGTCGGCCACACGCTCGGGAACGGCGGCAGGCGGGTCGGCTCAGGTCTGCCGGAGCGGCTGGTAGGCCTCGGCCGCGACGCCGAACGTCCAGGCCACCCCCTCGCGGGCCGTGCGTGTCGTCGGCGGGACGCGCAGCCAGTACGTGCGGCTCGTACCGTCAGGTTCAGGAGTGGAGTTGACGACCTCCACCATCACCACGTCCTCGTCCCCGAGGAGTTCGAGCCGCCACAGGACGCCGGTCTCGTCCCGGTGCACGGGGACCGCCTCCGACTCCGCGAGATACCGGTCGTAGCCGTAGAACTCCAGCATCACACGGCGGAGTTCGGCGTTCTCCTCGTCACGGATGCGCTTCGGGTCGAGCGAGGCCAGTTCGTCGAGGAACTCCCCCGGGACGGGCATGCCCCGCCAGGCGTACAGCTCGAAGCCGTCCTCGTACCGGAGCGCCGGTCCGTCGCCTCGGTCGAGACGGGCCGCCTCGTCGCGGTGGAGCTCGGTGGGCCGCTCGCAGAGGACCGCCACCCGCTCGTAGGGCCACCACCAGCCGGCCGCGCGGGCCACCATGGCCGCGCCGCCCAGCGGGCCCGAGCCGTCCGTGTCGAACGCGGACAGCCAGGCCGCGTCGTGCTGGCCGAGAGCGGCGTCGAGCAGCAGGAGCCGGACCCGGGTCTCCTCCTCCCTGCCGGTGGCCGCCTGCTCGACGACTCCCGCACGGATCCGGTCCACCAGGATGCGGGTCGACTCCCACAGGCCGGCCCCCGTGGCATGCCAGTGCCCACTCCATCCCTGCGGTCCCAACCGCCGGTGGAGCCGCTCCCGTTCGGCTGCCCACGGCACGCTCAACACCGCGTGGCGCACGCTCGCGCCGGGCTCGTCCGGCGTCAGCGCCACCCCGTCCGGACCCGCCGCGCCCATGAGCACCCGAACCGCCTCACGCGGAGAGCGCACCCACACCACGCGATCGGGTCCCGTCAGACCCGCGCGCCGGTAGGCGAGCCGGACCCCCTCCTCGGCCGCGGCTCGGTCCGCGGCTCCCGTGGCCGCCGCCACCGCACGCCAACTACCCATGTCCGTCATGTTCGTTCTCTTCCCACGTCCTTCGGCGCGGCCCGGTCACGTCCCGCTCCGGCCGCCCGGCCCGTCCTTGTCGCCGCGCTCGTCGCCTCGCACCACCGGGAGGTGGCACGGAGGCGAGCACCCGCGGATGCGGGTCACCACCCCGCGAGCGTGCTCACGCCCCCACGGGTTCAGTCGGCGACGATCCGCACCGAGCCCGGCACGTACTCCCGCTGCCTGACGACCCGGTACCAGCCCTTCGGGAGGGATATCGCCGCGTGTTCCTCGTGGACGACACGTGCTCCGTCCGGCACGTGCAGCAGCATGGGCCCGAACACGCCGGCCTCTCTGATCAGCCGCCCGGGGCCCACCACCGCATGTGCGTGACCGGTGACCTCACCCAGCGCGAGGACGAGCCTGCCGCGGCCGTCCCGCGGCTCGGACGGCGCGTCGACCGCTCCCGCGGGTACCGCGTCCGGTGCCAACGACACCATGAGGACATCCCCTTGCCGGTACATGCGTCTCCCTCCGTCGAGGCACCACGCGTGCCATGGGAGAACCGTAGAGGCGGGCACTGACACTCCCCCGCCGCGCGAGGTTGTCAGTGGGACTTGGTAGAACTCCGGTACCTGGGAATGCGGTCCGCGCGCACCAGGCACCATCACGACCGTCGTACCACCGACCAGATGCACGAAGGAGCGGGCGCGCATGACCATCGGAAGCCACCTGCAGGAGTTTCACGGACTGCCGGCGTTCACCTTCCCGGACGCGGCAGACAAACCCCTGCGGGCCTCCGCTCTTCCGTCTCCTGAGACCGTCGCCTGGCGGGTGGCCGTGGACTCCTACGAGAGCCGGGAGTCATGGCCCGAGGCCTTCGCCCGGTTCCTCGACGCAGTTGACACCACGCGTGTGCGGGCCCTGATCGCGGGCGCCTGGAGCGATGCCTACGACAACCCTCCGACGGAGGTGATCGAGGCTCTCGTGGCGGCCCGCGACCGGCTGCCCGAGCTGCGCGCGATATTCCTCGCGGACATCGTGATGGAGGAGTGCGAGATCTCCTGGATCGTCCAGGGCGACGTCTCTCCCGTGCTGGAGGCCTTTCCCCGGCTGGAGGAGTTCGGCGTCCGCGGGGGCAACCAGCTGGTCTTCCCCGTCGTCCGACACGAGGGGCTGCGCAGGCTGACGGTGGAGACCGGCGGTATGCCCGTCGAGGCCGTACGGGGAGTCGCCGGGAGCGATCTGCCGGCGCTCGTCCATCTCGACCTGTGGCTGGGCACCTCCGAGTACGGCGGCGACAGCGAGCTCGGCGACCTGGAGCCCTTCTTCGCCGGGACCCGCCTGCCCGCACTGAAGCACCTGGCCCTGCGCAACAGCGAGATCCAGGACGCCATCTGTTCGGCGCTGGCGTCGGCACCCGTGGTGGCCCGTCTCGACGCCCTCGACGTGTCCATGGGCGTCCTCACCGACGACGGCGCGACGGCCCTGCTGTCGGGGCAGCCGCTGACGCACCTGAAATCGCTCGACCTGCACCACAACTACCTCAGTGCGGGCGTCCGTTCGCGTCTGCTGGAGACGCTGGAGCCGCACGGGGTGGAGGTCCGCGCCGATCAAGACGACGCCGATGCCGACGAGGAGGAGGACGGGACCGTCTGGCGCTTCGTGGCGGTGGGCGAGTAACACGTCGGTACCGGGCGGACGGAGGACGGAAGGGTGTCAGGAGCGGACGGCGCGGACGCGCGCGGCGGGCCGACCCGGTGGGCGGTCGTCGCCAACGGCGAGAACCGGAGGGTCGCCCTGTTCAGCGCGGCGGCCGAGGCCGCCGGCCACGGATCGCCTCGCGTGGTCGAGTGGCGTGACGTGCTGCGTGAGGGCGGACACGCGTTCGCCGACGACGAGATCGTCCGCCTGGACTCGCCGGGGGAGAACGCGGAGGTGGACCGCCTGCTGCGCGGCGTGGACGATCCCACCCGGGTGGAGGGCTCCGCGCGCTGGTACGCACGCTTCCTCGACGGCGTCGCCTCGCTGCGCGGCGGGCGCCGGCTCGACGCGCCGGAGGATCTGGCCGTCCTGTTCGACAAGCGGCTCTGCCACGCCCGCCTGCAAGGTGCGGGCGTACCGGTGCCGGTCTCCCCGACCTCGGGCGGCGCCGCTCCCGCCGGGGACTGGTCGCAGGTGCGGTCCCGGATGGCGGAGGCGGGCCTGCGGCGGGCGTTCGTGAAGCTCGCGCACGGCTCGTCCGCATCCGGCGTGCTGGCGGTGGAGACGACGACGGCGGGACGCGTCCGGGCGACGACCTCCGTGGAGGTCGCGGACGGCCGGCTGCACAACTCGCTGCGGGTACGCCACTACTCCGACGAGTCCGAGGTCGCCGCGATCGTGGACCGGCTCGCACCGGACGGACTGCACATCGAACGCTGGCTGCCGAAGGCGTCGCTGGGCAACCGGTCGGCGGACCTGCGGGTCCTCGTGGTGGCGGGCCGGGCCACCCACGCCGTCGTCCGCACCAGCCGCTTCCCCCTCACCAATCTCCATCTCGGTGGCACCCGCGGTGACCTGTCCGCCGTCCGGGCCCTGGCCGGAGACCGGTGGGCCCAGGCGCTCGGCATCTGCGAACAGGCCGCCGCCTGCTTCCCGGCGACCCTGTGCGTGGGCGTCGACCTCCTGCCCGCCGTCGGCTGGCGCCGGTTCGCCGTCGGGGAGGTCAACGCGTTCGGTGACCTGCTGCCCCGGCTCACCGGTCTGCCGGGCGGCCCCGCCGAGGGGCTGGACACCTACGCCACCCAGATCGCGGCCCTCGGTCCGGGGTGGCCCGCCCGGTTCGTGCCACGGCCCGCGCCCTCACCGCACCACCGTTCAAGGACACTCCATGCCTCACTCTGAACCGCCCACCGGCGCCCGTACGGCGGCGCCGGCCGGCACGCTCCCGACGCCCGACATGAACGAGGTGGTGGGCCGGGACGACCTTCTGCTGCTCACCCTCGACACGCTGCGCCACGACGTCGCCGTCGAACTCGCGGCGGCGGGCAGGCTGCCGAATCTGGCGGCGTACCTGCCGGGGGGTGTCTGGGAGAAGCGGCATGCTCCGGGCAGCTTCACCTACGCGTCCCACCAGGCGATGTTCGCGGGGTTCCTGCCCACCCCGGCCTCCCAGGGGCCTCATCCGCGGCTGTTCGCGGCGCGGTTCGCCGGCAGCGAGACGACCGAGGACCGTACCTTCGTCTTCGACACCCCGGACTTCGTGTCGGCGCTGGCCGCCCGTGACTACCGCACCGTGTGCATCGGCGGTGTCGGCTTCTTCAACAAGCAGGGAGCCCTGGGGGAGGTCCTGCCCGGTCTCTTCCAGGAGAGCCACTGGGAACCGGAGTTCTCCGTGGCCTCGCCGACGTCCTTCGAGGCCCAGGTGGCCCGGGCCGAGAAGGTCGTGTCCGAACTGCCCGCGCGACAGCGGCTGTTCCTCTTCCTCAACGTCTCCGCGCTGCACCAGCCGAACTGGTTCCATCTGGAGGGCGCCACCCGGGAGGCCGGTGACAGCCGCCTCACCCACGCCGCCGCGCTGGAGTACGTCGACCGCCATGTCGGACGGCTGTTCGCCGCGATGTCCGCACGCCGCCGCTGCTTCGCCATCGTCTGCTCCGACCACGGCACCGCGTACGGGGACGACGGCTACACCGGCCACCGGCTGGGCCACGAGGCCGTGTGGACCGTCCCCTACAGTCACTTCTTCCTGGAGCCCTCCGCATGACCGTCGCCCCCGTGGCCGCGGCGCACACCGTGCCCCGCCCCTACCAGAGCTATGTGTACGCCTATCCGCACAAGACCGCCTACCGGCCGCTCGACCCGCGGCCCGCGCTCGACCGGTTGTGGGCGGGCGAATCACGGCAGGCGCTCTCGCTGTACCTGCACATACCGTTCTGCGAGGTGCGCTGCGGCTTCTGCAACCTGTTCACCCGTGTCGGTGCCCCCGACGGTCTGACCGGCCGTTACCTCGACGCCCTGAGCCGGCAGGCCGTCGCCGTACGCGAGGCGCTCGGGGACGAACCGTCGCCGCGGTTCGTCAACGCGGCCTTCGGCGGCGGCACGCCCACCTTCCTGGAGGCCGCGGAGCTGGAGCGCCTCTGCGACATCGCGGAGCGGGACATGGGCGCGGACCTGCGGTCCGTCCCCCTGTCCGTGGAGGCGTCGCCCGCGACGGCGAGCGCCGACCGGCTCGCCGTCCTGGTCCGGCGCGGCGCCACCCGTCTCAGCCTCGGGGTGCAGAGCTTCGTCGAGGAGGAGGCCCGTGCCGCCGTACGCCCGCAGCGGCGCTCCGACGTCGAGGCCGCGCTCACCCGGATACGGGAGTCGGCCGTCCCGGTCCTCAACATCGACCTGATCTACGGCATCGACGGCCAGACCGCGGCCAGTTGGCGGTACTCACTCGACGCCGCCCTCGCCTGGCGGCCGGAGGAGATCTACCTCTACCCGCTCTACATCCGTCCGCTGACCGGCCTGGGCCGCCACGCGGACGCGCGGACCGCCGACCGCGACTGGGACGAGCAGCGGCTGCGCCGCTACCGCGAGGGCCGCGACCATCTGCTGTCCGAGGGCTACGAGCAGGTGTCGATGCGCATGTTCCGCCGCGCCGACGCGCCCCCGCAGGGGCCGGACGACTACGCGTGCCAGACCGACGGCATGATCGGACTGGGCTGCGGGGCACGGTCGTACACCTCGACCCTGCACTACTCCTTCGACTACGCCGTGTCGATGCGGGAGGTGCGTGCCATCATCGACGACTACAGCGCCACCGAGGACTTCTCGCGCGCCCTGCACGGCCGGCCGGTGGACGAGGACGAAGCGCGACGGCGGCATCTGCTGCAGTCACTGCTCCAGGCCGAGGGACTGGCCACCGGTGACTACCGGCGGCGTTTCGGCACCGATCCCGCCGACGACTTCGCCGCGGAGCTGGACGTCCTCGCCCGGCGCGGCTGGCTCCAGGACGCGGGGACGCGGCGGCTCAGGCTCTCTCCGGAGGGCCTCGCCCACTCGGACGCCATCGGACCCGATTTCTTCTCCCCCGCCGTCAGGGACGCCATGAACGCCTACGAGTCGAGGTGACGGCCCCGTGGACCTGACGGAATCGACGGACCTGACCGTCCTCTACCGAGGACCGCTCGCCTCCTGCGACTACGACTGCCCGTACTGCCCGTTCGCCAAGCGCCGCGACAGCACCGCGCAACTGCGCGCCGACCGGGCCGCGTTGGACCGGTTCGTGGCCTGGGCGCGCGGCCCGCTCCCGCACCGGTTGTCCGTGCTGTTCACACCGTGGGGCGAGGGACTGACCCGCTCCTGGTACCGCCGGGCTCTGGTGGACCTGTCCCACCAGCCGCACATCGGGCGCGTCGCCATCCAGACCAACCTCAGCTGCCGCACCGACTGGCTCGCGGACGCGGCCGCCGACACGGTCGCCCTCTGGTGCACCTATCATCCGGGGCAGACACCCTATGAACGGTTCCTCGACAAGACGCACCGCCTGTCCGGCCTAGGCATCCGGTTCAGCGTCGGCGTGGTGGGCCTCCCCGGCCACCTGGACCACGCACGGCGGCTGCGCGCGGACCTGCCCGAGCATGTCTACCTGTGGATCAACGCCGCCGAGGGCCACACCTACACCGACGAGCAGGCCGCCGAGTGGACCACGCTGGACCCGCTCTTCCCCTACAGCCGCCATCCCCACCGCTCGGCGGGGCTGCCCTGCCGGACCGGCCGGAGCGTCGTCTCGGTCGACGGGGAGGGCACCGTCCGGCGCTGTCACTTCGTCCGGACGGAACTCGGCAATCTCTACGACGGGTCGTACCGCTCCGCGCTGCGCCCGAGACCGTGCCCGCTCACGGTGTGCGACTGCCACATCGGGTACGTACATCTGGAGACCCTGCCGTTGTACGACGTCTTTGCGGGCGGAGTCCTCGAACGCGTCCCGCACCCGGAGTCGCTCCCGACCCGTCCGCTCCTCCCGATGGCCACGGGGTGAGTCCGCCCGCCGGGTTGCGGCTCGCGGGCCCGCGTCCGGTGGGGTTCAGCGCAGGGCCGCGGTGACCGTGGCGGCGGCGTGGTCCCAGAGGCGGTCCGCGGCCCCGGGGTCGAGCGCGTGGGCGGCGACCCCGCCGGGCCGCTCCTCGGTGCCCCGCACCGTGCGGGCCTCCTGGTTGTCCTCGAAGTAACGTCCGGTGACACCGCTCACCAGCGGGGACGCGGCGAGCAGCACGGACGTCGACGCGCCCTGGGCGGGCTCCTTGTAGTAGGGCTGCGGGATGATGTTCCCCTCCTCGTCGATGGCGCCCAGGGCCCGCATGGTGGCGTCGTCGACGTGTCGCTGGAGGTTGGTGCTGATCCACCCCGGGTTGAGCGCGTTGGCGGTGATCCCGTCCGTGGCCCACCGGCGGGCCCCCACCGCGAGCAGGACGTCCGCCGTCTTCGACTGGCCGTACGCCGTCCAGCGGTCGTAGGGCCGCCGCTCGAACTGGGGGTCCTCGAAGTCGAACGCGGCGGTCCGATGGGCCCCGGAGCTGACGACGACGACACGGGCCGAGCCGGCCTCGCGCAGGCTGCCGTGCAGTGCGGTGGCCAGGGCGAAGTGCCCGAGATGGTTGGTCGCGAGCTGCAGCTCCCAGCCCTGGGCGTTGACCGTGCGCTCCGGGACGGCCATGATCCCCGCGTTGGCGACGAGGATGTCGAGCGGGCCCTGCCAGGTGCGTGCGAAGGCGTCGACCGAACGGAGGTCCGCCAGATCGAGCGCCGCGGCCCGGACCGATCCGGAACCGTGCGCGGCCGTGAGCTCGCCGACGAGCCGCGCGGCGGAGGCGGGACGGCGCGTGGCGATGGTGACCTCCGCTCCGGCGCCGGCCAGGGCGCGGACCGTCTCGACGCCGATCCCGGAGGCTCCGCCGGTCACGACGGCCCGGCGTCCGGTGAGGTCCACGCCGTGGATGACCTCCGCGGCGGTGGCGTGCGAGTGGAAGGGGGTGGTCAGGCGGTCGTGATCGTCGTACATGTGGAGCCTCTTCGTGGGGAACCGTTGGTGTTCCTTGACGCTACGGCCGTGGCCGTGGACGATCTATAAGAGAGAGTCCGAGAAACTTGCTCGACCGTCCAGAAGGAGTCCCGGATGGATCCGCTGGAGGATGTACTCACCCTGCTCGACACAAGGGGTCACCTCTCCTCGAGCCTGGTCGCGGGAGGCCGCTGGGCCATCCGGTTCGACGCGCCGTCCGGTGTGAAGTTCAACGCCGTCCGGCGCGGTCACTGCCTGCTCGAACTGGAGGGTGTGGACGACCCGCTCGCACTGGAGGAGGGGGACTGCTATCTGCTGACCCAGCCGCGGCGTTTCACCCTGCGCAGCGACCCGGAAGCGGTGGCCGTCGACGCCGGCCGCGTCTTCGCGTCGTCCGTGGGCGGGGTCGCGCGCGCGGGCGACGGGGACGACGTCCTCCTCGTGGGCGGTCGTTTCTCGTTCGGCGACCGGGCGCGCACGCTGCTGCTCGAAGGCCTGCCCCCGGTGATTCACGTACCCGCCGGAACGCCTCAGGCCGAGACCCTGCAATGGGCGCTCGCCCAGATCGACCGTGAGCTGCGGGACGGTCCCCTGGGCTCGAACCTGGTCGCCGAGCACCTGGCGGTCGTCATGCTCGTCCACGTCCTGCGTCTGCATCTCACGCGCGAGCCCGGGGCCGTCTCCGGCTGGCTCGCGGGCCTCGGGGATCCGGTGGTGGCGTCGGCCCTGGCCTTCCTGCACGGCCGGCCGGAGCACCCGTGGACGGTCGCCGAGCTCGCGGGGGCCTGTGCCGTGTCGCGGTCGACGCTCGCCGCACGCTTCAAGGGCACGGTCGGCCGTGGGCCGCTCGACTACCTCACCCGGTGGCGGGTGGAACTCGCCTCCCGCCACCTGCGGCGGGGCACCGACACCGTGTCCGTCATCGCCCGCACGGTCGGCTACGGGTCCGAGAGCGCCCTGAGCACGGCGTTCAAGCGGGTCAACGGCGTCTCACCCCGGGACTACCGCAAGACGACGCGGGCGTCCTGAGTCCCGGCGACGGCTGCCCGGCTTAGGGCGTGCCGCCCGGGGGCACGAGTCCGAGCTCGATGAGACTGTCGGCGGTGTCGAGGAGCGTCCGGGTGACGTCACGGGGTCGCCAGTCGAGCACGGCGCGCGCCTTGGCATTGCTGATGACGGGAATCCGGCCTCCCAGTCCCACCGCGTCCCGTAGCGCCGGCTCCGTCCTCGCCGCTTCCCGCATCTCCTCGAGGGTGAGTTCCGAGGACGGCAGCGCGTCGGCCGCCGCGGGCAGATGCGCTCGCAGGGTCCGGGCCAGGCCGAGGAAGCTGATCGACGGTCCGCCCACCGCGAGGAAGCGTTCTCCCGCCGCCTTGGGGTGGTGCATGGCGCGCAGGTGCAGGTCCACCACGTCGCGGACGTCGACGACTCCGAAGTATATGAGCGGAACCACCGGCATCCCGCCGCTCAACATGGACCTGACGATCTCCACCGACGCGGCCAGCCGCGGTCCCAGCACGGGGCCGAAGATGCCCACGGGGTTGACGACCGCGAGCTCGATCCCCCCGTTGGTCTCCACGAAGTCCCACGCCGCGCGCTCGGCGAGGACCTTGGATTTCGGGTAGGCGGGGAGGCCCTCGGTGCCTGGGTCGGTCCAGTCCTCCTCCGTGTACCGGGCGTCGGGCTTGACGGTGTAGCCGACCGCCGCGAAGGACGACGTCATCACGACGCGGCGGACGCCCGCGGTCCGGGCCGCGGAGAGGACACGCAGCGCGCCGTCGCGTGCCGGCCGGACGAGTTCGTCCTCGTTCTCCGGGGGCGTGGCGGGAAAGGGGGACGCCACGTGCAGCACCTGGCTCACGCCGTCCGCCGCGGCCGCCCAGCCCGCGTCGGCGGACAGGTCCGCCACCGCGAACTCGAGGAGGTCCTCCCGGTCCACCCCTGCCCGCCGCACGAGTGCCAGGACCTCGGCCTCACGGCCGGGCTCCCGGACCGTCACCCGGGTCCGGTGTCCCTCGCCCAGCAGACGGGCGACCAGGTGACCGCCGACGTATCCGGTAGCGCCGGTCACCAGTACCGTTCCCGCGCCGGAAGCGCCGGGGTCGAGTGTTTCCGCAGCCATTGCACTCAGTCCTTCAGTGTTCGAATTGTTCGAGGATCAGCGTGACCGCCTCGATCGCTCGGCGTTCGGCGACGGCGTCGCCGCGCAGACGGGCATCCCACAGCAGGGTCTTCCCCCGGAGGTAGGCCAGGCGTGACTTCAGTCGTTCGATGTCGTCGGCGAGCCTCTCCGCCTGGTCGGCGAACAGGTCTCGCTGCTCCGCCGCCGCGGCGTCGCCCAGCGGGAGCAGGTCCACGTAGCGACGCATGCCGGCGACCGTCATTCCCGCCGAGCGCAGACAGGCCAGAGCCACCACCCGGTCGGCTGTCGCCGCTTCGTACCGGCGATGCCCGCTGGACTCGTCGCGGCCCACCACTCCCAGCAGGCCGACCTTCTCGTAGTAGCGGAGCGTGGGCTCGCTGAAGCCCGAGCGCCGCGCCATCTCCTGAATGGTCAGACTCACCGTTCGTCCTCCGTCGTGTCCGTCATGAAGGAGCCTCCGACACTTCAAGCGCTTCAAGTCAAATGTCCTGGACCTCGCCTTCCGGGCGGACACGGGACGCGCGGATGCGCGGGACGTCACACCTGGGGACACTTGGCCTACCGCATCCACCCCTACCGCGTACGAGTCGGAGGAGCTGACGATGGCCGGGAAGCCGCCCTATCCGCCGTTCGATGCCGAGAGTGCCGTGCAGAAGGTCAGAGCGGGCGAGGACGCCTGGAACACCCGCGACCCCGAGGAGGTGTCGCTGGCCTACACCGAGGACAGCCGCTGGCGTAATCGCTCCCTCTTCATCAACGGGCGCGAGGAGATCGTCGACTTCCTCACCCGGAAGTGGGAGAACGAGCTCGAATACCGGCTGATCAAGGAGTTGTGGGCGTTCGGCGGGAGCCGGATCGCCGTCCGCTTCGCCTACGAGTACCACACGGTCACCGGGGACTGGTTCCGCGCCTACGGCAACGAGAACTGGGAGTTCAGCGACGACGGGCTCATGAGCGTGCGCCACGCGAGCATCAACGACGTGCCCATCACGGCCTCGGAACGCGCCTTCGACTGGGACCGTTCGGGGCCGCGCCCGCCCGACTACCCCAGTCTCAGCGACTTCGGCTTCTGAGCCCGGGAGCCCCGGACCGAGGGCCCGCGGCTCGGGGGGCCGCGGAACAGGTCCCCCGGATCGGGATCGGGACCGGGACCGAGGTCGGGATCGGGGGCGTCGGCGGAGCGGTCAGATGCGGGCGCGGAGTCTGCCCTGGCCGGAGAGGCGGAAGAGCAGGATCAGGGACGGCAGGATGACCAGCGCGGCGACGCAGGCGACGCCGAGAAGGACCGCCAGCGTGGAGTCCGGCGCCGCCGCCTCGTGGATGCGCAGATGCGTGCCGAGCAGGAAGGGGTACTGGGCCACTCCCCAGCCGACGACCACGGCGGCGATGGCCAGCGCGGCGATCTCGCGCCGCCCGGTGTGCCGGCCCAGGTGCGCCCCCGCCATGCCGACGACGCCGCAGAGCGCCGCGAGCACCATGAGCGGCAGCCCTCGGTGGCTGAGCTGGTGGAACAGCCGGGGTGCGTCGGCCCTGAGCACGAAGATCCCCGCGACGCTGACGATCCCCGCCACGGCTCCGGCCAGCAGGGCGCGGTGGCGGAAGTACCGCTCCAGGTCCTCGTCGTGGAGCCGGTGAGCCGCCGAGGCGAGGTAGAAGGCGGCGAGGTAGGCGCAGCTGACGACGGCCAGGATGCCGCCGAGGACGGAGGTGGGGTTGAGCCAGCTGGTGACGGCGTCGCCGTTGCCGCCGGTGGGCACACGGCCCGAGGCGATGCCGCCCGCGATGCTGCCGAAACAGTAGGGGGTCAGTACCGAGGAGGCCGCGAACAGGGAGCCGTTGAGGCGCTGTTGGGGCGTGCGCACGGAAACCTTGCGGAAGGCGAAGCCCGCGCCGCGCAGGACGATTCCCAGGGCCGCGAGGATCAGCGGCAGGTACAGGGTCGTGGTGATCGCGGCGAACGCTGCGGGGAAACCGCTCCACAGCATGACCAGGCAGTAGATGAGCCAGGTGTGGTTGGCCTCCCAGACCGGGCCGATCGACAGGTCGACCAGATGGCGGGGGTTCCTGCCCCGTTCCGCTCCCCCGGCCGTCAGGTCCCAGAAGCCGGCGCCGAAGTCCGCCCCGCCGAACAGCGCGTAGGCGACGACACCGACGAAGAGGACCAGGGCGACCACGTCACTGAGGTTCATCGGTCTTCTCCCGCCGTGCCGGACGTGGCGTAGGGCTGTTCGGGTCCGTAGGGGACGTAGACGGTCTCGTCGCCCGTGGTCCGCCAGCGCCGGGCCATGGCGCGCAGCACCAGGACGGCGCCGACGCCGACCGCCGCGTACAGCGCGACGGTCGCTCCGAACAGCGGCCACAGGTTGCCCTGTGTCGTCACGGCCTGTCTCGTCAGCAGCAGCCCGACCACGGTCCAGGGCTGACGGCCCACCTCGGTGACGACCCAGCCGCTCTCCAGGCAGACGACGGCGACCAGTCCGCTGAGTGCGGCGCCCCGCAGGAACCAGCGGTTGGTGGGCACCGTCCGTTCCCGCCACCACAGCCAGGCGAACCAGAGGACGAGGCCGAGCATGAGGAAGGTGGTGCCGACCATCACGTCGAAGGCCAGGTGCACGATGGTGACCGTGCGGTCGGTGGGCCGTACCGCCGGCGGGATCTCCTCCAGGCCCTTGATCTCCGTCGAGGGGGTGAAACCGGCGAGGATCGACGCCATGTCCGGGATGGGAAGGCCGTACCTGACCTTGCCGTCGACCAGGAACCCGCCGAGGTTCTCCGGCACATGGTCGCCGGTCGCGGGCAGGAGTTCGATCGCCGCGAATTTGGCGGGCTCGTCCTTGAACACCTCGCGTGCCACCGTGTCGCCGACGAAGATCTGCACCGGGATGGCCGCCGCCGCGACGAGGAATCCGATGAGGAATCCGAGCCGGTGGTGGCGGTCCCGGCGTCCCTTGAGCATGCCTGCGGCGTACACGCCGGCGACGGTGAACCCGGCCACGATGTAGGCGGCGAGGAGCATGTGCACGGTCTCGTACCAGAAAGCTCCGTTGAAGAAGACGCGCAGCGGCCGTACGGCGGTGACGTGTCCGTCGTGCAGGGTGATCCCGCCGGGTTGGTTCATCCAGCTGTTGGCCGCGATGACGGCCGCCGCACCGCCGAGGCTGGCCAGCACGACCGGAACTCCCGTCCAGAAGTGGGCCCAGGGCGGAAGGCGGTTCCAGCCGTAGAGGTAGATCGAGACGAAGATGGCCTCGAGGAAGAAGAAGAGGCCCTCCACCGCGAACGGCATCCCGAAGGCGGCTCCGTAGTCGCCCATCAGGCCGGGCCACAGGATGCCGAGTTCGAACGACAGGACCGTGCCGGTGATCGCCCCCACCGCGAAGAGCACGGCGGCCACCTTCGACCAGCGCCTGGCCAGCCGCAGGGCGTCGCCGTCGCCGTGGCGCAGACCGCGGTAGTGGGCGATGAGCATGAGCGCGGTCAGGGCGACACCGAAAGGGACCAGGATGATGTGGAAGCCGAGGGTGAACGCCATCTGCTCCCGGGCCGGCAGCAACTGCGACGGGTCGCCCGCGGACGCCATGGCCTTGTTCACTGGATGCAACACCCGGTCCATGCTCGCCTGGTGACGGCCCGTCCGGGGTGTGCGGGGTGCGGCGCGGCGCGGCGCGCCACCCGGACGGGCGATCCGTCGCCCGCCGTGCGGCCGCACCGCGGCGCGGCGGTCAGGGCAGGGGCTCCTCGGTCCACACCGTCTTGCCGTCCTCGGTGTAGCGGGTGCCCCAACGGTCGGTGAGCGCGGCGACGATGAGCAGACCGCGCCCTTCCTCGTCCTGGATGCGGGCGTGCCGGAGATGGGGGGCGGTGGTGGCCTCGTCGGAGACCTCCAGGGTCAGCGACCGGTCCCGGATCAGGCGCACCGTGGGCGAGCCGGTGGCGTGCCGGATGACATTGGTGACGAGTTCGCTGGCGACCATCTCCGCCGTGAACGCGTGCGAGTCCAGTCCCCAGCGCTCCAGTTGCCCGCGGACCCGGTGCCGGCAGTCGGCCACGGCCGACGCCTCCGGGGGGAACCGCCATGAGGCGACCTGGTCGCGGGCGAGGCGGTGGGTGCGGACCGAGAGCACGGCGACCCCGTCCGCCGGCGGCTCGCCCAACAGGCTGTACACGATGGCGTCGCAGGTGGCCTTGGGGTCGGTGGTCGGACGGGAGGTGATCTCACGCAGCCGGGAGAGCCGCTGGTCGGCCTGGGGTCCGGTGCCCAGCAGCGAGGGGGAGTAGAAGGTGAGCATGCTCTCCGGCGCCAGGGGGATGTGGACCCGTTCGTAGCTGGCGTGGTTGCCCAGCGGTGGTCCGACGATCTGCTCCAGGCCTTCCGGGACCGTCCCGTCCGCCAGAGTGATCAACGGCGGCGGCCAGCCGGCGCTGGCCATGGTGAGGTGTCCTTCGACGGGGTCGTAGACGGCGTACTGGCAGCACGCGTGGGCCGCCCCGCCCGACTCGGGCGAGGTCCCTTCGCGGGCGATGCGCTGGGCGGCGTCGTCCAGGTGGGCCAGCAGTTCGTCGGGGGGCAGGTCCAGCACGGCGAGTGTCGACATGGCCGTACGGAACCTCCCCACGGTGGCCGCCGCGGCCAGCCCCTGATCGGGGATCCGGCCGATCACGAGACCGATGCGCGCGCTGGACAGTTCGATGACGTCGAACCAGAGGGCCTGGCCGGTTCCCGGAAGGTGGAAGTGGCACGTGCTGACCGCGGAGACCGTCGGAAGCACCCTGGGCAGCAGGCTGCGCTGAAGGCTGATGGCGACGGTGTGCTCGCGGACGTAGCGGCGGGCGTTCTCGATGTGGATGGCCGCGTTGTTGCCCAACTCGGCGGCGAGCGGGACGTCGTCGGTCGTGAAGGGTTCCGGATGCCGGGGTCCGCGGTAGAAGCAGGCGAGTCCCAGCACCCGGCCGTGGACGGACAGCGGCGTGATGATCATCGAGTGGATGCCCGCGCGTCGCAGCTCGCCGGCCCGCGCGCCGTCGTGCATCAGCCAGTCGGACGGTGTCGCGTGCGGGTCGACCAGGCGCGGCGCGAGATCGGCGAGCACCTGCGTGTACGGGGTGGGGTACACGAACCGGCTGGGCTCGCCGACCGCGTACACGCCCCTCATCTGGGCCGCTCCCTCGAACGCCGCCCGGCGCAGCGGCACATCGGCGTCGACGGGTGGCTCGGGAGGCTCGTCCCCCCGCAGCACGGAGTCGAGCAGGTCGACGGAGGCTATGTCCGCGAAGTCCCTGACGGCGACCGCGGCGAGCTCCTGCGCGGTTCGGGTGGCGTCGAGGGTGGTCCCGATCTTCCCGCGGGCCAGGGCGAGAAGTTCCGCCGCCGCCTGCGTCCGGGCCCGGTCGGTGATGTCGTGGATGACGGTGGCGATGCCGACGGGTTCGTGGCCGACGCCGTGGAGGAGGTAGGCGGTCACGTGGTACGCGTGCGAGCCGCCTCCGCCGTCACGTCCTCGGATCTCCCGGCTGACCGCGGGCAGACAGCCGCTGACGACCTGGTCGAGCAGGGGGGTGAGGGGGAGAGCGGGGCCCAGCTCCCCCACGCGCCGGTGGAGGACCTGATCGGCGGGCAGACCCCGCATCGCCAGGGCGGCGGGGTTGGACTTCAGCACACGGAGGCTCAGGTCGTACATCTCGAGGCCCGCTGCGGACCGCTCGAAGACGGAGTTGATCGTGTCCTCGGCCCGGTACCGGACGGCCCACACGTGGATGTCGCCGTCCTCCGTGTCGCGTCCCACCTCGAGGTTGAAGACGTTGTCCGAGTCGGGTCCGAGCAGCCTGCCGAGGAGTTGTCCCGCCGAGATGCCTTCTGCGTCGTCCGCCGTCATTCCCGTCGCTTCGGCGGCCGCCCGGGTCCAGTCGGTGACGCCGCCGTCCTCGGTGAGCGTGAACCACGTCTCGTGCGCCTGCATGCCCGCCTCCTCCAGCTCCCCAGGGCAGACAGTCCGTTGCGGAACGGCTTCGACCGCGTGGCCGAGAAGAGGGCCGGCCCCTCCATTCCCTTGCCCACGCGACTCCTTGAGGGCCGCAGGATGATTACCTTCCACAATGCCGCCGGGGGACCGCACCGGCAACTCAGTCAGCGGCCGTCCGCCCCTGGGACAGGCCGCCTCCGAGGGCGCGGATCCCGCGTCCGCGGAGGTCCGGACCGGCGTGGGGCCCGCGGCCCGCCGCGCGACGGCCCCGCTCGGGTCTTCGCCGCGCTGCCGGGTCGCCCGGAAACCGGCGGTAGGCCACGACGCCACCGGTACGAGGACACCCCTCCCCTTCACGACGCACCGCGTCCGACGCCGCGCGCTGATCCACCGGGGAGGACGGGACAGCCCTTAGATTGATCGCGTCCAGGCTGTGGCGCGGCACCGTCCGACGAGAACGGGTGAGACGCATGGAAACGGACTGTGCGGCACTGTCGCGCCCGTCTCCGCCATGGCTCCGTCCGCTTCCGACCGGCCTCCGCCTCTCGCCGTCATGCCGGTGAGATCCGGCGCGCACGGCGGCCAGGGGTGGCCGGGACACCCGCGGGCGGCACAGTTCCTGCTGACGCTGGCGAGCGGCGCCGTCAACGCCGTCGGCTTCCTCGCGCTGGGCGGCGTGTTCACGAGCGTCATGACGGCCAATTCCGCGCTGCTGGGGCTGGCACTGGGCAACGGGCACCTCTCGCTGGCCAATCTCGCGGCCCTCGCCATCGCGGCGTACCTGGTGGGGGCCGCCGCGGGGAGCTGGATCACGGCCGCGACGGGCCCCGCGCCGCTCACCGGAGTGGCCGGAGCCCTGCTGGTGGAGAGTGCGCTGCTGTGGGCGCTGTTCGTCTCCTGGCTCGTGCTGGACGGTGCGCCGGGGACGACGCCCCGCGCGGTCCTGCTCGCCTTGGGCGCCCTGTCGATGGGCTGCCAGAGCGGCAGCGTCCGCGTGGTGGCGGGCAGCAGTGTGACGACCGCGTACATCACCGGCGCCCTGACGGGGCTCGTGGCACAGGCGACGGTCGAGGGAAAGCTGCAGCGGCACAACGCGCTGGTCATCCTGCTGCTGCCGGTCGGTGCCGCGGTGGGTGGTGCGGCGGTGCGCTGGGCCCCACTCCTCGCCCCGGCGATTCCTGCCGTTCTGGTGACGGCCGCGCTGTCGGTGACCGTGGTACGGCGACGGTCGGCGTCCGGCGGGGACCCGCTCCCCGACGCGGGATCCCGTTGATCCCGTGGCTCCGGCCCGTGTGGCGGTCGGGAAGCACCGTCACGTCTCGCCACGCAGGACAATCAGGACATACGCCCATAGCATGAAATATCTGGCCTGTGGAGCCCGCGCTGGCCGCCCCGCCCGCGCCTTTCCGCCTACTGCAGGGTGATGGACATGACTGCCTCGGATGTGAACGAGTCGGCGCCTGCCGAACACGAGGAACCGCCCCGGACGCCCGACGGCGGCATGGGACCGAGCACGGACAAGAAGCCGTCGCAGGTGCACTACCACCACCCCGCGGCCGGATGGGGCGCCGCCAAGAGCGTCACCCACGTCCTCGTGAAGGAAAGAGCCCTGGTCGACGGGCCGCGCGCGATCTTCAGGATGAACCACGAGAACACCGGCTTCGACTGTCCGGGCTGTGCCTGGCCCGACGACACCAAGGGTCTCAAGCTCGACATCTGCGAGAACGGCATCAAACACGTCACCTGGGAGATGACCCCGAAGCGGGTCGGCGCGGACTTCTTCGCGGCACACACGGTCTCGGAGCTCTCCACCTGGACGGACTTCGCCCTGGAGGACCAGGGCCGCCTCACCGAGCCCCTCGTCTACGACTCCGCCGTCGACCGTTACGTCCCCATCGACTGGCAGGAGGCCTTCAACCTGATCGGCGGCGAACTGCGAGCCCTGGACAGCCCGAACGAGGCGGCCTTCTACACCTCAGGCCGCCTGGGCAACGAGGCCACCTTCCTCTACCAGCTGATGGCACGCGAATTCGGCACCAACAACCTCCCCGACTGCTCGAACATGTGCCACGAAGCCTCCGGCCGCGCTCTGCAGGCCGCCCTCGGCACCGGCAAGGGGACCGCCGACCTCGCGGACTGGGAGACCGCGGACGCCCTGTTCATCATGGGTGTCAACGCCGCCTCCAACGCCCCTCGCATGCTCACCGCGCTGGCCGAGGCCTATCGGCGCGGTGCGCAGATCGTCCACATCAACCCGCTGGTGGAGGCGGCCGCGACCCGCACCATCGTGCCGCACGACATCACCGACATGGCCCTGTTCAAGTCGACGCGGACGAGCACGCTCAACCTTCAGGTCCGCGCAGGTGGCGACATGGCTCTGATGCGGGGCATCGCCAAGGCCGTACTGGAGGAGTCCGAGCACGATCCCAAGGCCCTGGACCGGGAGTTCATCGACCGCCACACCCACGGCTTCGACGCGTACCGGGCCGTGTGCGAGGCCACGCCGTGGGAGGAGCTGGAGGTCCAGTCCGGACTGACCCGCGCCGAGATCCTCAAGGCGGCGGACGTCTACTCCCGCTCCGACCGCACCCTGATCAGCTGGTGCCTGGGCGTCTCCCAGCACGAACACGGTGTCGACACCATCCGCGAGATCGTCAACGTACTGCTGCTGCGGGGCAACCTGGGCCGTGAAGGCGCCGGCCCCTCCCCCGTGCGCGGCCACAGCAACGTCCAGGGCAACCGGACGTGCGGCATCGACCACCGGCCCACCGCGGCGTTCCTCCAGCGCCTCGACGACGTCTGCGGGATCGACTCTCCGCGTGCGCACGGCCTGGACACGGTCGCCACGGTCGCGGGCATGCACGAGGGGAAGGTGAAGGTGTTCGTCGGCATGGGAGGCAACTTCGCCCTGGCCGCCCCGGACACCCCCTACACCGCCGAGGGCCTCGCTCGCTGTGCCCTCACCGTGCACGTCAGCACCAAGCTCAACCGCAGCCACCTCGTCCACGGGAAGAAGGCCCTCATCCTCCCGTGCCTGGGGCGCACCGAGAAGGACCACCAGCGCCATGGCGTGCAGGCCACCTCGGTCGAGGACTCGATGAGCATGGTGCACCTCTCGGTGGGCATGAAGCGGCCCGCCTCACGCGACCTGCTGTCCGAGCCCGCCATCATCGCCGGCATGGCCCGCGCCACCCTCCCCGACAGCAGCACACCGTGGGAGCACTACATCGAGGACTACGACCGCATCCGCGACACCATGGCCCAAGTGCTGGACGGCTTCGAGGACTTCAACCGCCGGGTGCGACTCCCCCTGGGGTTCCGCATCCGCCAGCCCGCCCGCGAACTCGTCTTCCTCACCCCCACCGGACGCGCCGAGTTCTCGGCGGCTCCGCTGACCGACGTCGTCCCCGAGGACGGCACCCTGATCCTTCAGACCATGCGCTCCCACGACCAGTGGAACACCACGATCTACTCCGACGACGACCGCTACCGGGGCATCAAGAACCTGCGCACGCTGGTCTTCATGAACCGGGCCGACATGCGGGCCCGGCACATCAAGGACGGAAGTCTCGTCGACATCACCGCGACGGCCAAGGACGGCACCCGGCGCACGCTCCGGCAGTACCACGCCCTGCCCTACGACGTGCCCCGGAGCTGCGCGGCCGGCTACATGCCGGAGATGAACGCTCTCCTGTCGGCGAGCGACTACAGCGTCCAGAGTGACCAGCCGCTGATGAAGAGCCTCAAGGTGACGATCTCGCCGAGCCGGGGCGACTGAGCCGGACAGCTGGGACGGGTGGCCGAGGAGGGTGGCCGAGGCGGCCCCCGGCGTGCGCGGCGGCGCTAGACGCGCCCCGGCGGTGCGAAGCCGTCGCCTCTCGTCCGCCCCAGTGGCCGGCCGTCTCATCAGCCCCGGCGGCCGGCCTTGGGCATCATCCGCTCCAGGACCGCCACGGTCACCACGGCATAGGCGAGGTGCGGGACGAGGTCGGAGACCCAGTCGGTGAGTGACCAGGTACGCGGGTCGGTCACCCCCAGAACGGTCATGGGGCCGTTGGTACCGACGAGGGCTCCGGCGGCGGCCACCGCGTAGTGGGTCGCGCGGGCCGGGCGCCACCCTGCGCCGCGGGCGACACCGAGGACCGCTCCCATGCCGAGTCCCGCGGCGTAGCCGGTCAGCGGGCCGAGGCCGGCCACCCGGTTGTCCTGCTTCTCCCCGTCACCCGGGATCGGGACGTGCAGCCTCTGCGAGAGCCTGCGCACGGTCACCTCCGGCGTGGAACTGGCGGCACGGCCGCGCAGCACCATGTCGCAGTAGCTCACGGTGTCGAGCACCGTGGTGCCCGCGGCGCCGGCCGCGACGCCGCACATCAGTCCGCGTGTCAGGCTCGTCATGGTGGACCTTTCGCCGGGCCCGCTGAGGGAGAGGACACCCTTCCGAGCTTCCGAGCCCCCGCCATCCCATTCAACACCCATATCCCTTTCGTCACCCGCGCCGAGGCGGCGGCGGACGGCATCGACGGACGGTTGCCCTCTGTTCATCCCGCGTTGCCCTCCGCGGGGCGTGTGCAGGCGTCCTGACGGGCAGAGCAGGCGCAACGCGCGAAGCCGGACGGCATTCCGGTGAATCCGCGCGCGGGGAAACACCGAGAAAGCCGCGACGGCGGCAGGGGGGCGGACCGATGGAGTTCACGAGAAGCAGACGGCTGCGCGCGAGCGGAAGACGCCGGACGGGATGGGGACTCGCCGCCCTGGCCGGGGGGATCGTGTGGGCGGTCCTGGCGAACGGCCAGGGCCGGGAGTCGGCCTACTTCCTCATGGCCCTGGCCGCCCTGGGCGTCCTCACCGGAATCCGGGAACTGCGCCGCGCGGCACAGCCGTTCAGCCTGCGCGTCGACGAACAGGGCATCACGCTGGTCGACGGAGGTCTCGGCTGGGGACAGATCGAGGGCGTGTCCCTGTACTACAGGGCGGCGGTCCACACGGACAGTGACGAAGGCACCTCCGCTCCCCCGCTCCCGCATCTCCACGTCTTTCCCGCCGAGGGCGCGGAGCTGCCGGGCGTGCGGGCCTCCGTCACCGGCGGCCGTCGCGTCTACGACGTGGCCGACACCGCCGAACTCGACCAGGGCCTGGGCCAGTTGATCGAGGCCTTGACCCGGTGGGCGGGCCCCCGCTTCGAAGGAGCCCCGCACGGAATGCGCCGGGCGGTGGCACCCGGGCCCGTGACGCTGACGGGCCCCGGCTTCGGGCCGCTGACCGACGCGGCCGGGTCTCCGCGGGCCGCGGAGGTCCCCGCCGCGGCCGCCCGTACCTTCACCGGGCGTCGCAACACCGGCGGCCGGTTGCTGCTGGCGCTCGCCCTCGCGGTGGCCGGGACGGCCGCGACGGTCCCGCTGTTCACCGGCCATCTCCCTTGGGGGCCCGAACCGCTCGCCGCGCTCGCGCCGTTGGGCGCGATGCTGGGGTGGGGTCTGAGCGTGCTGTCCTTCCGCAACTGGGCGCGGCCCCTGCGCCTGCGGATCGGACCGGACGGCCTGGCCGTACAGAACACCGGCGTCCCTGAGGTGGCGATCGGCTGGGACCAGGTGGTGGCTGTCGCCGTGGCCCGCAAGCCGGGCGCGACCGAGAAGCATCTGTGGCTGCTGCTGTGGCCGGTACCCGGCCACAGCTTCGACCTGCCCCACGAATTCGCCGACGGCCACCCGACCTACCCCCTGGTCGAGTTGCGCCGGCTGCGCGACAGCGACGAGGTGGAACGGACGGCACGGTACTTCGCCGGCTCGCGCTACGCGGAGACGGCCTGACGTCACCTGCCCACCGCGCGGCCGCCGGAGCGTCCGCCGCGCCGTCCGCCCGCCCTCGGCGGCCCAGGCGATGCGCCGCCGTCCCGCGGGCGCCCGTTAGGGTTCCCGTGTGCCGACGTACAGCATCGGCCAGGCCGCGCGCCTGTTGAGGGTGAGCCCGGAGACCGTGCGCCGCTGGGCCGACGGAGGCCGGCTGCCCGTGGGCAGGGACGGGTCGGGGAACCGGGTGATCGACGGTGTGGGGCTCGCGCGGTTCGCCCAGGAGCGTGCGGCGGAGGTCGCCGGGCCGCCCACTCCCCAGTACGCCGACATCCCGCGCACCGAGGTGCACTTCATGGAGACGTCGGACGCCATCGGCCCGCTGGGCGCCAAGTCGATGAGCGAGAGCCCCTTCAACCCGGTCGCCCCCCGCCCTCGCCAACGCCCTGCGGGACGCGACGGGCGTCCGCTTCACGGACCTCCCGCTCACCCGCGACCGGGTGTGGCCGGCCCTCCGTGCCGCGGGAGTGACGGATCGTCAAGGCAGCTGAAGGAGGGCGCGGTTGCCTCCCTCCCCCCTTGTGTTCATCTTCTGCATCCAGGGGAGGGTGACGGGGCGCGTCCTCTCGCACCCTCTGTCACGACGGGGCCCGCGACCCGCGGAACGTACACCGTCGGACCCGCCGCCATCGCCCTCATCCTCTGATCGCGGGCCTCTCCGTCGCCCGGCCACGCCGGGCCCGTCCGGGCAGCTCACCCGGTACGGGCCGGTCCCGCGGCGTCCCGCGGGTCGTCGGAGTCTGTGAAGAAGACGCGTCCAGGGGGTTGCCCGCGCATTGCCTCATGACTTAAATCAAAGCCTGAACTAAGCAGCCCCGTAAGCCATTTCGTCTCCTCCGGGCCTCTTCGGCCACAGCACGGATCTCGGCACGGAGGTCGCCCGGGCGTGCCCCGTCACGGGTCGTGCGCGGCCTCGGGAGGCCCGCACGGTCCGTCCCCTCCTTCGAACGGAGTGAACGCATGAGACTCAGATCCTTGGGGATCGCGCTCGCCGCAGCGGCGGCGCTCATCACCCTCCCCTCCCCATCGCCCGCTGCCGCGGCAGAGACCCCCCTCTCCCAAGGCAGGACAGCCACCTCCTCCTCCGACGAGAACGCCGGAACGCCCGCCGCGAACGCCGTCGACGGCAACACCGGCACCCGCTGGTCCTCGGCCGCCTCCGACACGCAGTGGCTCCAGGTCGACCTCGGCGCAGCCGCCAGTCTCAGCAAGGTCGTCCTCAACTGGGAGACGGCCTACGGCAAGGACTACAAGATCCAGGTGTCCGACAACGGGAACTCCTGGACCGACATCAAGTCCGTCACCGGCGGCGACGGCGGAACCGACACCCTCGACGTGGCCGGCCACGGCCGCTACGTGCGGATGAGCGGCGTCACCCGGGCGACCCAGTACGGTTACTCGCTCTGGGAGTTCCAGGTCTTCGGCACCAGCGATACCGGCACTCCCCCCACCGGGAACTGCGGCACCGCCAACGCCGCCAAGGGCAGGCCGGCCACCGCGTCTTCCACGGAGAACGCCGGCACACCCGCCTCCAGCGCCTTCGACGACAACACCGGCACCCGCTGGTCCTCGGCCGCCTCCGACCCGCAGTGGCTCCAGGTGGACCTGGGCTCGGTCCAGGACATCTGCAAGGTCGACCTCAACTGGGAGGCCGCGTACGGCAAGGAGTTCACCATCCAGTCCTCGGCCAACGGCCAGGACTGGACGACCCTGAAGTCCGTCACCAACGGGACCGGCGGCACGGCCTCGTACGACGTCACCGGCTCGGGCCGCTACCTCCGCGTCAACGGGACCGTCCGCGGCACCGCCTACGGCTACTCGCTCTGGGAGGTCGCCGTCCACACCGGCTCCACCGGCACTCCGCCGGTCGAGGGCGGCGGGGACCTCGGTCCCAACGTCATCGTCGTGGATCCCAGCACCCCCAATCTGCAGGGCAAGTTCGACCAGGTCTTCGCCCAGCAGGAGACCAGCCAGTTCGGGTCCGGCCGTTACCAGTTCCTGCTGAAGCCGGGCACCTACAACGGCATCAACGCGCAACTCGGCTTCTACACCTCGATCTCCGGGCTCGGACTCAACCCCGACGACACGCAGATCAACGGCGACATCACCGTGGACGCCGGCTGGTTCAACGGCAACGCCACCCAGAACTTCTGGCGTTCGGCGGAGAACCTCGCCATCAGGCCCGTCAACGGCACCGACCGCTGGGCGGTCGCCCAGGCGGCGCCGTTCCGCCGTATCCACGTCCAGGGCGGACTCAACCTCGCCCCGAACGGCTACGGCTGGGCGTCCGGCGGCTACATCGCCGACTCGAAGATCGACGGCACGGTCGGCCCCTACTCGCAGCAGCAATGGTACACCCGTGACAGCTCGGTCGGCGGCTGGACGAACGGCGTCTGGAACATGACGTTCTCCGGTGTCCAGGGCGCGCCGGCGACCAACTTCGACAGCGGCCCGTACACCACCCTGGACAACACACCGGTCTCCCGCGAGAAGCCGTTCCTGTACATGGACGGCAACACCTACAAGGTGTTCGTGCCCGGCAAGCGGACCAACGCCCGCGGTGTGTCCTGGCCCGCCAACGCCGGCGGCACCTCGCTGCCGCTGGACCAGTTCTACGTCGTCAAGCCCGGCGCGACCGCCGCGACCATCAACACGGCGCTCGCCCAGGGCCTCAACCTGCTCTTCACGCCGGGCGTGTACCACCTCGACCAGACCATCAACGTGAACCGCGCCAACACGGTGGTGCTCGGGCTGGGACTGGCCACCATCGTTCCCGACAACGGCGTCGACGCCATGCACGTCGCCGACGTCGACGGCGTCCGGCTGGCCGGGTTCCTCATCGACGCGGGCTCCACCAGGTCCGACACGCTGCTGCAGATCGGCCCGGCGGGCAGCTCGGCCGACCACGCCGCCAACCCGACGACCATGCAGGACGTGTTCGTCCGTATCGGCGGTGCGGGGCCCGGCCTGGCCACCAACTCCGTGGTCGTCAACAGCGACGACGCCATCATCGACCACACCTGGCTCTGGCGCGCCGACCACGGCACCGGGGTCGGCTGGGAGACGAACCGGGCCGACTACGGTCTGGTGGTGAACGGCGACGACGTCCTCACCACCGGTCTGTTCGTGGAGCACTTCAACAAGTACGACGTGCTCTGGAACGGCGAACGCGGCCGGACGATCTTCTTCCAGAACGAGAAGGCCTACGACGTGCCGAACGCCGCCGCCGTCACCCATGACGGCATCGTCGGCTACGCCGCCTACAAGGTCGCGGACAGTGTCAACGTCCACGAGGCCTGGGGTCTGGGCAGTTACTGCAACTTCACGTCCGATCCGACGATCGTCCAGCAACACGGCTTCCAGGTCCCCGTCAAGACGGGCATCAAGATGCACGACATCCTGGTGATCTCGCTCGGCGGCAAGGGTCAGTACGCCCACGTCATCAACAACACGGGCGCACCCACCTCGGGGACTGACACCGTCCCGTCCAAGATCACTCAGTTCCCCTGACGGACCCTCGGGGCCGTTGAACACCTGACCGCAGGCCCGTGGTCCGCCCTCGTGGCGGGCCACGGGCTCAGGGTGTGCGCGGGGCCGGGTTCGCGCGAACCGGTCCGGGCCGGCCGTGCGCCCACCGTCGCGGAGCGGTCCTCGTCGCGGTCACTGGACGGGCAGGTCGCCGGCCCGGACCAGGCCGCTCTGATAGGCGAAGACGACGAGTTGGGCGCGGTCGCGCGCGCCGAGCTTCATCATCGCCCGGTTGACATGTGTCTTGGCGGTCAGCGGGGAGACGTACAGGCGCTCGCCGATCTCGTCGTTGGAGAGCCCGGCGGCGACCAGGGCCATCGTCTCGCGCTCCCGCTCGGTGAGGCCGTCGAGCCGCACCGGACTGGGCAGCGGCCCGGGGGTCGGCTCGTCGAGGAACCGGGCGATGAGGCCGCGTGTGGCCTTCGGCGACAGCAGCGCCTCGCCGCCGGCGACGACGCGGATGGCTTCCTGGAGGTCCCCGGGTTCGACGCTCTTGCTGAGGAATCCACTGGCGCCGGCGCGCAGGGCACGCAGCACGTTCTCGTCGAGTTCGAAGGTGGTCAGGATCAACACCCGTACCCCGGCCAGGCCTTCGTCCTCGGTGATCAGCCGGGTCGCCTCGATGCCGTCCAGCTCCGGCATCCGGATGTCCATGAGGACGACGTCGGCTCGGCTGGTCGCGGCGAGTTCGACCGCCTCGCGGCCGTTGGTCGCCTCACCCACCACTTCCAGGTCGGGCGCGCGCTCGACCAGGACCCTGAATCCGGCCCGGATGAGCGTCTGGTCGTCGGCGAGCAGCACTCTGATCGTCATGTGCGGGCCTCCTGCCGGGCGGGGCGGTCGACGGGTTCGACAGCCGCGGGAAGGAAGGCGCTGACGGTGAAGCGGCCGTCGTCGTCTCGTCCGGTGCGTACCGTCCCGCCGACCGAACTGACGCGCTCCCGCAGGCCGATGAGGCCGTGCCCGGTGCCGTGGGCGTCCGGCCTGCGGTGGGCCGCGGCGTTCTCGACGACGATTCCGAGGCCCGCCGGGGTGTAGCGGAGCCGCAGTCGCGCGGACGGTTCGCTGCCGTGCTTGTGGGCGTTGGTCAGGGACTCCTGGACGATGCGGTACGCGGCGAGGTCGACCGCGGACGGCAGGGGGCGGGCCTCGCCCTCCTGCCGGTGCTCGATCCGCAGTCCGGCGGCGCCGAGCGCGTCCAGCATCGACGCCAGACGGCTCAGGCCCGGTGGTGGCTCGGTCGCGTGCCCCGGTTCCCCGGAGCGCAGCACGTCCAGCACGCTGGAGAGATCCGCGAGTACGGTGCGAGCGGCCTGCCGGACGTGGGCCAGCGCTTCCTCGGCTCCGGCGGGTTCCTCCCGGAGCAGGGCGGTGGCGACGCCGACCTGCACGTTGATGACGGCGATGTGGTGCGCGACCACGTCGTGCAGGTCCCGGGCGATGCGCAGCCGCTCCTCCACGACCCGGCGCCGGGCCTCCTCGTCGCGGTCGCGCTCCGCGTGCCGGGCGCGTTCCTCGACGGCGGTCAGGTCCCCCTGGCGGCTGCGTACCGCGCCGCCGACCGCGACGGCGAGGCCGCCCCAGGCCACGATCGCGGCGTTCTGGGGATCGGTCCAGCTGCGGCCGGCTCCGACGACGACCGCGGCGTACACCGTCGCGATGGTGATCGCCCCGGTCACCAGGGCGACCCTCCGGCTGGTCCTGGAGGCGATTGTGTAGGTGCAGATCACGCTCGTGGCGAGCAGCGGGGCGACGAGCGCCGCGTGCAGGTTGAACGCCGCGCTGACCACCGTGACCACGCAGAAGACGGGCAGCGGCCACCGCCTCCGGGTGGCTATCAGTACGCAGGCCAGCGAGCCCGCGACGAGATCCTCCGCGCCGAGCGCACGGCCCGAGGGCCCGAAGCGCACCGCGAACAGGGTCGCGCAGACGACCACGAGGCCGAACACCGTGTCCACGCCCTGCGGATGGGATGCGGCGCGTCCACGCATCCGGGATAACGGGTCATCAGCCATGGCCGCACGGTATCGGAGGGCCGTCCGCGGCGCCGTCGTCCGGTCGCGGTACGGAGCGACGTACCGGGCTACTGCGTCCGCGGTATGCCGGATCCACCGCGTCCGAACGACGTCGATGACGGCACCCATCCCCGATCGTCTGCGCCATGACCGAACTACCAGGGCTGTCAGCGGGACTTGACCGACGACGTTTCCTCCGTACCGCGGCCGCGCTCAGCGGCGCCGGGACGCTGGGCACGCTCGGCGGCTGCAAGTCACCGGGGTCGGAGTCGGGCGCCGGCGCGACCGGCGGCGAATTCGGCGGCCGGACGCTGACGTCCGCCGCCGAGCTGCCCGAACGCTTCAGCACACCGCTGCCGGTCCCTCCGGTGATGCGCCCCGCGCGCACCACCGCGGGCACCGACCACTACGAACTCACCGCGCGGGAGGCGCGCGTGGAGATCCTGCCCGGCCTGCGCACGGCCGTCATGGGGTACGACGGGATCTTCCCGGGTCCGACCATCGCGGCGCGGCGCGGACGCAGGACCGTGCTGCACTACCGCAACCAGCTCGACGTGCCGACCGTCGTGCATCTGCACGGCGGGCACACCCCGCCCGAGAGCGACGGCTTCCCGACCGATCTCGTGCTGCCCGCCGTCGGCGGCGCGCGGTTCGCGGGGCAGGCTGTCGGCGGCGTGGCCAGCACCGGCACCCGCGACTACACGTATCCCCTCGACCAACGGGCCGCGACGCTCTGGTACCACGACCATCGCATGGGCTTCACCGGTCCCCAGGTCTGGCGCGGACTGGCGGGCTTCCTGCTGGTGACCGACGACGAGGAGCAGGCCCTGCCGCTGCCGCGCGCGGATCGCGACATCCCGCTGATGATCGCCGACCGCGCGTTCGACGCGGACGGCGCGTTGCGCTACCCCGCCATGGATCCGCGCCTGATCAGCATGGCGGGCGTGGACGCGGACCACATGGCCGGGGCGGCCGGTGACGTCATCCTCGTCAACGGGGCGCCCTGGCCGGAGCTGGAGGTCGACGCGGTCCGCTACCGGTTCCGCATCCTCAACGCCTCCAACGCCCGTCGCTACGAGCTGGCCCTCGACCCCGCGCCCCGAAGCGGCGGGGCGTTCACCCAGATCGGGTCGGACCAGGGGTTGCTCGCGGCGCCGCTGCGGCACACCACCCTTCCGATCGCACCGGCGGAGCGGTTCGACGTGGTCGTCGACTTCTCGGGCTGGCCGGTCGGCACCAAGGTGACGCTCACCAACCGGGCGGGACGGGGCGGGACCGGGGAGATCATGCGGTTCGTCGTCGCCCGCAAGGCGGCCGACGACAGCCGGATACCCGCTCGGCTCTCCACCATCGAGCCGCTGCCGACCGCCTCGGCGACGAGACGGCCGTGGATGTTCCGCAAGGGCCGGGTGACGGGCATGGGGTCGGACGCGGCCGGCTGGGTCGTCAACGGCCGTGCCTTCGACCCTCGGCGCGTGGACGCGGCCCCCCGGCTCGGGGAGGTGGAGGTCTGGCGCCTGGCCACCGACGCCTACCACCCCGTGCACATCCACCTGTCGCCCTTCCAGGTGCTCTCCCGCAACGGCGGGCCGCCGGATCGGACCGACCACGGGTGGAAGGACACCATCGACCTCCGGCCCAAGCAGTACGCCGACGTGGCCGTGCGGTTCGACGACTACGCGGGCCGCTACCTGCTGCACTGCCACAACCTCGAACACGAGGACATGGCGATGATGGCCACCTTCCAGACCAGCCGCTGAGGAGATCCCCGTGCAGACATTCGCGCACTTCATGCTGCGCCACCGCCGGTGGGTGCTCGGTTTCTGGCTGGTCGTCCTGCTGGCCGGGGGCACCGCCGCCGGGCGGCTGCCGGACCGGCTGTCGTCGGACTTCTCACTGCCGGGCCAGGAGGGTTCCGAGACCCAGGCCGCGCTGGCCCGCACCTACGGTGTCTCGGCCGACCTGGGGTACCTGCCGGTGCTCACCGCACCGGCGGGCCGCAGGATCGCCCGCGCGGACGTCACCGCCGTCGCGGAGCGGCTCCGCGCGATGGGCGGCGTCCAAGTGCTCGACTACGGCGGAACCGGTGACCCGGGCTTCCTGACCGGGGGCGGGCACAGTACGTTCCTGCTCGTCTACGGACCGCAGCCGACGGGCTTCGATGACCCGCTCGCCGACCGGGTGGACCGAACGGTCCGGGCGGCGGCGCGGGAGCGGGGTCTGACCGCCGCCGTCACCGGCTACAACCAGCTCTCCGCCGGCAGTGACGCCGGCGGAGACAAGGGGCTCAGCGTGCTGGGCGAGACGCTGGCCGGCGCGTCGGGCGCGCTGCTGGTGCTGGCCTTCGTGTTCGCGTCGTTCCTCGCCCTGGTGCCGCTGCTGATCGCGGGCGTGTCGATCCTGGCGACGTTCCTGGTCGTCCTCGGCCTGACCACGTTCACCGACGTGTCCTTCGTGGTGCAGTTCCTGATCGCGCTCGTCGGACTGGGCGTGGCGATCGACTACTCCCTGCTGGTGGTCTCCCGCTGGCGCGAGGAGCGGGCCCGCGGCCGGTCGAACGACGAGGCGGTGGTCACGGCGGTGACGACGGCGGGACGGGCGGTGCTCGCCTCCGGGATCACCGTGGCGATCAGCCTGGTCGCGCTGGTCGTGGTCGACGTGCCCCTGATCAGGAGCATGGGCTTCGGCGGCATGGTGATCCCGGTGATCAGCACCCTGGTCGTGCTCACCCTGCTGCCGGTCCTGCTGAGCCTGGTGGGCCCGCGCGTCGACCGGCCGCGGATCCGGAGGGAGGGGCACGTCTCCCGGGCCTGGTCGGCCTGGGCGCGGGGGGTCGTGCGGTACCGCTGGGCCGCGGCCGGGGTCGCCTGTGGCGCGCTCGCGCTGGCCGTCGTCCCGGTCTTCGGGCTACAGATCGGCCAGTCCGGTTCCGACTCCCTGGCCCGCGACGGTGTCGCCCACGACACGCTGGCGGCGCTCCGTACGGGCGGGGTGGGTGACGGGGTGCTGACGCCGATGGCGTTGCTGGTGCGGTCGGGCACGGACGCCACCGCGGTCGCCGCGGCGGCGGAACGGGTGGACGGCGTCCGGATGGCGGTCGTCGCCCCGGCCGCGCGGACCGGTGTCGCCGAGGTGGTCGTGGTGCCCGAGCGCGAGACGGTGGACACCACCAGTGTGGCCGTGGTGAGCGCGGTCCGGCACGCGACGAGGGATCTGCCGGGGTACGTCGGCGTGGCCGGCCGGGGCGCCGTCGTCCTCGACTACCAGCGGGCGGTCTTCGACGACTTTCCGTACGTCCTGGGCCTGATCGCCCTGGTCACCTTCGTACTGCTGGTCCGCACGTTCCGCTCGCTGCTGCTGCCGCTCAAGGCGGTACTGCTCAATCTGGCCAGCGTGGCAGCGGTGTTCGGGCTGGTCACCTGGTTCTGGCAGGACGGACACGGTTCACAGGCGGTGTTCGGGATCGCGGCGACCGGCGCGCTGACCTTCTGGCTGCCGGTCCTGATCTTCGCGTTCCTGTTCGGGCTGTCCATGGACTACGAGGTGTTCATCCTGGCCCGGATGCGGGAGGAGTACGACCGCACCGGTTCGACGTCGTACGCGGTGGAGCACGGTCTGGGCCGCACCGGGCGGCTGGTCACCTCGGCCGCGCTGATCCTGTTCTTCGCGTTCGCCGCGCTGGCCGCCGCTCCCGGTACCGACATCAAGGTGCTGGCCACCGCTCTGGGCGCGGGCATCCTGCTGGACGCCACCGTGGTGCGGGCGCTGCTGGTCCCGGCGATGGTGTCGTTGTTCGGCAAGTACAACTGGTGGCTGCCCGCCGGGATCGCGAGGCTGTTGCGCGTCGAACCGTCGCCGTTGACACCCGACACGGTCGTCCCCGCCGGCCACGACGCCGGTTCGCGCCCTCGGGCCGACACCTCGGACGAAGCGGTGGCGGGCACCTCGGCCGGCGACGAGCGGGGGGAGATCCGCGGCGGGTCCACACCGGTGCGGTGAGACGGGCGGGCCGACGGCGACAAGGATGCGCGCGGGTTCGGCAGGACGCGCGGGGAACCCCCGCATGGGGTCACACGAGAGGGGGTGACACGGGGGTAGGGACACCCGGACGACGCGAGGACGTCGGCGGACGGCGACACCGGCGGTGGCCGGGATCAGCGGTCGGCGATGTCCTCGCGGAGGCCGTCGGAGAACTCCCACCACGACAGGGGAAGCCAGTCACCGTTGACGAAGGCGTCGACCGTGGCGCCACGACCGCGGACAGTCACCGTCGTCCCGGGAGGGTACGTGGTGCCGGACAGTCCGGGTACGGGGACAAGCAGGGTCCCGAGTCTCTGTGCTGACACCTTTCGCTCTCCCTTTCCATTCTCCCGCTACGGCAGCGGAATGCCATTCCTGCCGACATTACCGGCTTGTCCGATCGGGCAGACCGGACAATCATGAGAGATGGGTCACGCGATGAAGCGGCGGGGCGGCGGGGGTGTGACAACCGGACGCGTAATTCCCGACGGAGGTAAACAGCCATGAAGGCCGTTGTGTACAAGGGACCGTTCACCGTGGCGGTCGAAGATGTTGAAAGGCCCAGCATCCAGCACCCGAACGACGCGATCGTACGCATCACCTCCACCGCGATATGCGGCTCGGACCTGCATATGTACGAGGGCCGCACCGCTGCCGAGCCCGGCATCGTCTTCGGCCACGAGAACATGGGAATCATCGAGGAGATCGGCCAGGGCGTCACCGCGCTCAAGAAGGGCGACCGTGTGGTCATGCCCTTCAACGTCGCCTGTGGTTTCTGCACCAACTGCGTCGAGGGATTCACCGGATACTGTCTCACCGTCAATCCCGGTTTCGCGGGCGGCGCTTACGGCTATGTCGCCATGGGACCGTACAAGGGTGGTCAGGCCGATTATCTTCGCGTCCCCTACGCCGACTTCAACTGCCTGAAGCTGCCTCCGGGAGAGGAACACGAGACCGACTTCATCCTGCTGGCCGACATCTTCCCCACCGGATACCACGGCTGCGAACTGGCCCAGGTCCGGCCCGGCGAGAGCGTCGCGGTGTACGGCGGAGGACCGGTCGGACTGATGGCCGCGTACTCGGCGCTGATCCGTGGTGCGAGGAAGGTGTTCGTCGTCGACCGCATCGCCGAACGACTGCAGAAGGCCGAGGAGATGGGCGCGGTTCCGATCAACTTCGCCGAGGGCGACCCGGTCGAGCAGATCAAGGACCGGACGGAGGGCATCGGCACCGACAAGGGCGTGGACGCCGTCGGCTACCAGGCCACGGCGCACGGCACGGAACGCGAGGAGCCGGCGACCGTCCTCAACTCGCTCGTGGGCACGGTCCGGGCGACCGGAGCGGTCGGCGTACCCGGGCTCTACGTCCCGTCCGACCCCGGCGGTCCGGACGAGCAGGCCAAACACGGCATGCTCCTGGTGGCGATCGGCAAGCTCTTCGAGAAGGGCCTGCGGATCGGGACGGGGCAGTGCAACGTGAAGCGCTACAACCGCTTCCTGCGCGACATGATCATCGACGGCCGGGCGAAGCCCAGCTTCGTCGTCTCCCACGAGATGCCCCTGGACCAGGCGCCGTCGGCGTACGACAAGTTCGACAAGCGGATCGAGGGCTACACGAAGGTCGTGCTGCACCCGTAGTCCCGACGCACCGACAGGACCCGTCCACAGGGAAGGGAAAGAGGCCGGAGCCGCAGTGGGTCACGCGGCTCCGGCCTCCGGGCGTGGTGCCCGCGAACATGCCGCACCGGCCGTCCGGGACGACGGCCAGGTCTGCCGTGAGCCTGTGTGCGAGAAGCACGCGAGGTGAAACGATGAGCCCTGCATGCGCCCCCGCATCCGTGGGGAGAATGCGCAGATGCCGGCGCTCGTACGACCGGGCTGCCGCGTGCCACCATCGCCAACTCCCCAGGAAAGCAGGGTCGGCTGCCATGCTGCTGCGTCTGCCCACGTCCGTGTCCGAAGCGCAGGAGTACATGGCCGAGGGGGCGGAGCCGATAGGCGGCGCGACACTGGTCTGGGCCTCCTGGCAGCGGGACGGCTTCCCCGAGCGGGCCATGTCGCTGCGTAACCTGCCGGAGGCCAACGCGATCGGGCCCGGGTCGCTGGGTTCCGCCGTGGTGCTGAACCGGATCGACGACCGTGTGCCGGAGGTGCTGCGGCGGGCGGCGGGCTCGGTGGGGACCGGAGCCGTCCGCCGGACGGCCACCGTGGGAGGCAATCTCGTGGGCAGCACGCTGCGTTGCCTGCTGCCGGCCGCCCTCGTCCTGGACGCCGGTGCGACGGTGCTGGAACCGGACAGGGTCTACGAGACGGACCTCGCCGAGGTGATCGCCAAGCGCCATCTCCTGCTCGGCCTCCACTGGCGTGAACCGAGGGTCAGCGGCTACCACAAGGCGTCCGGTGAGACGGGCGGACCGCCGCCCCTCGTCGTCGCCACCGCCGTGCACGCCGACGACGACGGACACCACCGTCTGCGGGTCGCGGTCCGTGACGGCTACGAGGTCCTGTGCGAGAGCGTCGCGTGCGACACGGACCCCGCGCAGGTGCTGCACGCCTTGGACCACACGGACATCGGCGCACTCCACTCCGCGGCTTCGGAGTCGGTCCGCGAACAGGTCACCTCCGTCCTGGCGCGTGTCACCGGGCGGTGATCCCAGGACGTGCTGCTAGGCGTCGCGAGGCAGGCGGGACTTTCGTAACACGCCCTGGGCCCGGACTGCCGCCGCCTGGACGGGTGTTCACGTCTCCTCGGCCGGAAGCGCGTACAGGTGGGGAAGGTTGACCACGATCGCCTCCTGGGTGCTGCGGGCGATGACGACCACCGCCTCGTCGTCGGGGTCCGGGTTCTCCTCCCGGTGCGGCACGAACGGCGGGACGAAGATGTAGTCACCCGGGGAGGTCCGCAGCCGCACCTCCTCGGGCTCGCTTCCCGAGTCGTCGAGGAAGACGAACTCGGGATGTCCGCTCACCACGTAGATGGCGGTCTCGGACTCTCCGTGATGGTGGTCGGACGAGGAGGTGGCGGGAGCCACGTGGGTCTGGCCCATCCACAGCTTCTCGGAACCCACGTTCTTCCCGCTGACGGCAGCGAACCTGCGCATGCCGCCGCTCTGGGCGGTGTCACCGTCCAGGGAGTCGGACCGGATGTGGTGCAGACGGGTGCGCAACGGTGCCGCCGGGCGGCCCGCGGTGTCGTGGAGATGAGGGTGAAAGCCCTCACCAGGGGTCGTCGACGGCTCACTCATGGCCGGGACGCTAGAGCGGCCCGGAAAAGGATGTCAAGAGGTGTCCATTGGCGTTCACCTGCGGCAACGTTCCCGCAATGTGGAGCGTGGCCCGTTCGGCCCCCTCACGCGGCAGACTCCTCGGGCATGATGTGCGCATGCATATTTCCGCGAAGGCGGACTACGCCATGCGGGCGCTGCTGGAACTCGCCCGTGAACCCGCCCGCCCGCTCACCTGCGAGGCCATCGCCTCTTCGCAGGAGATCCCGTTCCGGTTCCTGAAGTCCGTGGTGGGAGAACTGCGCAGAGCCGGTCTGGTGCGCAGCCAGCGCGGCTGCGAAGGCGGTTACTGGCTCGGCAGGCCCGCGGAGGAGATCACCCTGCTGGACGTCGCGCGGGCCGTGGACGGCGAGTTGATCACCCTGCGCGGCGCACCGCTGGACGGCCTCGACTATCCCGGTCCGGCGGCGGGGCTGCCGGGTGTGTGGCGCGATGTCGAAGCGCGTGCCGCGGCGGTCCTGGGCGGGGTGACCCTGACGTCGTTGCTGCCCGAGGGCGCGGCCGAGGGGCTGGCCCGGACGGGCGCCGCGTGACCGCCCCGTCGGTGCCTCCGACGGTCGAAGTGGTCGAGTACACCGACCCGTTGTGTCCCTGGGCCTGGGGATCGGAGCCCGTCTTCCGCAAGCTGCGGGCGGCGCTGGCCGGCCGGGTGCGCTGGCGGCGTGCGTACGCGATCCTCTTCGACCACGACGACGACCCGCCGCCCGATCCGGCGGCGGAGACCGCCTGGTACGCGCGTTACGTCGAGGAGATCAGCGCGCACACCCACGCCCCGCACGCCGTGCGGCTCAGCCGGGTGGCGGCCAGTTCCTGGCCCTCGTCGCTGGTCGCCAAGGCCGCCGAACGGCAGGGCGGTGACGTGGCCGAGCGGGTGCTGCGACGGCTGCGGGAGACCGTCTTCGTCCTGGGGGAACCGGCGGACACCACCGCGCCGGCACTGTCCGCGGTACGGGGTACCCCGGGCCTCGACCTGCGGCGGCTGACGGCCGATGCCGCGTCCGAGGCGGTGCTGGAGCGGGTGCGCGCCGACCGGGCGGAGGCCCGGCGACCGGTCCCCGAGGTGCTGACGCCTGACGGCGGGTCACCACATCCCGGCGCGGCCAAGGAGACCGCGGACGGCGGGCGCCGCTACGCGTTGCCGACCCTGCTGGTCCGGTCCCCCGCGGGGTGTCGCGCGGTGCCCGGCTGGCGGCCCTTCGAGGAGTACGCCGCCGCCGTCGACGCGCTCCGTCCCGGGCTGCTGCGGGTCCCCGCGCCGCTCTCCCCGGCGGACGCTCTGGAGCGCTACCGGAGCCTGACGGATCCCGAGCGGCTGCTGCTCACGGACGGCGCGTGGCCGCCGGCGCACGCCGTGCGGGTGGACACCGGCAACGGCCCCCTGTGGCTGCATCCCGACGAGGCCGCGGCGCATCCCGCCACCGGCCGCTGAACACCTCCCCCGGCACGGCAGCCCTCTGATCTGCGATCAGTGACCGTCCCGCCGAATGAGACACCAATTGGTGTCCATTGACAGCCGGTCGAGGCTGCCCCCAGGATGTGCAGCATGCTCACGACGCACCCCGGTGTGGTGTGCCGCTACGTGGACCTGCGGCGCACCAGCAGCGCACTCTGTCGCTGACCTTCCGCCGCCCCCGGCCCGCAGGCGCCTGACCGCCGCTCCCGGCACCGGCCGCCCGCCACTCGCCCGAGCCGCGTCCGTCCCCCTGCGTCCGCGCCTCCGCCTCAGCGCATCCGTGCACCGTCGCACGCCTTCTCCGTCTCCAGGTCCGCCTTCACGGGCCCCCGACATCCCCTGCCCTGAGCGCCACGCACCCAGAAGGTGCGCGGTCGCCTCCCCCGGTGTGCCCCACCGGGTCCCCGTCGACGGTGCGTACGGGCGGCGAGCCGTGCCCCGCGCCCGGTTCGTCCGCCTCCGCCCCTTCGCCCGACGCCTTCTCCCTCTCTCCCCCGCCGCTTCCGCTCCGTCCGTCGCGCACCGCCGGCCTCCGCCGCGGTCCGGCCGGGGCCCACCACAGGAAGAAAACGATGCCTGCCCAACTCACCACCCAGCGCCGCAGATCGGCTTCTCCTTCCGTCCGGCGGACCGGCGTCCCGCGGACCGTCGCCCTCGCCGCCGCCTTCGTCGCCCTGCTCACGCCCGCCCTCAGCGCGTGCGGTGGTGACACCGCCGCCGCGGGTGGCGGTGCCACCTTGAAGTGGACGTCCTCCTACTTTCCCGCCCACTGGGACCCGGTGGTCGGGGGCAGCGGTGCCCAGTTCCGCGAACTCGCTCTGACCTACGCCTCGTTGACCCGGACGGACGAGACGGGCAAAGCCGTTCCGGACCTCGCCAGAAGCTGGGAGTACAACAAGAAGGGTGACGAGATCACCTTCCATCTGCGCCCCGGCCTGAAGTTCAGCGACGGTCAGCCGGTCGACGCCGCCGCGGTCAAGGCGGCCGTCGAACGGGCCCAGAAGCAGAAGAACTCGGCGCTCTTCGGCGACCTGACCTCCATCAGGTCGGTGGACGCCAAGGGACTGGACGCGGTGCTGCACCTGACCCAGGTCGACTACCAGATCCCTCAGTTGCTCGGTGAGCGTGTCCTGCAGATCGCCAGCCCGAAGGCGGCGAAGAACCCCGCGAAGCTGGACCAGAGCCCGGTCGGCGCCGGTCCGTTCACCGTCACGCAGCTGATACCGGGGACCAAGGCGGTCCTCAGGAAGAACCCCGACTACTGGGACGCGAAGAACATCCACATCGACAACGTGGAGCTGACCTCCGCCCCGGACGCCTCCACGGTCGTCTCCGGACTGCAGACCGGCGTCTACAACTTCGCCGACCTCGCCCCGAGTCAGGCGTCGGCGGCGAAGAAGGCCGGCCTCGACGTCTTCGTACAGCCCGGCTTCAACGCCTCGAACATCAGCCTCAACATCAACAAGGCGCCGTTCGACAACGACAAGGTCGTCGACGCGGTGCGGCACGCGATCAACCGTCAGGAGTTCGTGGACAAGCTGACCTTCGGCTACGGCGAGGTCACCGACCAGCCCTTCCCCAAGGGATACGTGGCCTACGACCCGAAGTCCGAGGCCGACCACCCCTACGATC
Source organism: Streptomyces sp. NPDC059668 (assembly GCF_042734135.1). NCBI lineage: Bacteria > Bacillati > Actinomycetota > Actinomycetes > Kitasatosporales > Streptomycetaceae > Streptomyces > Streptomyces sp. NPDC059668. Next base: position 61,154 of record NZ_JBHWEL010000004.1, on the reverse strand, counting down.
CGGCGAAGTCGAAGAAGCTGCTCGCGGAGGCGGGTTACAAGGCGGGCGACATCAAGCTCGACCTGGTGATCCCCGCCGACGACCCGCAGGCCGAGATCGTCCAGTCGCAGCTCGCCAAGGTCGGCATCACCGTCACCATCAAGGTCGACAAGAACTGGGCCACCCCGTTCTTCGCGAAGGACCTGAAGTTCTCGCTGTACGGGACCACCGGCCGTGACTCCGCGGCGCAGACCCTCACCGCCCACTTCGGTCCCAACGGCCCGCTGAACCTCAGTTCGCCCTACGAGCCCGCCGGTTTCGAGGCCGCCGTCGCCAAGGTCCGCCAGACCCCGCTGGACGCGCCGGACTACGCCAAGGTGCTACAGGCGGCGACCCGGGCGGGGCTGGAGAGCAAGGCCCTCGTCTTCACGTACTCGCAGCCGAACCTGATCGCCAAGAGCAAGTCGATCTCGGACCTGCCGAAGAACCCGGCCCACATCGACTGGACCGGCGTGACCATCTCCAGCGGCAACTGACATCCGTCCACCACACAGAGAGGGGGCAACTCCATGACGACGACAGCGGTACGGGCCGCGCCCGCACACCGTCGCGGGGTCGCCGTGACCAGGGTGCGGCACACTCTGGGCCGCGTCCTGGTCGCCCTCGCCCGGTCGATCGCGATCTTCGTGCCCGTCTTCCTGGTCGCGACGTTCGTGACGTTCGCGCTGCGGTCGCTGAGCGGACTCAGCCCGGCGCGGATCCAGCTGGGCGAAGAGGCGACTCCCGAGGCGATCCACCGGGTCGAGTCCCAGTGGGGTCTCGACCGGCCCTTCCTGGTCCAGTACTGGGACTGGTTCAGCGGTGTCCTGCACGGACAGCTCGGCGCCAGCTGGACCAACGGGGCCGACATCTCCACGCTCATCGGTCTGGGTCTGGAAGTGAGCCTCTCCGTCGCGACGTTCGCGCTCGTCATCGGCGTACTCCTCGGCTTCGTCCTGGGGACGGTGGCGGCGCTGCGGCGCACCACCTGGGTCGACCGCGCGATCACGGGCTTCGTCACCGTCATCTCGGTGATGCCGGCCTTCGTCGTCGGCATCGTGCTGGTCGCGGTCTTCGCGGTCGGGCTCCATGTGTTCCCCTCCGCCGGCTACGTCCCGGCCCGGCAGGGAATCGGCCCGTGGCTCGCGCACATCACCCTCCCGGCGATCGCGCTGAGCTTCGACGTCGTCGCGGACGTCGCCCGCCAGCTCCGCGGCAGTCTCGTCGCGGCCTACCGGGAGAACTACGTGACGGGTGCGGTGGTTCGGGGGCTCGGCACACGCCGCATCTTCCTCGTGCACGTGCTGCGCAACGGCATCGGGCCCGCGCTCGCGACGCTCGGTCTGAAGTTCCCCGCGCTCGTCGGGGCCTCCGTCGTCACCGAGTGGATCTTCGGACTCCAGGGCTTCGGCAGGTTCGCCAACGACTCCGCCCAGGCCGGCGACGTACCGGCCGTGCAGGGCGTCCTCGTGGTGTCGATCGTCCTCGTCGTCCTGTTCAACCTGATCGTCAACCTGGTGCTGGCGCGTGTGACGCCGGCGTCCCAGCGGGGGGTATGACCATGGTGCGCCACGTCCTCTCACTCGCGTCCGGCCGGATCGCCGTCGCCGTCCTGACCGTGATCGCCCTGCTCGCGATCCTCGGGCCGTTGATCGCCCCGCAGGATCCCCTGGCAACCAGCGACCACACACTCGCGGCGGCGTCGGGCGCCCACTGGCTCGGCACGGACCACCTCGGCCGTGACGTGCTGAGCCGACTGCTCGACGGCTCCCGGGTCAGTGTGCTCGGCTCGCTCGAAGTCGCCCTGATGGCCCTGGTGGTCGGCGCGGTCCCCGGCATCCTGTCGGTCTACCTCGGCCGGGCCTTCGAGTGGGTCACCCTGCGCCTGGCCGACACCCTGGTCGCGCTGCCGTTCCTGCTGTTCGCGGTGGCGGTGATCGCGCTGCTCGGCAACGGCATCACCCAAGCCATGTTCGTCACGGGCGCGTTGGTCTCCCCGCTCTTCTACCGGGTGGCCCGGGCCGCCACGCTCGCCGTCGCCCGCTCGCAGTACGTGGAGGCCGCGCTGATCTCCGGCGCCTCGGTCGGCTGGATCGTACGGCGCCATGTGTGGGTCAAGGTGCTCCCGCCGATCGCCGTCGCGTTCGCCCAGACCATCGGCGTCGGCTTCATCATCGTGTCGAGCCTGACGTTCCTGGGCATCGGGGTCCAGCCTCCCGCACCCACCTGGGGCGGCCTGCTCGCGTCGGACCTCGGCTACCTCAGCTACCAGCCGTGGGCGCCCCTCGCCCCCGCGTTGCTGATCATGGTGACGGTCTGGGCCGCCAACCTGCTCGCCGACGCGATCCGCGACGTCTCCGGTGAGGCGGGCCGGGCGTTCGTCAACAACCGCAGGGCACGCGCCAACCGCCTCGACAAGTCCGCTGCCGTTCCCACCGGAGGTGCGTGATGACGACGCTGTCCCAGAACACCGCCCGCGCGAGGACCCACGGTGCCCCGGCCGGTACGACGGATGCGACCGCCACGACTGCTACGACTGCTACGACTGCCACGACTGCCACGACTGCCACGGGCGCTACGAGCGGTGCGGCGGGTGACACGGACGCGACGGGTGCGCCGGCCGCGCCCGTGCTCGCCGTCCGCGGGATGCACATCAGTGACCTGGCCGGCGGCCGCGAGATCGTCCACGGCGTGAGCTTCGACCTCACCCCCGGCAGGGCCGTCGGCATCGTCGGCGAGTCCGGCAGCGGAAAGACCCTCACCTGCCGCGCCGCGCTCGGCATCCTGCCCCCGCACTTCGAGGTGACCAGCGGCTCGATCGAGATCGCGGGCACCGACATCGCGACGCTGACCGCCGACCAGTGGACGGTTCTGCGTGGTGCCACGATCAGCGCGGTCTTCCAGGACCCGGCGTCCTACCTCAACCCCTCGATCCGGGTGGGCTCGCAGATCGCCGAGGTCGTCCGGGTCAAGAAGGGGCTGAAGCGGCGGGAGGCGCGCCGTCGTGCCGTCGAGCTGCTGCGGGCGGTGCAGTTGCGCGACCCCGAGCTGGTCTACGGCCAGTACGCCCACGAGCTCTCGGGAGGCATGCTCCAGCGTGTCCTGATCGCGGCGGCGATCGCCGCCGATCCGCGGGTCCTCATCGCCGACGAGGCCACGACGGCGCTCGACGTCACGGTCCAGGCCGAGATCCTCGACCTGCTCGCCGAGCTGCGCCGAAGTGCCGGTCTCGCCCTGGTGGTCGTCTCCCACGACCTGGCCGTCGTCGCCCAACTCTGCGACGAGGTCCTCGTCATGCGCCGGGGCGAGGTCGTGGAGCACGGCCCGACCGAGGCCGTACTCCGCCGGCCACGGCACGAATACACCCAGTTGCTCATCGCCGAGCACGAGCAGTACGGCCTGGAGAAGTTCCTCACGCCGACGGAGGCCTCATGACCGCCGCACTCCCCCGGGACGGGTCCGCCGGCACCGGCACCCGCCCGGACGCCGTCCTCCAGGTCACCGGCCTGGACGTGCACTACGGCCTGCGCCGCCGGCGTCGTCGCGCCCTGCACGGAGTGTCGCTGAGCGTCGCGCCGGGCGAGACCGTCGGGATCATCGGCGAGACGGGGTCGGGCAAGTCCACCTTCGCCCGTACCGTGCTCGGTCTGGTCCGCGCTTCGGCGGGCCGGATCGTCATCGGCGGCGAGGACGTCAGCGCGTACGGCCCGCGCCAGTGGCGCGGCCTGCGCCGCCGAGGTGTGGTCCAGTACGTCTTCCAGGACCCGCTGCGCAGCCTCGACCCCGACCTCACCGTCGAGGAGTCCCTCGTCGAGCCGCTGCTCGTGCGGGGCGTCGGGCGGGAGGAGGCGGCCGGCAGGGCCCGCGCCTTCCTCGCCCGCGTGCGCCTCTCCGAGGAACTGCTCGACCGGCTGCCCGGAGAGCTCTCCGGGGGCCAGCGGCAGCGTGTCGCGGTGGCCCGGGCGCTGGTCACCGAGCCGCGGCTGGTCATCCTCGACGAGCCCGTCAGCGCTCTGGACTCCGCGAACCGCGTGCAGATCCTGCAGATCCTCAAGGAACTCCGCGCCGCCGGCGTGGCCCTCGTCTTCATCTCGCACGACCTCGGGTCCGTCGCCGGGATCGCCGACCGCATCGCCGTGCTCTACCAGGGCGAACTGGTCGAGGCCGGCGCCGCCCGGGACGTCATCACCCGACCGCGGCACCCCTACACCCGCCTGCTCGTCAGCTCCGCGCCCACCCTGCGGGCGGCCTCGGCAGACCGCGCGGAGCGTGCCGCGCTGCGCGCCCTGCTGCACGCCTGAGCGCGGCGCCGAACCCGGAGCCACGGAACCGGGGATCCCCCGAACCGGGGATCTCCCGGACCAGCGATCTCCGGAACAAGCGAACCACTGAACCCCGGAACGTCAGAACGTCAGAACGTCAGAAGCACGGAGAGGAACACCCATGTCCCGCACCCTTCACCTCGCGCTGCACCCTTACGGTGTCGGCGGCCCCGGCCAGCACGGTCTGTGGAAGGACCCGCGCGTCGCGAAGAACGCGAGCATCGACATCAACTACTACATCGCGCAGGCCAAGGCGGCCGAACACGCGCTCTTCGACGCCCTCTTCATCGTCGACAGCCAGTTCATCAACTCCACCTACCCGGCGCACTATCTGAACCGGCTGGAGCCGCTCACCCTGCTGTCGGCGGTGGCCACCCACACCCGGCACATCGGTCTGGTGGGCACGGCCAGTTCGACGTACAACTCCCCCTTCAACCTCGCCCGCCGGTTCGCCTCGCTCGACCACATCAGCGGCGGCCGCGCCGGGTGGAACGTCGTCACCAGTTTCGACACCGGCACGTCCAGGAACTTCGGGCTCGACGAGCACCTCGACTACACCACCCGCTACGGCCGCGCGCTGGAGTTCGTCCAGGTGGCCCGGGGTCTGTGGGACTCCTACGAGGACGACGCGTTCCCGGCCGACGTGGAGCGCGGCGTCTTCCTCGACCCGGCCAAGTTGCACGCGCTCGACCACGAGGGCGAGCACTTCAGGATCGCCGGCCCGCTCAACCTCTCCCGCTCGCCGCAGGGCCAGCCGGTGATCTTCCAGGCGGGCGTCTCCGAGGAGGGGCGCGATCTCGCGGCGCGGGTCGCCGAGGGCATCTACGCGCCGGGCGGCACCCTGCAGCAGGCCCAGGAGTACTACGCCGACATCAAGTCGCGTACCGCCTCGTACGGCCGGGACCCGGAGCACATCAAGATCTTCATCCACGGCGGTCCGGTCGTCGCCTCCACCGACGAGGCGGCCACCAGGCGCGAGCGGGAGATCTTCGAGGAGGACAACGACTTCGACCGCAACCTCGCGCTCCTCGGCCGTTCCTTCGGTGCCTACGACTTCAGCGGGCACGACCTGGACGCGCCGTTCCCGGACGTCGCGCACCTCGCCGAGAAGGGCGGCCGCACCGGCGCGGCCAAACTCATCGAACGTGCCAGGGCGGAGAACTTGACCCTTCGTCAAGTAGCGCAGTCCGTGAGCGAGTTCCGCCGGTCGCCGTTCGTCGGGGCGCCGACGACCGTCGCCGACACCATCGAGCGGTGGTTCGCCGCGGGCACCTTCGACGGCATCAACCTCGCCTTCCGCAACAACGACGACCTGGACCTCTTCGTCGACGGTGTCGTGCCGATCCTGCAGAAGCGGGGCCTGTTCCGCACCGAGTACGAGGCCGACACCCTGCGCGGCAACCTCGGCCTGCCGGTCCCCGCCAACCGTCACACCACCCGCGAGCCCCAGCTCGTGAACGGCTGAGGGGCCTCACGGGCCGCGGCGGGCACGGCCGGCCGGTCCGTCGGTCGGTCCGCCGGTCGGTCTGTCGGTCGGTCTGTCGGTCGGTCAATCCGGCAGTCGGTCCGTCGGTCGGTGCGCGGCCCCGGTCACCTCTCCATCGATTCCGCTCCCCCCCGCGACCGGGGAACGGCACCGTCCGATCCCTGAAAGGCGAGCACCATGACCTCCCCGACACCGCGCTTCAGACTCGGTTTCCTCACCCACGTCCAAGGGCGCGGAGACGACCTGGCCCGGACGTACCGGAACGCGCAGGAACTGTTCGTCGTCGCCGACGAACTCGGCTTCGACACCGGCTGGGTGGCCCAGCACCATGTGGCCGCCGGCGGTGGCGGCCTCTCCTCGCCGTGGACGTTCCTCGCGCACGCCGCCGCGAGGACCACCCGGATCCGGCTCGGCACCGCCATCACCGTCCTCCCGCTGGAGGACCCGGTCCGCCTCGCCGAGGACGTCGCCGTCGTCGACACGCTCAGCGGCGGCCGGGTCGAGATCGGGGTGGGCAGCGGCTACAGCGACACGGAGTACGCCGCGTTCGGCCAGGACGTCGCCCGCAAGCGCGAGTTGACCAGCGAGAAGCTGAGCGTCCTGCGCCGGGCGCTGGGCCACGAGGAGGTGCGCACACCCGGTTTCCGCATCCAGCCGACGCCCGGCGACTTCACGGACCGTGTCTGGCAGGGGGTCTTCAGCGGGCCCGGCGCACGGCACGCCGCCGCCGGCGGTTCGAACCTCCTGCTCAACCGTGCGGCGTACGGCTTCGACGCCGCCACCGACGAGGTGCAACGCCCCTGGGCGGACGCGTTCCTGGACGCCTGGGACCGTCCGCGCCGGCCACGGATCGGGCTGTCCCGGTTCGTGTTCCCGGCGAAGGACAGACGCACGGCTCTTCAGCAGATCGGCGACGACGTCCACCGGGCGGCTCTGCGCCACGGGGAGAGCGGTGCCTTCCCCAAGGACCTGAGCGTGGACGAGGCGCTGCGCCGCTTCCACTCGTTCTACGGCCATCCCGACGAGATCACCGCAGCCCTGCGCGAGGAGAAGGTGCTGCCGGTCGCGACCGACCTGATCACCCAGTTCAACCCCGCAGTCCCCGACCACGACGCCGCGATCCGGGCGCTTGAGCTCATCGCGACCGAAGTGGCGCCCGCCCTGGGCTGGAAGCCCGCGACCGTGCCCGACCTCGCAGGAGCGTGAGATGACCCAGTACACCGACCACTACGGCCCCGAAGGCCTCCGGACCCGCGGCACGATCGTCGTGGTGCCCGGCCGGGGAGAGAGCCGGGCCGCCTACGCCCGGTTCGGCAGACGGCTCGCGGCCGACGCCTACCGCGTCCGTGTCGTCGACGCCCCGCGGATCGACGCCGACGACCTGACCGGCTCGCTGGAGCGGTTCGGCGCCGAGCTCGCCGTGGCCGTCGAAGGAGCCGGGGCCGAGGACGGGGTGGTCCGTCCTGTCGTCCTCGTCGGGGCGGACACCGGCGCCGTGGCCCTCGCCGCGCTCCTCGGCCGGGAGGGGTCGCCGCTCGCCCGGCTGCCGGAGGCCGTCGTCCTCGCGGGTCTGCCGGGACGCGGCACCGACACCGGCGGCACGGGAGACGCCGGCGGCAGCGGGAGCACCGGTATCGGAGGAGGTGCGTCGGGGTCGTGGGACGACGAACTCGATGTCCGTACCTCCTGCCCGGCCCATCGAGGAGTCCTCAGCGCCGACTCCGGGACACGGCGGGGCGCGCTCGCCGTCGCGGTGCCGGGTGCGCTGCTCGACGCGGCCCACCGCGGCGACCTCGGCGTACCCAGCCTGATCCTCGTCGGCGACGCCGATCCGCTCGCTGACCTCGACGCGCTCACCCGCACCGCGAAGTCCCTGTCGCGCTCCCGTCTGGCGGTGGTCCGGGACGCCCACCACGACGTCCTCAACGACCTGCAGCACCGCTCGGTGGCGGCCGAGGTCGTCACGTTCCTGGAAACGGTCCGCAACTCGCTGGTGCCCGTCGTCTCGGTGGAGTCGAGCGCGTGGTGACCGCCCGCCCCGCCCGTGACCGTCACCGGCGGCCCGGTGCCGCGACCCCGCGCCGTGGGGCGCGGGCCGCCCGGCCGGCCGCGCCGCCCGGACCCGGCACCCCCACCCGCCCACAGGAAACCGCATGACCCCCCCCCTGCAC
>NZ_JBHWEL010000004.1:34456-53147 GCF_042734135.1 Streptomyces sp. NPDC059668 | reverse complement strand
AACCCTCACCACATGGTGGGGGGCGCCGTGCTCTGGTTGTCGCGGGGGGGGGGCCCCCCCCCCCCCCCCCCCGGCCCGGGGGGGGGGGGGGGGGCGCCCCCCCCCGGGGGGGGGGGGGCCGCCCCGCCCGGCCTGCCGGGCGGACCGGACCCGTCACCCCGACCCGCCGAAAGGAAACGGCATGACCGCCCCCTTGCACCGCGACGCGCCGCCGCCGGTGGCTCCCGACGGCGCGGACCTTCTCCGCGACACCCTGCGCCGGCACGCGGCCGGGGTCACGGTGATCACCTTCCCCGGCCCCGTCGGCTTCACCGCCACCTCGTTCACCTCCGTCTCGCTCCGGCCGGCCCTGGTGTCCTTCTGCGTCGGCCTCGAAGCCTCCAGCACCCCGGCCGCGCGCCGCGCGGACCGGTTCGCGGTCCATGTGCTCGGCACGGCCAACACCGGTCTGGCGACCCGGTTCGCCCGCAGTGGCATCGACCGTTTCGCCGGTGTCCCCTGGTGGGCCCAGGCGGACGGGCTGCCCGTACTCGACGGTGTCACCGCGTGGCTCTCCGCGCGGATCACACTCCGGCAGACCGTCGGCGACCACCTGCTGGTGGTCGGCGAGATCGACTCGGGCGCGACCACGGCGGAGACCACGGCGCTCGTGCACCACAATGGATCGTTCGCCTCGGCACACCCCCTGGTCTGACCTTCGCCCCACAGGCGCTTCGTCGCGGGTGGCCGGCAGACGCCCGGGCCGCCGGCCACCCGGAACTCAGGCGGTCCAGGACTCAGGCCGCCCGGGAGTCAGTCGGTCCAGGACTCGTGCCGCCCGGGACTCAGGCCGCGAACCCGCCGTCCACGGCGATGGTGGCACCGGTGACGTACCGGCCCGCGTCGCCCGCGAGGTGGGCCACGGTCGCGGCGACGTCCGACGGCTGCCCGTAGTGTCCGAGCGCGGTCAGCCCCCTCTGCATGTCGGCGCCCGGACCGTCGGAGGGGTTCATGTCCGTCTCCGTCGGGCCGGGGTGGACCAGGTTGGCGGTGATACCCCGCGCGCCCAGCTCACGGGCCAGTGCTCTGGTGAGGCCGGTCAACGCGGTCTTGCTGGTCGAGTACAGGGATCCGCCGGGGAAGGCGACCCGCTCGGCCATGCAACTGCCGATGTTGATGATCCGGCCGCCTTCGGTCATGTACCGGACCGCCGCCTGCGACGCGACGAACGGCGCCCGTACGTTGATGTGCAGGACCCGGTCGACGTCCTCGAGCGACAGATCCTCGACGGGACCCAGCACCCCGATGCCCGCGTTGTTGACCACGATGTCGAGCCGTCCGAACTCCGCGGCGACCCGGTCCACCGCCTCACGCACCGCCGTCGGGTCCGCGCTGTCGGCCCGCACGCCCTCGGCCCGGCGCCCCATGGCCCTGATCCGGCCGACCACCTCCGCCGCACGGTCTGCGCTGTCCCGGTAGGTCAGCGCGACGTCGGCCCCGTCCTCGGCCAGCCTGAGCGCCACAGCCTCGCCGATCCCCCGGCTTCCGCCCGTCACGAGCGCCACCCTGCCGTCAAGCATCCCGGTCATGTCTTCGCTCAACTCTCTCTCGATTTCGCGGACTTGATGATGCTCACCCGCCGACTGCGACGAGTCCGGCGGCATTGCGACGTCGTACCCGGGGCATCACAAGGACGTACGGCACAACCGGACGGAGTTCAGGTTCCCGCGCCAGGGGCCGCGGCTCCGCGCGCGCTCCTCGTCGACGGTCGTCACCTTTACGGTCGTCACCTCGACGGCCCTCACGTCGGTGAACCATGGGCCGCCGTGCGCGCGACCGGCACCGGCGCCGTGCCATACGACGTACGCCGCCGAGAGCCCTTCACGGTCGGCCGTCGGCACGGCACCACGTCCTGACCGGGTCGGACGCCCCTCCACCCGGACCGGGTCGGCCGGGTACGAACGAGGGTCGGAGGCGGTGCACCGGATCATGGTGGGAACCGGCAGTGAGAAGATGGCCAGGTGGCGCCCGCATCCGCGTGGCGTCGCCCTCCGCTGTCCGGCCCGGTCACGGCCGCCGGGAAGCGGTCCGGCCCCGGGGGGGGAGAGCTCATGATGCGGGAAGGCAGGCGTATGCGGCAGGCAGGGGTCCTCGACGTGGGGTGCCACAGCGCGCTGCTGACGGTGGCGCGGCGGCCGAAGGGCGGGACGCTGGAACCTGTCCTCTCCCGGAAGGTGCGGCTGCGGCTCCATCAGAGCCTGGGCCCGGACGGGCGGCTGCGCGGGTCGGGGGTCAGGAGCGTCGAGCGGGCGGTGACGGAGGCCGCCTCGGCGGACCCTCAGCTGCGACTGCCCGAGGTGTTCGCCTTCGCCACGTCCGTCATCCGGGACGCGCCCAACCGCGACGAGGTCATCGACCGCGTGGCACACACCACCGGCATCCGTCTGCGGGTGCTGCCCGGCGAGGAGGAAGCGCGGCTGGCGTACGCGGCCGCCCGCAGATGGGCGGCGCCCACGGGCGGTCCCCTGCTCGTCCTCGACATCGGCGGCGGCACCCTGGAGATCGCCTCCGGTACGGCGGCGCAGCCCCGGACCGTGTTGTCGCTTCCGCTGGGGGCCCGCACGGTCACCCGTGAATGGCTCCCCGGCGGCACCGCTCCGTCCAAGCGCCGGCTGGCCGAACTGCGAGAGCATCTGCGGAATTCGCTGAGCACGCTCCCCGACCTGCCCCGGGCGGAGCCCGGCGGGCAGGTGCTGGCGTGTTCGAAGACCTTCACCCAGCTGTCCCGGCTCGCGGCCGCCGGGAAGAACCGGCCGCCCCGCACGCCGCAGCGGCTGACGCTGCCCGCGCTGCGGACGACGGTTCCGCTGCTGGCCGCCTCGACCCCGAAGCGGCGCGGCAGGCTGCCCGGGATCTCCCCGCACCGCGCCGAGCAGTCGCTGGCCGGAGCGCTGATCGCCGAAGCCCTCATGGAGACCTGTGGGGTCGACAGCGTCACCATCTGCCCCTGGTCCACCCGGGAGGGGCTTCTCCTGGAACGCCTCAGCGGCACGCGCACCGACTGACTGACGCGGGTCCTCGGGCGCACCGGCCGGTGAGGCCCCTGGCGTGACGTCGCCGTCTCCGCGTTCGCCTTCGCCTTCGCCTTCGCCTTCGCATGGCGTGCCGCCCGGGACAGCCGTCAGACTTGCTGAGGCGGACTGTCTCGGCGACGGGAGGTGCGGCGCGTGCGAAGTCCGGGCCGTCTCATCCGCGGGCGCGTCATGTCCTGGCTGCGGGCCCACGATCCCGAGCTGGCGGCCACGCGCCGCGCCGTACGGACCGCGATCGTGATGCCCGCGCTCTTCGCACTGTGCGGCCAGGTGATCGGGTCGCCCGCGACGGCGACGTACGCGGCGTTCGGTTCCTTCTCGATGCTGCTGCTCGTGGACTTCACCGGGCCCATGGTGCAGCGGCTTCAGGCGCATGCCGGGCTCGCGGTGGCCTGGGCCGTCCTCATCTCCCTGGGCACGCTCGTCGCCCACCGGATCTGGCTCGCCGTCGCCGTCATGGTCGTGATCGGCTTCGTGGTGCTCTTCGCGGGCGCCATCAGCTCCGTCCTCGCGGGTGCGTCCACCGCGTTGCTGCTGGCGTTCATCCTCCCGGTGACGTCGCCCGCTCCGCTGTCCCAGCTCCCCGACCGGCTCGCCGGTGCCGGGCTGGCGGCGGCCGCCGCTCTGCTCGCCGTCTCCCTGCTGTGGCCCCGGCCCGCCGCGGACCCGCTCAGCGCGCCCGCGGCGAAGGTCTGCCGTGCGGCGGCGGAGCAGCTGCGCGCCGACGCGTCCTGGCTGGCGGGCGGCGCCGGCACGCCGGGCATCGGCCAGTGCCGGCTCACCGCCCGGCGGGCCGCCGGCGCCGCCGCCGACCTGCGCGGCGTCTTCGACACCACGCCCTATCGGCCCACCGGCCTGTCCACCGGCTCGCGTGCCATCGTCCGCCTGGTCGACGAGTTGACCTGGCTCAGCGGCATCCTCGCCGACAGCGCGCCCCCTCTCGACGAGCGCCCGGCGTGCGAGGCCGACGCCCACGCGGTACGACGGGCCGCCGCGCGGGTCCTGGACGAGGCGGCCGGACTGCTCGACGTCCCGATGAACTCCCGGGACGCGCTGCGCTCCGCCTCGGACGACCTGGGTGCGGCCATGGCCGGTATGGAGCGCGACGCCACCGGCAGACTGAGCGGGCACCACGCGGGCACGGCGACGCCCTCCCGGGTGCATCCGGTCATCGGAGTGCTGGATCTGTCCTTCCGCGCGCAGGAACTGGGGTTCGCGACGCTTCAGATCGCGAACAACGTGGACCTGGCCGCGTCCGCCGAGCGCCGCAGCTGGCACGAACGCCTGCTCGGCCGGGAGCCCGGCACGCTCACCGAGCCGCTGGTCTCGGCGCGTGAGCGGGCCGCCGCGCACCTCCGACCGCAGTCCGTGTGGCTGCACAACAGCCTGCGGGGCGCGCTCGGTCTCGGTATCGCGGTCGCCCTCACCAACCTGACCAGCCTCCAGCACTCGTTCTGGGTCCTGCTGGGAACGCTGTCGGTGCTGCGCTCGAACGCCCTCAACACGGGCCAGAACGCGATACGCGCCGTACTGGGCACCCTCGCGGGTTCGGTCATCGGGGCCGGGCTGCTGCAACTCATCGGTCAGCACAGCACCGTGCTGTGGATCCTGCTGCCTCTCGCCGTGCTCGTCGCCGGCATCGCCCCCGCCGCGATCTCCTTCGCGGCGGGCCAGGCCGCTTTCACCGTCACCGTCGTCATCCTGTTCAACATCGGCCAGAACCCCGACTGGCACATCGTCCTGCTGCGGATCCAGGACGTGGCGGTCGGCTGCGCCGTGAGCGTGCTGATGGCCCTGTTCCTCTGGCCGCGCGGTGCCACGGCCGCCGTCGACCGCGCCCTCGCCGAGGCGTACACGGACAGCGCCCGCTATCTGGCCGGAACGGTGGCGTACGCCGTGGGCAGGTGCGGTTCCGGCCCCGCGCCCGCGGCCGGCCCTCCGCTCGACGAAGGCCGTGCGGCGGCGGCCGCCGCACGGCGGCTCGACGACGCCTTCCGCAGCTACCTCGCCGAACGCGGCGCCAAACCGGTCCCCCTCGCCGACATGACCACGCTGGTCACCGGCATCGTCGGACTGCGCCTCGCCGGGGACGCCGTGCTGGAACTGTGGCAGCGCGCCGACGAAGCGGACACCGGCACCGACCGGGCCGAGGCACGACTGGTGATCCTGAACGCCTCCGGCCATGTGACCGGCTGGTACCGGGACCTGGCCGCCGCCTTGGGCGGGGCCGCTCCCGTCCCGGAGCCGCTGCCCCGCAACCCCACGGCCGAGGGACGGCTCGTCGAGTCCCTGCGCCGCGACCTGACCGACGACCGGGGGCGGCCCTCCGCGACCGCGGTCCGCATCGTCTGGACCGCCGACCACATCGATGTGGCCCGCCGGCTCCAGCCGAGTCTTGCCGCCGCGGCGGGCCCGCACCGTACGTCCTGACCGGCGCCCCGCTCGCCCCACGAGGCGGTCGCCCCATGAGGCGGTCGCCCCATGAGGCGGTCGCCCCACGAGGGTCGTCCGCGGCGGCGTCCGAACCCCGCGCCCGGGCCGGGCGGCGGCGGACACGCGGCGGCTCAGCCCGAGCACAGGGTGGCGACCGCGGTACGGCGCAGCGCGTCCTCGGCCCGGTCCCAGGTCCAGCCGTTCTCGACCACCAGCGTGCGCCAGCCGGTCGGGCCGAACCAGAACCACAGGAGATCGGCCGTCTCGTCCACCGGGCCGGGAGGCGGCGGGGTCAGGGTGTGCAGATGGCGGGCGGCGGTGCGCAGCGCGAGCCGGTAGTCCGCGGTGGCGCGCTCCCACAGCGCCTCGCCGTTCTCGTGGACGGGCAACGCCTTGCGGATCGCCTCGTGCACCGTGAACTGCTCCTCGTTGCCCAGGCGCGTGCCGCGCGCCAGCGCCTCCAGCACCGCTTCGGGTGTCCGCAGGGCGACCACCTGCCGCATGGCCTGTTCGTAGCCGGAGTCGACCACGCCCTGGTCGACGATCCGGTCCAGGATGTCGCTCTTGCTGCCGGCACTCGCGAAGACCGTCTTCGCGGCGACACCGGCCGCCGCCGCGATGTCCGCGACGGTCACCCGCCCGTATCCGCGTCCGGCGAACAGTTCGGCGGCGCGCTGCAGGATCAGCGCGCGCGTCCGCGCGGCGGCCTGTTCCCGCAAGGGAGAGACATAGGGGCGTTTGGAGGGCATCCGGACATCCTAGTCAGCGTCAGTACACGGTTTCCCTATTCATTAGGTGCGTTGTAACCTCAATAACCGCCCGGCGGGCACCCCTGGCGTGGAACACGCGCCGTCTCCGTCCACGGGCCGACTGACGTCGCCGCACAGATCGCACAGATCGCACAGCCGGTGAGAACCGGCGAAAGGTACGGACGCAATGGGCATGGACACCACGGGCCTGGCCCACGGGCTCTTCCGCATCCTCGAGACCGGGGATCCGGCGCTGGCCGCCGAGGTGGTGGGCGAGGACTTCCACAACCGTGAAGCGGCCGTGGCACCGGCCGCCTGCTCGGTCCCGGGACCGGCGGGGGTCCTCGCCTCGAGCGCGTGGATGCGGTCCGCCTTCAGCGACCTGCGCTTCCCCGTCCTCGGCATCGCCGGGAACGACGAGCAGGTCTGGGTACGGCTGCGGATGCAGGGCCGGCACACCGGACCGTTCGTCCGTTTCCGCGACGGCGCCCTCGACCAGGCGATACCTCCCACCGGGCGCGAGATCGACTTCGAACAGATCCACGTGCTCGACCTGCGGGACGGCAAGGTCGTCGGACACGAAGCGGTACGGGACGACATCACCATGCTCGGGCAGCTCGGCGTGTTCCCCCCGGCCCCGGCCACCGCCCTGCGCATGGTCGCCTGGAAGGTGACCGGACGCGCCGCCCGCGCGGCCACCGACATCACCGCGCGGGCGTCCGCGGCGGCGGCCCGGCAGCCGGGCCAGCCGGCGGAGAGCCGCTGAGCCGGAGGCCGCGCGGCCGGCCGGGCCGCGGGCGGAACCGGTCGGCCGGAGGAGCCGGTAGGCGCCATTGGTCGACCGGAGAGGCGGGCAGAGGGCGCCACCGCTCGACGGGAGCGGCAGCCGGAGGGAAATCGGAGGAAGCCGGGGAACACCACCGGTGACCCGGAGGAGCGGCCGGTGCCGGTCCCCGGGAACTCCGACTCGGTGCGCACGGCCACCCGCATCCGTCCGCTCACCTCGGCGGGCGCGGCTCATCGCACCGCTCGCCCGGGGACCCGCGGGCCGGTGACCACGCAGGCAGATCCCCACCGAATGGTGTCCGCCGGTTCCCCCGGAGCGTCGGCTCAGGCGGACGCCAGGTGCTCCCCGAAGAAGCGGGCCAGCTTCGCCACGGCGGCCGGCACGTACGCGTCCTGGTCGTAGAGGTCGATGTGCGTGGCGCCCTCGACCCAGAAGAGCTCCTTCGGCTCCCGCGCCCTCTCGACGGCCTCACGGCTGAAGTACGCGGTGTCCGCCTCGGCTCCGGCGATCATCAACAGCGGCCGGGGCGCGATGAGGTGGATGAGGTCGAAGGAGGAGTACTGCGCGATCTGGTCCACGCTGCGGAACAGATACCGGTTGGCCGAGTTCGGGTGCTGGGCGCGCGGAGTGCGGTAGTAGTCGGTTCCCTCCCGGTACAACGTGGGCGCGCCCTCGGCCTCTTGGGGCGTCTCGGGCACCACGGGGTCGTACCGGAAGACGCCGCTCGCCGCTTCGGCGGTACGGGCCCGGGCCGAGGCGTCCAGCAGGTCGGCCAGCACCTGGGGGTCCTGCCCGCCGCCGAGTCCTTCGCGGAAGAGGGCGCCGATGTCCGCGGCGCTGACGGTGGCCACCGCCCTGATCCGGTGATCGGTCGTCGCCGCGAAGGGGACGTAGCCGCCGGAGGCACAGATCCCCAGCGCGCCGATGCGCTCCGGGTCGACCTGCTCGCACGTGCTCAGATAGGTCACTGCGCTCCTGATGTCCTCCGCCCGGGCGAACGGGTTCTCCAGGCCCCGCGGCTCTCCTTCGCTGTCGCCCTGGTGGGCGGTGTCGAAGGCCAGCGTGACGAAGCCTTCCGCGGCGAGCTTCCGCGCGTACAGACCGGCCGTCTGCTCCTTCACCCCGCCGAAGGGATGCGAGGTGACCACGGCGGGCCGCCGGTCCCCCTCGGCGTGATCCTCCGGGAGGAAAAGATTGCCGGAGAGGGAAAGTCCATTGCTCTTGAATGTCACAGCGATAGGCTGCATTCCGAAATTTCTCCTTGTTCTCCGACGCGTGGCGTCATACCCGCGTCAGGTCCTCGTGCTTTTCGTCGTCCACACTCACACCTCACGCAGGACGGAACAAGGGTGATTCCTTTCCGGGGAATTCCTCTTCCTGGGTAGGATTCTTCCCCCTCACAGAACACCGGTCACCTGGGACACTGGGCCCATGGGTACCGCAGACGCACAGCGCAACGAGCTCGGTGAGTTCCTCAAGGCCCGGCGCGCCGAGCTCACCCCCGCCCAGGTGGGTCTCCCGGACTTCGGAACGCCGCGGCGGGTGCCGGGGCTGCGCCGGGAGGAGGTGGCCCAGCTGGCGGCGATCAGCGCCGACTACTACACCCGCCTGGAACAGGGCCGGTTCCAGGCCTCCGCGCCCGTACTGACCGCGCTGGCACGCGCTCTGCGGCTGGACGAGGACCAGACCGCCTACGTGCGCGGACTGGCCGCCAAGGTCAGGGGCCGGGCTCCGCGACAGGCCGCCCAGCGTGTCCGCCCGCAGGTGCAGCGCGTGCTCGACCGGCTCACCGACGCCCCGGCCATGGTCCTGGGACGCCATATGGACATTCTCGCCTGGAATTCACTCGCCGCCGCCCTCATCACGGATTTCACCGCTCTACCGCGACCGGAACGCAATTATCTGCGACTGGCTTTCGTCGACCCGGACGTCCGCCGCCTCTTCACCGACTGGGAGACTACGGCCCGCACCTGTGTGGCCTATCTCAGAATGGACGCCGCGCAATACCCGGACGATCCCCGACTGGCCGCCCTGGTCGGCGAGCTCTCGGTCAAGGACCCTGACTTCCGGAAATGGTGGGCCGCGCACGATGTCGCGCACAAGACCTGCGGCACCAAGACGCTGGTCCACCCCGTCGTCGGAACCCTCACCGTCGACTGGGAGATGCTCGGCTGCGCCAGCGACCAGGACCAGCAGCTCATGGTGATGACCGCGGCCACCGGGTCCGACTCCCACGAGGCACTCCACTTCCTCGCGTCCTGGTCGGGCCCCGCGCCGTCCCGCAGGGAGAACCAGACGAGTTGACGGGCGGGCGCCCCGAGTTGCCACCCCGACGCCCCCGCCACCCTGCCGCCCCCGCCACCCTGTCGACCGCCACGTCGGACACGGACGCACCTGACGGAACGCCAACACCGAGGTGGTGAAGGCGAAGCCGGTTTCGGAATGCGGCAGGATGAGGCCATGAGCGTAGTCAAGATCAACGTACTGACCGTCCCCGCCGAGCAGCGGGAAACCCTGGAGAAGCGCTTCGCCTCCCGTGCCCACGCCGTGGAGAACTCCGACGGCTTCGAGTGGTTCGAACTCCTCCGCCCGGTCGAGGGCACCGACAGCTACCTCGTCTACACCCGCTGGCGCGACGAGGCGTCCTTCCAGACCTGGATGGAGGGCCCCATGAAGGCCGCCCACCAGGGCGCCGGTGAGGGCGGCGAGCGCCCCAAGCCCGCGGCCGCCGGGTCCACGCTGTGGTCCTTCGACGTCGTGCAGCAGGCGGCACCGAAGTCCGCGTAGCCACAGGCCGTCGGCATACCGCGCCGCACAGCCGGCCGGCGGACGGCAGTCAGCAGTCAGCAGTCAGCAGTCAGTGAATGATGCGAGCCGGCAGTCGGCGGGTTCCGCGCCGGCTGCCGGCATCGTCCGCCCGACCGCCGTCAAGTGGACCCCGGTGGTTTGATCCACCCCAGCGACCGTTCGACGGCCCGCTGCCAGTTGTCGTACTCCGCCGCACGGCGCCCGGGGTCCATGTCCGGCAGCCACTGGCCGGCGCGGTGCCAGTTGCGGCGCAGGATTTCCAGGTCCGGCCAGTATCCGGCGGCCAGGCCCGCGGCGTAGGCGGCGCCCAGCGACACCGTCTCGGACACCATGGGCCGCACCACGGGCACGTCCAGCACGTCGGCCACGAACTGCATGAGCAGGTTGTCCGCTGTCATACCGCCGTCGACCTTGAGCTGCTTCAGGGCCACCGAGGAGTCGGCGTTCATGGCGTCGACGACCTCCCGGGTCTGCCAGCCGGTGGCCTCCAGCACGGCCCGGGCCAGATGTCCCCGGGTGATGTACGAGGTCAGACCGACGATGACCCCGCGCGCGTCACTGCGCCACCGGGGTGCGAACAGACCGGAGAAGGCGGGGACGATGTAGCAGCCGCCGTTGTCCTCGACCGTGCGCGCGAGGGTCTCGATCTCCGGGGCGCTGTTGATCAGTCCCAGGCGGTCACGGAACCACTGGACCAGTGAGCCGGTGACCGCGATCGAACCCTCCAGCGCGTAGACCGGAGGCTCGTCCCCGATCTTGTAGGCGACGGTGGTGAGAAGTCCGTGCCGCGACCGCACGACGTCGGTACCGGTGTTGAGCAGCAGGAAGCTGCCCGTTCCGTAGGTGCACTTCGCCTCCCCCGGGGAGAAACAGGTCTGTCCGAACAGGGCGGCCTGCTGGTCGCCCAGAGCGGCCGTGATGCGGACGCCGGGGAGAAGTGCGCGTGCCTCGCCGTAGTTCTCCGCGGAGGACCGGATCTCCGGAAGCATGGGGCGGGGCACCCCGAAGAACGCGAGAAGCTCGTGGTCCCACTCCAGGGTGCGGATGTTCATGAGCATGGTGCGGCTGGCGTTCGTCGCGTCCGTGATGTGCAGGCCGCCGTCCACCCCTCCGGTGAGGTTCCAGATCAGCCAGCTCTCCATCGTGCCGAACAGCACCTCACCGTCCCTGGCGCGCCGCTCCAGCCCGTTGACGTGGTCGAAGAGCCAGCGGATCCGCAGCGCCGAGAAGTAGGTGGACGGAGGCAGACCGCAGCGCTCCAGGAAGAAGTCGTCCCCCGGGTCGTTCCTGAGGTCGTCGACGAGCGGGGCCGTGCGGGTGTCCTGCCAGACGATCGCCCTGCCCAGCGGGACGCCCGTCCGCCGGTCCCAGACCACCGTCGTCTCCCGCTGGTTCGCGAGGCCGATGGCGGCCACCTCCGCCGCGCCGACACCCTCGCCAGAAAGGGCCTCCGGGATGACACGCTGCAGATTGCGCCAGATCTCGACCGCGTCGTGCTCGACCCAGCCGGGGCGGGGGAAGTGCTGCTGGTGCTCGCGCTGGGCGACCGACACCAACCGCCCGTGGTGGTCGAACAGGATGCATCGGGTGGAGTTGGTGCCCTGATCGATGGACATTACATACCGTTCAACCATGATCGGGTTCTGCCTTCCGATGTGTCGGTGAGGCGGTGGGACGGCGGCATCACCAGCGAGCTGCCCCCAGCTCTCTGGAGACGGCTCGCGCGGCCTCCCGAAGAAGAGAGACCAGCTTCGGCCGGGGACGGCCGTGACCGTCACAGATCCTCTCGACCGGGCCGGACAGGCCGATCGCGCCGACCACCAGTCCGCCGTGCCCGCGGATCGGCGACGCGATGCCGGCTTCGCCCATGCTCATCTCCTGGACCTCGGCGCCCCAGCCGAGGTCCCGGATCTCGGCCAGCGCCCGGGTGAGCCGCTCCGGGGTGACCAGGGTGTGCCGGGTGTAGGCCTCCAGACCGGCTTCCAGGACCGGCTCGACCGTCACCGCCCCGAAGGCCAGCAGGACCTTGCCGAGCGAGGAGGCGTGCAGCGGCAGCAGCGAGCCCACGTCGAGGGTCTGGAGCGTGTCGTCCGGCCGGAACACGTGGTGGACGACGAGGACCATGCCCTCCAGGGGCGTGCCCAGACGGACCGATTCCCCACTGCGGGCGGCCAGCGCGTCGGCCCAGTTGATGGAGCGCGACCGCAGCTCGTTGATGTCGAGGTAACTGGTGCCGAGGTGCAGCAGAGCGGCTCCGAGCTGGTACTTCCCGGTCTCGGGGTCCTGTTCCACGAAGTCCACGTGCTGGAGTGTGCGCAGGATGCCGTGGGCCGTGCCCTTGGCCAGCCCGAGCGAGGCCGCCACCTCGCCCAGCCCTAGTCGGCGAGGCTCACCGGCGAGCAGACGCAAGATCGCGGCCGCCCGTTCGATCGACTGGACTGGGCCGGCCATGATCCGAGCCTATTACCGCCGCGGAGGGTCCGCTTGACGGTGCGGACAGGCCGTTCGAAACCGCATCGAATCCGGCGTTCGGTAATGCCGACCGACGTTCATTGACCCACCTCATTTCGGTCCTTAACGTGCGATGAGGCCCGGCAACGCGCTGAGGTTCCGGCCACCGGCCGACAGCGCTCACCCCGGAGGAGAAGAAATGGCGCTACAGCTCAACACGAGGCTTCGGGAGTCGAAGCTTCGAGAGGCAGTCGAGTACGTCTTTCCCCTGCCGCCCGTCGCCGGAGCCGTCTCGGCGGTCCGGCGCCGCGCCGGTACGGTCCTCACCGACTGGAACGTCTCTCCGGGGATCTTCGAGGACGCGCTGCTCGTGGTGTCCGAACTCCTCACCAACGCGATCGTGCACGCGCTGCCTCCGGCGGAGCTGCGGCTGTCCTGGATCCGGGGCAACGGATTCGACACCCTGCGGATCGAGGTGACCGACGCGGGTGCCGCGCGCGCCGCGGGGCAGGACCTCGAAGGGATCGACCCCGACGAGCACGGCCGCGGCGAGGAGATCGTCAAGGCCCTGGCGACCCGGTACGGCATACGGTTCCACCCCGGTGGAGTGACCCGGTGGGCCGATCTCGTCGCGGCGTGAACAGCACCCGTCGCACAGGAGAGCGCGTGCCTCAAGGCACGCGCTTACGCAGAACCCCCTCCCGGCGAACCGGACCCGTCACTCGACACCCACGTCCCCGGACGCCCACGAGGCCCACGGACAAGGAACGTGACCGGCGTCGTACGGATGCGCGGTCAGAAGCGCCCTGAACCCGCACCCGTCGGACGGGAGACCACCAGATCCGACACAGCCCTGTCCGACACGTGCGGACGGGACGCGAGCCGAGCGGACGCCGCCGCGTCAGAGGCGGCCGGAGCGGGCTCGACCGGACCGGTGGTGGCCGTTCGGGAAGCGGCCGGTTTGCGCAGCAGGAGCAGCGCGGCGTCATCGTGCAGTCGGCCCCCCACGTACGCCAGCAGCTCGTCATGGAGCGCGTCGAGGGTGCGCGCCGGCTCGTCGCACATGTGGCGCGCCAGCCCTTCGGCCAGCGGATAGAACTCCCGATCGTGGTTGCGGGCCTCGGTGACCCCGTCGGTGTAGAGCAGCAGCTGGTCCCCGTCGGCGAAGGGCAGCACCTGGAGGCTCGGGACCTCGCCCGACAGGGCGCGCAGCCCGAGGGGCGGGGCCGGGTGGGTGGGCTCCACCGCCACGACGCTTCCGGACGCACGCACCAGCAGCGGAGGGGCGTGGCCGCAGTTGACGACCTCCAGATGCCCCGCCTGCCCGTATCCGGCGACCACGGCCGTGACGAAGTCGTCGCCGCCGAGGTTGCGCGCCAGGCTCCGCTCGATCCTGCCGACGACGGCGAGCAGATCGGGCTCGTCGTAGGCGGCCTCACGGAAGACGCCGAGCACGAGCGCCGCGGTGCCCACGGCGGGCAGTCCCTTGCCGCGCACGTCGCCGACGATCAGCCGGACGCCGTACGGGGTGGACACCAGGGCGTAGAGGTCTCCGCCGATCCGGGCCTCCGCCGCGGCGGCGCTGTACCGGACGGCCACCCGGAAGGGGCCGACGGTCTCCGGTATCGGCGTGAGCAGTGCGTGCTGGGCGGCCTCCGCGACCGAGCGGACGGCGGCGAGGACCCGCTCGCGGCGTCCGCGCAGCGAGCTGGCCAGACCGCTCGCCAGCGTGACGGCCGTCAGCGCGGACAGCACCGCCGCCAGTTCACCGGGGGGCACACCGTCCCTGACGCCCAGCCTCGCCCCCAGTACGGCGGCGAGGAGGCCTATGCAGAGCACTCCGCGCGGCCCGTTGGTCGTGGCGGCCAGTGCGGGGGCGGCCGCGAGCAGGGAGAGCCAGATCATGCCGGCTCCGCCGACGACGTCGACGAGCACGATGACGAATACGAACAGCAGGGGCAGTACGGGTACTCCGGCGGCGAGCTGCGAGGTGGCGCGCCGCTGCGCGAACGCCCTGAAGGGCGCTGTACGACTCTTGATCGGCCGCGATGGCCTGTGGGCGCCGGCATGGTCTCGGGCCTGACTCATGTTTCGTCCGCAGTCCTCACCTGTGTGCCGGATCACGATCCCGGTATGTCCGTTTCATCCAGGAAACGCGTTCCGGCCGGGCCTCACAAGGAGACGGATTTCAGATAGTGAGCGAGAGACTTCTCGTGACGCGGTTTGCGGTCGGGATGAGCCGTGTGACGACCTCCTCCAGCCGGGAGACGCGCTCCGCCGGCAGCGAGACGCCGAGCGCGCCCAGGGTTTCCCCGCAGTAGACGGGCACGGCGACACAGACGGTGCCGAGGGCGTATTCCTCCAGGTCCGTGACGGCCGGAGCCACGGGCGAGGAGTCGAGTCGCCGGAGCAGCTCCACGGAACTCGTCACGGTCCGTGGGGTGAGGTCGGCGAGGGGGTGCCGCGAGAGGTAGTCGTTGCGGGCGCCGTCGTCCAGTTCCCGCAGGACGGACTTGCCCAGGGCGGTGGCGTGGCCGGCGTCCTCCATCCCCACCCAGAGGTCGACCCGCGGCGCCCGGGGACCGTCGACGATCTCCGCGACCCGGATCTCGCCCTCCTCGTAGAAGGTGAGGTAGGCGGGGGTCGCGAGCTCGTCCCGCAGTGCGGCGAGCGTGGGACGGATCCGGCTCAGCAGTGTCTGGCCGCGGGACGTGCTGTGCAGCGCCTGGAGCTTGTCCCCGAGGACGAAGCCGCCGTCGGCCAGCTTCCGCACGTATCCGTCGTGCACCAGCGTCCGCAGCAGGTGGTACGCGGTGGCCAGCGGCAGTCCGGTCTCACGCGCCAGCTGCTTCGCCGGAGCGCCGTTCTCGTGCGCGCTCACGGCCTCCAGCAGCCGGAAGGCTCGCTGCACGGACGCGATGAGCGTGGGGCCGTCCTGAGCACCCATAGGACCAGCGTGCGCCGAGTGCGCGGCGCGGGCAACACACCCACCCGTTCGCGGCTGCGACGACACGACGAGGTGGCGTGGCCGGCGTCGCGCGCCCGTCGCGGATCAGCGGATCACGGGCCGGCCGTCAGGCGCAGTTGGGGCACAGTCCGCGGTAGGTGACCTCGACCTCGGACACCTGGAACCCGAACCGTTCCACCGCCGGGAGGTCGGCCAGCGGGTCGCCGGTCGGGTGGACGTCCCGGATGGTGCCGCAGTGGGAGCACACCAGGTGCTGGTGGGCGTGGTGGGCGTTGGGGTCGTAGCGCTTGGCGCGGCCGTCGGTCGAGACCTCTATGACCTCACCGAGGGAGACCATCTCACCCAGGGTGTTGTAGACGGTCGCCCGGGAGATCTCGGGCAGCCGCTGCGCCGCGCGGGCGTGCACCTCGTCGGCCGTGAAGTGGACGTGGTCGCCGTCGAGGACCTCCGCGACGACACGTCGCTGGGAAGTCATCCGCCAGCCACGCGCTCGCAGTCGTTCCAGCAGGTCACTCATATCGGTTCACCTATTCAGGTTCGGCGGGATACCCGAATTTTACCAGTGAACGTCCGGGCTCCTATTGGATACGGGTTTGGCGCGCTTCTTGACTAAGACTCTGTCCATCGTAGGATCGGTTCTGGCGCTGGCCAAGGGACAGGAAGACTCCGGAACGGCATGAGACAGAGACGAGACGGGACCACCGCCGGGAAACCGCGTGGTGCCGGCCTGAGGGTGACGGCCGCCCGCGTCGTACTGCTCACGACCGTCCGGGAAGGTGACCGCCCCGGCATCCGGGGAGCCACGTCGGGGACGCGCACGTGCGGTCGCGTGGACCGCGTCTCCCCCGCGGCCGCCGGCGAGCCCCTGCCCGCCGTCCGCGTGACAAGGCCCGTTCGCATCGGAACGGTCGACGCTCCGGCGCCCCGCCCGAACCCGTACGACGATCACGGCCTCCCGCCCGTCGGGGCCGGGAGTCTTCACCCGGGGCCCAGGCCCCGGCCGTTCGCCCGCCCGCAGTACCTGAGCACCACGATCCGCCTGGTCCGGAAGGATTCCCATGTCTGAGAACCATGATGCAATCGTCGTAGACGCGAAGACGGAGGGGGAGGGTGGCTGCCCCGTCGCGCACGGACGCGCCACGCACCCGACGCAGGGCGGTGGAAACCGCCAGTGGTGGCCCGATCGCCTCAACCTGAAGATCCTCGCCAAGAACCCGGCCGTCGCCAACCCCCTCGGCGAGGAGTTCGACTACGCCGAGGCGTTCAACGGCCTCGACCTCGCCGCCGTGAAGCGGGACATCGCGGAGGTGCTGACGGACTCGCAGGACTGGTGGCCGGCCGACTTCGGCAACTACGGCCCGTTCATGATCCGGATGGCGTGGCACAGTGCGGGCACCTACCGCATCAGCGACGGCCGCGGTGGCGCCGGTGCCGGGCAGCAGCGGTTCGCACCGCTCAACAGCTGGCCGGACAACGGCAACCTCGACAAGGCCCGCCGGCTGCTGTGGCCCGTCAAGAAGAAGTACGGGCAGAACATCTCGTGGGCCGACCTCATGATCCTCACCGGCAACGTCGCCCTGGAGACGATGGGCTTCAAGACGTTCGGCTTCGCCGGCGGTCGCGCCGACGTGTGGGAGCCCGACGAGGACGTGTACTGGGGTCCCGAGACCACCTGGCTGGGCGACGAGCGTTACACCGGCGACCGAGAGCTGGAGAACCCCCTCGGCGCGGTCCAGATGGGCCTCATCTACGTCAACCCCGAGGGCCCGAACGGCACCCCGGACCCGCTCGCCGCGGCCCGCGACATCCGTGAGACGTTCCGCCGGATGGCCATGAACGACGAGGAGACCGTCGCGCTCATCGCGGGCGGCCACACCTTCGGCAAGACCCACGGCGCGGGTCCGGCGGACAGCGTCGGCGCCGACCCCGAGGCCGCCCCGCTCGAGGAGCAGGGCCTCGGCTGGAAGAACTCCTTCGGCACCGGCAAGGGTGGCGACGCGATCACCAGCGGTCTTGAGGGCATCTGGACGAACACCCCCGTCACCTGGGACAACAGCTTCTTCGAGATCCTCTTCGGCTACGAGTGGGAGCTGTTCCAGAGCCCCGCGGGCGCCAACCAGTGGCGGCCGAAGGACGGCGCCGGCGCCACCACCGTCCCCGACGCCCACGACCCGTCGAAGACCCACGCCCCAACGATGCTGACGACCGACCTGTCGCTCCGCGTGGACCCTGCCTACGAGCAGATCTCCCGCCGCTTCCTCGAGAACCCCGACGCGTTCGCCGACGCCTTCGCCCGCGCCTGGTTCAAGCTCACCCACCGTGACATGGGCCCGGTCGTGCGCTACCTCGGTCCGGAGGTCCCGTCCGAGGAACTGCTGTGGCAGGACCCCCTGCCCACGGTCACGCACGAGCTCGTCGACGCCGCGGACATCGCCTCCCTCAAGAGCCAGGTGCTCGCCTCCGACCTGTCGGTGGCCCAGCTCGTCTCCGCCGCCTGGGCGTCGGCGTCGTCCTTCCGCGGCAGCGACAAGCGCGGTGGCGCCAACGGCGGGCGCATCCGTCTCCAGCCGCAGAGCGGCTGGGAGGTCAACGACCCCGACCAGCTGGCGACGGTGCTGCGCACCCTGGAGGGAATCCAGAGCGCCTTCAACTCGGCCCAGACCGGCGGCAAGCGGGTCTCGATCGCCGACCTGGTCGTGCTGGCCGGCGGTGCCGCCGTCGAGCAGGCCGCCAAGGACGCCGGTTTCGACGTCCAGGTGCCGTTCGCCCCGGGCCGCGCGGACGCCTCCCAGGAGCAGACCGACGTGGAGGCGTTCGCTCCGCTCGAGCCGGCCGCGGACGGGTTCCGCAACTACCTGGGCAAGGGCAACCGGCTTCCGGCCGAGTACCTGCTGATCGACCGGGCGAACCTGCTCACCCTGAGCGCTCCGGAGATGACGGTCCTCGTCGGTGGTCTCCGCGTGCTCGGCGCGAACTACCAGCAGTCGTCGCTCGGCGCGTTCACCACCACCCCCGGGACGCTGACCAACGACTTCTTCACGAACCTGCTCGACCTGGGGACGACGTGGAAGGCGGTCTCCGAGGACGCGAACACGTTCGAGGGCCGCGACGCCGCCACGGGCGAGGTCAAGTGGACCGGCAGCCGCGCCGACCTCGTCTTCGGGTCGAACTCGGAGCTGCGGGCGGTCGCGGAGGTCTACGCGAGCGACGACGCGAAGGAGAAGTTCGTGAACGACTTCGTCGCGGCGTGGAGCAAGGTGATGGACCTCGACCGGTTCGACCTGGTCTGAGACCTGGCACATGGCGCCTGATGCCTGACGTCCGGGCCGGCCGGCCTCGTGCCGGCCGGCCCCGGCCCTTGCCCCGGTCCCGTGTGACCCCCCGCCCCCGGCGGTCAAGTACGGCCTCCCGGCCCCAGCGGCGG
>NZ_JBHWEL010000004.1:0-34446 GCF_042734135.1 Streptomyces sp. NPDC059668 | reverse complement strand
TTTGTCACTCTCTCCGCCGCACCCGCCCGCGCGGGGCGCCCCCCGCGGGGGCCGCGCGCCCGGGCCCCCCCCCCCCCGGACCCTTGCCCGGGTCCGGTGTCACCACCGGCCCGGCGCTGTCATGTCCGGCGTCCGGTCCCAGGCGGCTGCCCGACGGGGCGGGGACGACGGAGAATCATGGTGTGATGACGCCGTGAGCCGCCCAGCCGAAGACACCAACCGCCGCATGCTGCGGGCCCGGGACGCCATGGACCGCGCGTACGCGCAGCCGCTGGACGTACCGGCCCTGGCCCGGATCGCCCATGTGTCCCCGGCCCACTTCACCCGCACCTTCCGGGCCACGTTCGGCGAGACACCGCACCGCTATCTCCAGCGCCGCCGGGTCGAGCGGGCGATGTTCCTGCTGCGGGAGACCGACCGCAGCGTGACGGACATCTGCTTCGCGGTCGGCTTCGGCAGCCCCGGGACCTTCAGCCGCACGTTCCGCGAGGTCGTCGGCCGCTCGCCGAGGACGTACCGCAAGGAAGCGACCCCAGCGAACGTACCGACGTGCTTCACCATGGCCTGGCTGCGGCCCGCCGGCTGACCCTGCGGGCCTCGGTCACGAGGGCGCAGGTGTGGTGCCCTGGACCTCGGCGTCACGGCGCAGCTGCAGGGGGCAGAAGGCGGCCCCTCGACTGAGCAGTTTTGGACAAGTTTCCGTCCGGCCCGGCCGGTAGCGTGACGTACATGTTCAACGCCATCACGCACTCACAGATCTACGTCCTCGACCAGGACCAGGCCCTCGACTTCTACGTGGGCAAGCTCGGCCTGGAGGTCAACTCCGATGTCGACCTCGGCTTCATGCGCTGGCTCACCGTCAACGTCCCCGGACACCCCGAGCGGCAGATCCTGCTGGAGAAGCCGGGACCTCCGGCCCTGTCCGAGGAGACGGCGCAGCAGGTCCGGGAGCTGGTGACCAAGGGCGCGACCGGCGGCTCGCTCATCTTCAGCACGGACGACTGCCGCAAGACGTACGAGACGCTGCTCAGCCGGGGCGTCGAGTTCACCGAGGAGCCCACCGAGCGTCCGTACGGCATCGACTGCGGGCTCCGCGACCCCTTCGGCAACAACATCCGTTTCACCCAGCCGGCCTAGGCACATCCCGGCCACCGCCCGGTGGCGGGAGGCGGTGACGGGCCGACCCTCCGGGCCGCGACGCCGGCCCGCGGTCGGCCCGGCGAGCCACCGCCGGCACACGGCCGCCCGGAGCAGTGCTCTATCCCCGTCGGACGACGCCTCTGCTCTGCCCGGTCACGGGCGGCTGCGACTTCCCGCTCCGGCGGCGGAGCAGCAGCTCCCGGGCCGGGCATTCGACACCCTCGTAAAGCAGCCAGGCCAGCCCCAGTGCCACGGTGAACGCGACGGCGGTCGCGGTCAGTCCGGCGGCCGCTCCGAAGTGCGGGGACTTCCCGAGCAGGTTGATACCGGCTCGCAGGACGAGCAGATGGATCATGTAGAAGGCGAAGGAGAGTTCCCCGAGCCGCACCAGTCGCCGGTGCCGCCACAGTGAGGGCAGGCCCCGCAGGTCGGCGACGGCAGCCGCCGGGATCAGCAGGGCGAAGCCGACGATGGTGCAGGTGGTGGCCGAGTACCCGGGGGTGACCTGGGGAACGAGGAAGTAGCCGATGATCGTCAGGGCGAGTGAGGCCTCCGTACCGGGCCCGCGCCAGCGTCCCAGGAACACCAGCCGGGCGACGGCGGCTCCGAGGACGAATTCGGGGAGGCGGGCCGCGGGAAAGGAGTACACCGGCTGGCTCAGCCAGTGGTGCGCGTCCGACCAGGCCAGGGCCGCCACCGCCAGCACCGACAGTCCCGCGACGACGGTCACTCCGCGCGCCTGGAGTCGGCGCAGGCCGAGGGCCAGCAGCGGGAAGACCGCGTAGAAGAAGGCCTCGCAGGCGAGCGACCAGCTGACCGGGTCGAGTGTCTGCCACCACGGGCGCCACCAGGAGTGCGTCAGCAGCAGGTTCGCCAGTGCCGAGTTCAGGGTGGGCCTCATCTGGTGGGACAGGGTGAATCCCATGAGCAGCGCGATCGCGGCGGTGACGAGGTGGACCGGATAGATCCGGGCGATGCGGCGTCGCCAGAAGGCCACGGCGCGGTCGCGTGGCCGTGCCGACCACATGAGTACGAAGCCGGAGAGGACGAAGAAGAACGAGACGCCGTTGGCGCCCGCCCCGAATCCCCACGCCATGATGCGGCCACCGGTGTCCCCGAAGTAGCCGAAGTTGTGCACATGCAGCCCGAAGACCAGCAACGCCGCCACCCAGCGCAGCCCGGTGAGCGAGGGCAGTGCGGACGGCCGGGTCGGTTGGGCGGACTCGGCCGTGGTGGCTGTCGGGACCGGCGCCCGGGTCGTCCGGGTCGCCGAGGTCATCGCGTCACCTGCCGAGGGGTGTTCGTGGAGGGCATGAAGGGGAGCGTTACCTGTTCGTCATGGTTCATTCCGGCCTCGTGGGGAGCGTCACACCAGCCTCCGCGCGCCCGGAGGGCTCCACTCGGTCCACGGGGGGCGTGACCCTGCTCGGTGGCCCCGACGGCCCGGCCATGACGTGCCTGCCCAGGGGCCGGCGTCCGGGACGGGACGTTCACAGGTGCGGTCGAAGCCACGTACGTGCATCCAGCCATTACTACCCGTTGCGGACCGGCCGGGGGTCAAACCGGGCTCTCCCGGGTGTGTCGGGCGCCGCCGGCCGGTGATCGGCGGGCCTGCTCCGGCAACAGGACGCGCTGGTGGGACCGGGCCCGTAGGCTGAGGCTGCCACGCGGGCTCGCGTGCGCTCAGCCGGAGTCCCAGTGATCGCAGCACAGGAGGAACCGTGGCCGGTCAGTTCGAGGCGACAGCCGAGATCAACCGCCCCGTCGAGGAGGTCTTCGCCTTCCTGGCCGAGGGCACGAACGACCCCAAGTTCAGCCCCAGGGTGCAGGAGATCAAGAAGACGCCGGAGGGCCCGACGGCCGTGGGTACGGTCTTCACGAGCACGGTCAAGGACGCGGGCATGAAGTCGGGCCGGCAGTTCCGGATCACCGAGTTCGACCCGCCGCGGCGGATCCGCTGGACGGAGATCTCGAAGAACGTCGTGACCGCCGACCAGGGCGGCTACGACCTCGAGTCCACCGGCCCGGGCACGACCCACGTCAGGATCTTCAACGTCCTCGAAGGCCATGGCATCGGGAAGCTGCTGGTGGGCTTGGCGCTGAGTGCGGCACGCAAGGACGCGGACGCGTTCGGTCAGCGGATCAAGGCCGCCGTGGAGGCGTCCTGACGGACGGAGGGACGGGGACCCCATGCGGTGACCGGCGCCGTCCGGATCGTCCGCCTGGGGTCCTGGTCCCGACAGGGGTCTATTCGCCGTCCGCGCTGATGTAGCTCTCGTAGCCGTCGTCGCTGAGCAGCCGGCCGAGTTCACCCTTGTCGGTGAGCTTGATCTCGATCAGCCAGCCGTCGCCGTAGGGCTCCTCGTTGACCCTCTCGGGGGCGTCGTTGAGTTCGTCGTTGAGTGCGATCACCTCGCCCGACACCGGCGCGTAGACCTCGGTCACCGCCTTGACCGACTCCAGGGTGCCGAACGGGTCGCCCGCGGACATACTGGTTCCCGCGGCGGGAAGTTCCGCGAAGACGATGTCTCCGAGTTCCTTCTGGGCGTGGTCGGTGATGCCGACACGCACCACGCCGTCACGCGTCACCCGCACCCATTCGTGGTCCCTGGTGTACTTCAGCTCGTTGGGGACGTTCGACATGGAGACTCCTTCGGGGGTGTCGTATGCCGAACGGTCGCCGTCGGCGGGGCCAGTCTGCGCGAGCGCCTCCGCCCGCCCGTGCACCACCACCCGAACGGCCCGCAGGGACCGTGTTGGCGCGGTTTCCCCGGGAACAGCGAAAACCCCGCCTCCGGAACACCGGAGACGGGGTCGTATGGAGCGCCGGGCAGGCCTTGCACCTGCATCTCCCCGCAGGAAGCGGGACGTCTTTCCTTGGACCACCAACGCATCGAGTCACGCCCGGAGTTCGGGCGGGAAGCTCAAGATCGAGCATAGCGCAGTCACCGTCTCCCCGAAAAATGGGGGCCGCGGACCGGGTGCGTCGGCGGTGGTCGAGGACAGCGGTCATGGCTCCCGGTGGTCGTGGGCGGCCGATTCCAGTGCCGTCAGCTCTTCTTCGGCGAGCCGTGTCTCGGCCTCGACGTCGATCGAGCGGGTGAACAGCCAGTAGAGCACCGCGGCGACGGGCAGCCCGATGAACAGCGAGATGTCCGCGCCACCGAGTGCGTGCGCCGCGGGACCGACGTAGAGCGTGCCGACGGAGAAGAACGGCACCATGACGGCGAAGCCGACGAGGTACGCGACGATGCCGTGCCAGCCCCAACGCCCGTAGATGCCACGGGGGTTGAAGATCTCGGCGACCGCGTAGTGGCCGCGGCGCACCACGTAGTAGTCCATGAGGTTCACCGAGGTCCAGGGGATGAACAGGTAGAGCACCAGCAGCAGGAAGTCGTTGAAGTTCTCCAGGAAGTGGGCGGTCGCGGCCAGCGCTCCCACCACCGAGAGCACGCCGGTGAGGCCGAGTGTCACGAGCCGTACGGCGACGGTCGGCCGCACCCTCCTGAACGAGTCGATCGCGCTGATGAGGGTGAGGGACCCGCCGTACATGTTCAGCGCGGTCACCGACACCAGGCCGAGGGCGGCGAACAGCAGAACGATCGCGCCGAACCCACTGAAGACCTTGTCGCCCGCCGCGTTGATCGAGCGGATCGTCTCGAAGTCCTTGCCCGCCCATCCGGCGAGCAGTGCGCCGAGGGTCATCAGCCAGATGCCGCCGAGCGCCGACCCGAAGTACGTCCAGTAGAACGTCTTGCGGACGGTCACATCCGGCGGGAGATAGCGGGAGTAGTCCGAGACGTAGATGGCCCAGCTGATCTGGTAGCCGGCGACCACGCCGAACTGCGCGAGGAACGGCGTCCACTTGAAGCCGCCGAGGTCGAAGGAGCCGGCGGGATAGTGAAGGGTGACCAGGATGCCCACCGTGAAGACGCCGAAGATGACGAGGAAGGCGTAGGTGAGGACCCGCTCGGCGCGGTGGATGACGTCGTAGCCCACCAACGCGATGACGAACGCGATGAGCGTGACCACGACGACCCACGGTTTGACTCCGCCGTGCACCGTGCTGTGCAGGGCCTCACCGGCCAGGATCGTGTTGAAGACGTTGAATCCGGCGTACTGCACATAGGCGAACAGCCATACCAACAGGGCTCCGACGTACCCGAACTGCGGCCGTGACTGGATCATCTGCGGCAGTCCCAGCTGCGGGCCCTGCGCGGAGTGGAAGGCCATGAAGAACGTGCCGAGGATGGTGCCCGCGGCGATCGCGATCAGCGACCAGATGAGGTTGCCGCCCCCGGTGATGCTGATGAGGCCCACCGCCAGGGTGGCGATCTGCGCGTTGGACATGAACCACAGGGGCCCCAGATGCCACAGTTTTCCGTGGCGCTCGTCGAGGGGGACGTAGTCGATGGAGCGGATTTCCAGACCCGATACCCGTGGCTGCGACGAGGTCGTCACGAGCACCTCCTTTGCGGGGGTTCACCGAGCGATGAGGACGTGCCTCATCTGTCGCCACGATCATGCCCCGAGCGGAACCGGTCAGGAAGGAGCCCGGCCGGGAAGCGCATCACGGAGGACGTGCACGATGTCGGCGGCCGGGCGGTGGGCCAGGAGTCGACGGCGCAGCGGCGGGCGGGGAGATCCGCCCGACGGCGGCGTGCCGGCCCGGACCGCTCGTGGGCCGGCACTCCGCCCCCCTGTCGTCCTCGTCGGGCGTGAATCGGCGTTCCCGGCGCGCGCCCGGGTACGGGGAGGGGTCCGGTCAGCGGGTGGGGGTCACCCGGAGGCTCGAGAAGCAGTCATGCACCGGGTCGGTCTCGCTGTAGATCGCGGTGTCCTTCATGAACCCCAGTTGTCCGTTGTCGGCGACGGTCATCAGCCAGCGGGTCGGGTGCGGGCCGCCGACCCATGCCTGACCGTCCTCCTTGCAGTAGAACCAGCTCGGGTTGGAGTACATGTGGCCGACGATCACGCCGGGGTCCGGGTAGATGTGGTTGTTGCCGACGGTTCCGTAGACGGCTGCGCCCGAGACGTTGTTGCAGTACCACTTGATGCCGCCGTCGTTGGTCCAGCAGCCCGCGGCGGCGTGCGCGGACGGGGCCGCCACCGCGCCGAATCCGACGGCCAGCGCCGCGGTCGCCAGCGCCGTACCGAGCTTCTTGTGAACACGCATATGTTCCCCCGGAGTTGTCGCTCACCGAGCGGTGAACGGTCATGGGCGCCGATGGACGACGCCTGCCACCACTATGGCGAGCGGCGACGCCGTGGGTCGATCACTTCGATCCTGATGGAATCCTTGGTCGTGGCTCCGGTCTCCGTCGGCGCTCTCACCGGGTCGGATCCGCCAGGGTGACCAGGTCGGTGCCCGTGTCCACCGCGTCTCGCAGCAGCGCGGCGATCTCCTCGGGGTCCAGGCTGACGGCGTCGAGCGCCCGCGCGGTCAACGGGACTTCCTCGAGCCGGTGTTCGCCGCGGTCCGGGTCGTCGAACTCCGGGCCGGTGCGGTCCGCCTCCGACCACGTCAGGATGCGGGCCAGATAGAAGTACTGCCGCTGGTGCGCGTCGGCCAGCACGTGCAGCAGCCCCGTGATCCGCGGCTCCCCACCGGTCTCCTCGCGTATCTCACGCGTCAGGGCCGCCCGCAGGCTCGGATCGTCCGGTTCGACGTGACCGCCGGGGAAGACCCAGTAGGGCGCCGCGCCCGGCCAGGTGCGCCGGATCAGCAGGAGCCGGGCCGCCGGCGTGACCAGTACCGCCCGGACGCATTCGATCACCGCGCCTCCCGTGGTCGCGACAAGTCCTGACGAGCGTACGGCACATGTGCCGGGACCGGTCCGGGTCGCCCCGACCCGGGCGGATCGACATCGCGTCCGGCGTGACGCGTCGCCGTCCCGTCTCGTCACACGGCGCCGAGCCGGTTGATCTCCGGGCTGTGCAGCACCGACGGGCCGCTTCCCTGGAGCGCGACGACGGCGATCATCGCACGGCCGAGGTGCTCGGTCGTCGTCACGTGCTTGGGGGCCAGCCTGCGGAGTACGGGGTACAGCCACGACGTGAGCCGGTAGGTCAGACGGTAGACGGGTGTCTTCGAGACGGCTCCGTTGCGCGGCTGGATGTAGCCGGGACGGAACAGATAGGTGTGGAACGGCATCGCCAACAGCGCGTTCTCCGTACGGCCCTTGACCCGCGCCCACATCGAACGGCCCGACTCCGTGCTGTCCGTCCCCTCCCCCGACACGTAAGTGAAGGTCAGGGACGGGTTGTCGACGCTCACGGCGCGGGCGGCGGCGAGCGTGCAGTCGTACGTGATCCGGGTGTACTCCCCCTCGTCCCGGCCGGCCGAGGAGACTCCCAGACAGAAGAAGCAGGCGTCCAGGCCCACCAACTCGCCCTGGACCGCGCCGAAGTCGGAGAAGTCCGGGTGCACGACCTCCCGGATCTTCGGGTGCTCCACCTCCAGCGGGGACCGTACGACGAGCACCACCTCCTCGACCTCCGCGTCCTGGAGGCAGGCGTGCAGCACGCCCTGCCCCACCATTCCGGACGCTCCGAAGATGGCCACGCGCATGATTGCTCCCGGGTGGGGTGGGACGGCGGTCAGGACGCCGTACGGGTGAGGGTGCCGGCGATGAGGGTCGCCACCACGTCCTTCAGGGTGGCGGCGAAGTCCATGCGCAGTGCCGCGAGTGCCGGGTCGGCGTCGTAGGCGGCGAGCATGCCCGGGGAGGGCCGCGCGTGGGTCCAGACGGCGCCGGCCACCATGAAGGCCTGTGCGCTGAACTGCCTTGCCCCGTCGCCCAGTTCGGGCAGGTACTGACGTGCGAGACCGGCCAGTGCGTCGACGTTGCCGATGGCCGCCCTCTTGTACCGGGCGGCGACCGCCGCGGACACGTTGTGCTCCAGGACGCCGGCCTGCGCGCTGAGCAGATCGCACAGCACCCGGCGCTCCGCGAGGGAGCGGGTGAACACCGCCGCGAACTCCTCACCCCGCTGCCGGACCGCGTGCTCCGGACCGATGCCGGCGGCGAGCAGCCCGGGCAGTTCGTCCATCAACCGCTTCCACGCGCTGTCCAGCAGTTCCAGCAGGATCGCCTCGCGCGACTCGAAGTACCGCAGGACGTTCGACTTGGCCAGCCCTACGCGTCGGCTCAGTTCGTTGAGGCTGACCTCGCCGACCGACATCTCGTCGAGCATCGCGGCCGCGGTGTCGAGGATCGCCTGTCGGCGGATCTCACGCTGCTCCTCGCTGCGCGCACGCTGGAAAGTGGTCATGGAGCCATGTTACAGACTATCGGTCTTTTGACATCAGACCGCCGGTCCCTTACGGTGACGACAGAAGAGACCGGCGGTCTGCAATCGGTCCCGGCCGAACTCGACGGAACCCCCTTGCCGCTCATGCGGGCCCGACGGCCCGCGGCCGGTCACGGCGGAACATCCCCGCACTCCTCCTTCCAGGAAGAAAAGAGAAACGTCCATGTCCAAGGTCTGGTTCGTCACCGGAAGCTCCCGCGGTCTGGGCCGCGCCATCGTCGAGGCGGCACTGGAGGCCGGCGACCAGGTGGTGGCCACCGCGCGCAAGCCCGCCCAGCTCGACGACCTCGTGGCCCGCCACGGCGATCGGATCGTTCCCCTGACCCTCGACGTCGCCGTCGACGACGACGTCCGACGGGCCGTTCGGGAGGGCCTCGACGCCTTCGGCCGCTACGACGTCGTCGTCAACAACGCCGGCTACGGCGACATGGCCTCCGTCGAGGACGTCACCCTGGACGCCTTCCGCGCCCAGATCGACACCAACTTCTACGGCGTCGTGCAGGTCACCAAGGCCGTGCTGCCCTTCCTTCGCGAGCAGGGTTCCGGACACATCTTCCAGGTCTCCTCCGTCGGCGGCCGTGTCGGCTCGGCGGGTCTGAGCGCCTACCAGAGCGCGAAGTGGGCGGTCGGCGGTTTCTCCACGGTCCTCGCCCAGGAAGTGGCCCCGCTCGGCATCAAGGTCACCGTGCTGGAGCCGGGCGGCATGCGCACCGACTGGGCCGGATCGTCGATGACCATCCCGCCGGTCAGCGAGCCCTACCGGCAGACGGTGGGCGCCTTCGCGGACATGATCAGGAGCAGTTCGACGTCCAACTCGGCGGAGTCGGACCCCGTCAAGGTCGCCCAGGTGGTACGCGACCTCGCCGGACACCACGACGCCCCTGTCCGGATCGTGCTCGGCGCCCAGGCCTACGGGATCGCCCAGGCCGCTTCCCGGGCGATCACCGAGTCCGACGAGAAGTGGCGCGAGGTGTCCGAGTCGGTCTCCGACTGACCGCGCGCACGTGTCGGCGCGCCACTCGCGCGTACGGGTCGACCGGCCTGAATCCCCACAGCGCGTAATTCAGCGAAAGTCATGGATCCGAGGCAACCGCGAAGTCGCGGTTCACGTCCGGGGAACCGCGCGGATCTCCCCGCAATTCCCCGGACGGCGGAATCCGTCAGTCCTGATGGACGATATTCCTGCCCGGGCCACCGGAAAGCGTGTCCCTGCCGGGCCCGCCGTACAGTTTGTCGTCGCCGCTGTTCCCGTACAGTTTGTCGGCCCCGCTGTTTCCGTACAGGACGTCGTTGCCCTTCCCGCCGTACAGCGAGTCGTCGCCGTTGCCGCCGTAGAGCGTGTCGTTGCCGTCGTCTCCGTTCAGGATCTGGCCGGCGGCGCCGCCCCGGAGAACGTCGTCACCCCTGCCGCCGCTCACGATGTTGTATCCGCCGCCGGCGTCGACCGTGTCGTTGCCGTCACCGGCGATGACGGACGCCAGCTTGCCGACCGTGATGGTGTCGTTGCCGGTCCCGCCGACGACCTCGTTGCCGTCGAGCCCGGTGTTGTCGGTCAGCCTGTCGTTGCCGGAGCCGAGGTCGATCCTGTTGAGGTAGTAGACCTGACCTGTGGCGTTGTCGGAGGTGACGGTGTCGTTGCCGTCACCGAGGCTCATCTCCAGGGCGGCGTACGGGTCTTGGCTGTCCAATGTGGCGACGGTGCAGGAGACCTTGGTGCGGTCCGCGCCGACCGGGTAGGAGCAGCCGTGGCCCGCGCGGATCGGGACGACGTCGTCGATCACGTAGGTGATGGCCTCGTGCCCACTGGTGTACGACTCGGCGATGGTCACCTTGTTGGTCTGGTGCGCCGCCGCCGTGTAGGTGAGCTGCCAGTCGTAGTCGTTGACAGCGGCCGTGGCGTACGGCGCCGCGGCTCCGGTCACGGTGGACGGAGACGCGGCTCCGGCCGTGGTGGCGAGGGCGACCGGGCCGGTCAGTCCCGCGCCGATAACCAGTGTCAGCGCCGCGGCGCGTAAAACACGACGGTTTATCAGGTGAGAGGGCATTGCATGGCCTCCAAGAGGCGGTTGTGGTTCTTGACAACACACGTTTGACCCTCGGACGACACAATTGGTTGCCCTCCTTTTCGCACGGAAAAAAATTCGGGTGCGAGCCGGGAGGCGGAGAAATCGAAGGGAAAAGAACAGTGGCTTCAGGGTGAGAATCCCGATAACAAGGAATGAACAGCCGTGTCGCGGACGCCTCCGCGCGGCAGTGCGACGTCTCCCTGATGGCGTCACCCGACGGGATGCGGCCTGACCGTCGCGACGCATGGTGGACGTGCGGGCCGGCCGCCTCCGGAGGGACGACCGGCAACCCCGACATCGGGCAGGCACCCGTGTGACCTCTGAGAATGCGGCGCCAGGGCCGGACTCGCTCCGAGTGGCGCCCGTGCCCGGGCCGGGGCGATTCTGGTACCGGCGGCCGGGTGCCGAACGAGGACGCGCCATCGCGACGAGGACGATCACGGCAGGCCTCGACCGCCCGAGCGGTGTGGAGAAGGCCGTCCGTCGCCCTGCGTGCCGGTGCCCCACCCCCTGTTGCCCGTGTTGGGCGTGACCGCCGCATTCCCGTGGACCGGAGAAACCCGATGAGCGGAAGACTGGCAGGCAAGAGGGCCCTCGTGACCGGCGGCGCGCGAGGGATCGGCGCCGCCGTGGTCCGCAGGCTCGCCGAGGACGGCGCGGACGTGGCGATCAACTATCGGAGCGGCGGCGACGCGGCGGAGGCACTCGCCGCCGAGATCACCGCCGACGGCCGCCGCGTGGTCGCGGTCAAGGCGGATGTCAGCGATCCGGACCAGATCCGGCGGCTGACCGACGAGGCCGCCGGAGCTCTCGGCGGCCTGGACATTCTGGTCAGCAACGCCGGAGTCGAGCACTTCGGCAGGTTGGCCGACGTCACTCCCGCCGACTTCGACCGTGTCTTCGCCGTCAACACACGAGCCCAGTTCTTCGCCGTGCAGAACGCCGCACGTCACATGGGCGAGGGGGGAAGGATCGTACTGACGTCATCCCAGAGTGCCCACAAGGCGGTTTTCCACCACGCCCTCTATGCGTCGAGCAAGGCCGCCGTCGAATGCATGGCGCTCAACCTCAGCCCCGAACTGGGTCGGCGCGGCATCACCATCAACGCCATCGCGCCCGGGGGAACCGTCACCGACATGTCCGCTGACGCGGCCTCCCACTACGTCCATCCCGACGTCGGCACCGATTTCAACACCCTTATCCGCACGTCCAGTTCGCTCGGCCGGATGGCCCAACCCGCCGAAATCGCCGCGGTGGTCTCGTTCCTGGTGTCGGACGACGCCTCGTTCGTCACCGGCCGGACCATCCAGGCCGACGGCGGCTGGTTCTGACCCGAGAAGAAGTACGGGCGGCGCTTTCGCGCCCCTTCCCAGGAGTCAGCCGCCCCAGGTGAAAGGGCGAGGCCGGGACCGTACCCCTTCCGGCACATACAGCCCCGCGCTCCCGCCCTCGTCAATCACGTGCCCACCCGGCCTGCCCCGCGTTCACGCCGTCACCTTGGCCACGAACGCGGCGATGTTGGACACGGTCCGCTGGACCTTCTCCTCCAGGGTGAGCGACTCGTGGAGACGGCCACCGACGCCCGCGTCCTTCTTGCCGCGCATGTACAGCGAGCAGGCCAGGTCACTGCATATGTAGGCGCCCACCGAGTTGCCCTGCTGCCCGGCCTTGCCCGCCTTCGGCGCGACCATCAGGGAGACACCCCCGGTGTGGGTGGTCAGGCACATCGAGCACATGCTGCGGCGCATCTGCTGGGCGCCCGGGCTGGGACAGCGCAGCGCGAGGCCCCTGAGACCGCCGTCGAGCGGGCTGACGAGGTAGGCACGGTCGGGGGCCTGGGGATCCCGCCAGCCGAGATAGTCCAGGTCCTCCCACGGCCGGTCGGCCAGGTCGCGGGGGACGGACAGACGCTTGGCCTCGCCCTTGGTGCAGTTCACGAACGCGGTACGGATCTCTTGCTCAGTCAGCGGTTCCATGGGAGTAAGGTAAATTGCCTAAGAGACCTAGGCAAATCATTATTCGACTCCGTCTGGTAGGTGAATGGCCATGGCAAGAGCCGGGCTGACCGCGGAACGGCTGACGCTGGCGGGTGCGGAGCTGGCCGACGAGGTCGGCTTCGACAAGGTGACCGTCGCGGCGCTCGCCCGGCGCTTCGGCGTCAAGGACGCGAGCCTCTATTCGCATCTGAGGAACTCGCACGACCTGAAGGTCAGGATCGCCCTGCTGGCCCTGGGAGAGCTGGCCGACAGGGTCGCCGCAGCCCTGGCCGGGAGGGCCGGCAAAGACGCCCTCGCGGCCTTCGCGAACGCCTACCGGGACTACGCGCGCGAGCACCCCGGCCGTTACGCCGCCGCGCAGCTGAGGCTCGATCCCGAGACGGCGGCCGCCAGCGCCGGGGTCAGGCACGCGCGGATGACGCGGGCGATCCTGCGCGGCTACGACCTGACGGAACCGGACCAGACCCACGCGGTCCGATTGCTGGGCAGCACCTTCCACGGCTACGTCACCCTGGAGATGAGCGGAGGCTTCAGCCACAGCGCCCCCGACTCCCAGGAATCCTGGTCGTGGGTCGTCGACGCCCTCGACACCCTGCTGCGCAACTGGTCCGCGCCCGCGCAGAGCCCCTCACGGCCACCGGCCTGACACCAGGGGCAGACCGCCACCGGTAGACCGCGACGGTCTGACCGCCACCGGCGGCCGCCGCCTCCTGCGGCATCACGCACATGGCGTGACCCGCCGGACACCTCGGACGGACAAGGCGCTCCGGAAGCGCCGGGCGCACCAGAGACACCAGACGCACCAGACGCACCTACTCGAACAGGCACAGGCACCGGACCATGAGCAACGGCAACACCCTGATCACCACACCCCTCACCGCGGACCTCCTGCGTGGTGCCCTCGAACTGGAGCGGACCGAACACGGTGTACTGCCGCACCGGCTGCCCGCCCGCGCCCGCGCCCAGTGCGCCGACGCCCAGCTCGCCATGGTCGAGGCCCAGCCCTCCGGCGTGCGGCTGGCCCTGCGTACCCGGGCCACCGTCGTCGAGCTGGACACGCTTCCCACCAAACGGGCCTACGTCGGCGCCCCGGCTCGTCCGGACGGTGTGTACGACCTCCTTGTCGACGGCCGCTTGGCCGGCCGCGCGAGCGTGGCCGGCGGCAACGTCCTGACCATCGACATGACCACCGGATCCGCGACGACCGCGCCGGGCCCGGTCGGCACCCTCCGCTTCGACGATCTGCCCGGGGGCGTGAAGGACGTCGAGATCTGGCTGCCGCACAACGAGACGACGGAACTGGTCGCGCTGCGCTCCGACGCCCCCGTCGAGCCGGTGCCGGACCGGGGCCGCGCGGTCTGGCTGCACCATGGCAGTTCGATCAGCCAAGGCTCCGACGCGGCGAGTCCCACCACCACGTGGCCCGCGCTGGCGGCGGCCCTCGGCGGCGTGGAGCTGATCAATCTCGGGCTGGGCGGCAGCGCCCTGCTCGACCCGTTCACCGCGCGCGTGCTGCGGGACACCCCCGCGGACCTGATCAGCGTCAAGATCGGCATCAACCTGGTCAACACGGACCTGATGCGGCTGCGCGCGTTCGCTCCGGCGGTCCACGGCTTCCTCGACACCGTCCGTGAGGGCCACCCCACCACGCCACTGCTGGTCGTGTCGCCCGTCCTGTGTCCCATCCACGAGGACACGCCGGGTCCCAGCGCCCCGGACCTCAGCGCGCTGAGCGCCGGACAACTGCGTTTCCGCGCCGCCGGCGACCCCGCGGAGACCGCCGCCGGGAAGCTCACCCTGCGGATCATAAGGGCCGAACTCGACCGCATCGTCAAGCAGAGAGCGGCCGAGGACCCGAACCTGCACCACCTCGACGGCCGTGAACTCTACGGCGAGGCCGACGCCGTCGAACTGCCGCTCCCCGACGAACTGCACCCCGACGCGGCGACCCACCGCCGTATCGGCGAACGCTTCGCCGAGCTGGCCTTCGCCCCCGGCGGCCCGCTCTCCGCCACGACGGACCGACCCGTCACCACGGCGGACTGAACAGCACCGGCACGGCGCCGCCGACGGCCACGGACCGAACCCTCGGCGGCGCACCCGGACTCCCCGCCGGACCCGGCTACAGCCCCGGATGCGCACCCACACCCGGAGACGACAAAGCTCGCCCTGACGGAACCGGGCAGGCTCCGCCAGGGCGAGTGGGACACCGCGGGTCTCCGCACGGTCCGCCGCGTGCTCATCGTCTCCGGACGGCCGTCAACTCGTCCGCCCTGACGACGGTCGGGCCCCGGGTGACGGCGGCACACAGAACGTGGCGGCCGGTCGGGTGGAAGGGATCAGCGGGTCGTGGTGACCCGGTGCTCCTTGAGGGCGCTGCAGTTGGAACCGGTGACCTGCACGTACACGTTGGCGATGTTGCCGCCCCAGTCGACGCAGTACGCCTTGCCGTAGACGGAGGCCGGGCCGGCGTACGACGTGTACCGGCCGTAGTCCTGGGCCCCCTCGTCGGTGGCGCCGACGTAGATCCATGCCGACATGTCCTTGAGCGCGCCCGGGGTGCTGCGGATGGTCGCGACGCAGTTCCTGCCGTTCGAGGCGTTGTAGGTCAGGTAGACCGTGCCCAGCGACCCGACGGGCGCCGAGTTGACGGTCCGGTAGCTGCTTCCGCAGACCTTCTGCGGCGTGGTGTTGGCCGCGGCGGAGGCGGGTGCCGTCATCGCGGTCGCGGTCCCGACCGACAGTGCCGCCAGCGTGGCAGCAGTCAGGACAGATCGGTTGAATCGCATATTTCCCCCTTGTTGTCGTTGGAGTTGGTTGCTCCTGTCTGGTGTGACCCACGACGTGTTCGGATGGTTGTACGCGTCCGAGAGGGACATCGGATCCGGATGGGGCGACCCGGCCTCGCCGAGGGTGCGGTCGCCGGTCCGGACGGCACCCGGCGTGGTTCGCGGCGAACTCCCTTGCGTGCGGCCCGCGTTGGAAAAGCCGTGCGGGGAAGGAGTGGCCTCCTTCCCCGCACTCATGCCGTCGGGCGGCGCGGGCGATGCCCGGACTCCCGTGACGGATCAGGTCACTCGACGACCACCTGGGCGCTGCCCGTGACGCCGCCGGAGGTCACCGAGACGGTGACGGTGCCGTGGCGGTGGGCGGTCAGGGCTCCGGTGGAGGGATCCACCGACGCCACCTTCGGGTTGCTCGAGTTCCAGAGGTGGGACGCCGGGTCCGCGATCGGGATGGTGAGCGGTGCGATGTTGTCGCCGGCGATCTGGTCCCCGGTCGCGGTCAGGGTGACGTGGTCACCCTCGGCGAGGGGGTCCTTGGGGCCCTTGACGGTGATCGACGCGAGGGCGGGCTCGACCGTGTACTGCAGGTCGCCGTCGTCGCCGATCCGGACCAGGCCGAAGTGGTAGATGCCGCCCTGATCGGCCGGCGCGTAGGCGGGCATGCCGAGGTCCGCGAACGCGAACTGCGGGATGCCGCCCTCGGCGGTCGTCACGCTCCGCCCCTCGGGGTCGAGGATCTGCTCGGAGAAGCCGCGGGCGTGACCGTACATCATGATCACGTGCTGCTTCGGGTGGGTCTCCTGGTAGCGCTGCACCAGCCTCAGGTACATCCGCGCCTCCCACCGGTCCGTGAACTGGCTGTTCGCGGCGGGGTGCGGGTCGTACGCCGGCATGTGCGTGATGACGAGCACGTCCTTGGCGGTGGCGTCCGTCAACTGCTGGACCAGCCAGGGGTACTGCTCACCCTCCGGGTCCTGGAACGGGTCCGAGGACTGCAGGCTGCCGTGCGAGTTGTCGGTGACGATCATCCGCGCCGCACCCTGGGAGTAGCCGTAGTGGGTGTCGCCGAAGGTGTCGCTGTAGTTGCCGTTCTCGGCGTCGGCGCCCTGGGTGATCTCGTGGTTGCCGACGATGTCGCGCTCGGGGACACCGAGGGCGTCCATCTTGGACTTGGCGAACTGCAGGTCCGCCGGCTTGCCGTCGTCGGACATGTCGCCGAGGAACTGGGCGGCGTCCGGCCGGGCCTGCGGGGTGAGGGTGGGCAGCCTCTTGGCGATGGAGTCCATCACGTTGCTGCTCACGGAACCGGGGTCGCTCGCGAGCAGGTGGGCGTCGTCACCGGTGAGCAGGGTCGCGCCGCGCTTGGCGAACCGGGCCGAGTCCTCCTCGAACTTCAGCCAGGACGGGTTCTCCGGGATCGCCTTGTACTCGGGCTCGACGACCGGTCGGGGCGAGTACAGCGCCTGCAGCCCGGCGACGTTCAGCGAACCGGTGTACGTGGTGCTGGGACTGATGGCCAGGAAGTCCAGGTAGCTGACGGTCAGCGGGAACTTCATGCCCGCCGGGAGCTGGGCGACCGCCAGTCGCCAGCCGTCGGACGTGACCCCGGTCAGGTACAGGGGGGTGTTGGCGGTGCCGTCGACGTTGATGTACTTCTCGGCGAGCTGGAGGCCGTCGGGGCCGCCGCCCTTGATCCACACACCGATTCCGGTGGGGACCTGACCGTCGTGGGTGTCGGTCTTCAGCGTGACCTTCGGAGCCAGCACGAGCTGCTTGACGCCCGCGCCGGCCGGCATCGTGTAGTCGAGGCGCAGCGAACCGGACTCGGTGGACTCCGGCGGGACGACACCCGGGTCCGCGCTCAGCGTGGCCGGCTTGCCGGTGGTGTTGTTGCTGAGCCGCCAGACGTCCGTGCTGGTCATCGGGTCGACGACCTTGGTGACCCGGCCGACCGCGATCGAGGTGGTCGTGGTGGTGCCGGCCACGGTGGCGCTGACCTCGGCGAGACCGCCGTGCTCGGCGTCCGACGTGAACAGACCGTGCGCGTCGACGGTTCCCAGGTTGTCCGGGGTGACCTTCCAGGTGGCGGCCTCGGCGGGGATCCGCACCGCGTCCCCGCCCTTGACCGTGCCGGCCAGGGAGAGCTGCTGGGTGGCGCCGTTGTCGAGGTCGGCCTGGTCGGGAGAGACCGTCAGGGACTGGAGCTTGCTGACGACCTCGAGCTTCTCGGAGGTCGTGACCCGGCCGTCGGAGGCGACGATCCGGCCCGTGCCGGTGCGGCGCGGGGTCAGCTTGCCGTCCTCGTAGGTGGCGAGGGACGAGGGCTCGATCCGGACCTTGACCTGGCCGGACGCCGGGTTCGAGAACCGGTCCAGCGCGTGCACGGGAACCGGGATGGCGCCGCCGGCGACGGTGGTGACCGTCTCGCCGCCGTTCACCACGACCTTGACGGCGTCTCCGGCTTCCTTGGCGGTGGTGTAGAAGAAGATGCCGTTCGCGACCGGGCGTTCGGTGTTGCCGGGCTGGTCGGAGGGGGTGTTGACGACCTCGGCCTGATCGGCGCCGGGGGCGCG
Source organism: Streptomyces sp. NPDC059668 (assembly GCF_042734135.1). Lineage (NCBI taxonomy): Bacteria > Bacillati > Actinomycetota > Actinomycetes > Kitasatosporales > Streptomycetaceae > Streptomyces > Streptomyces sp. NPDC059668. The sequence goes on along the minus strand of NZ_JBHWEL010000004.1, from coordinate 16,570 downwards.
GCTGACCATGCCGGTGGAGCCGCCGCCGTCGAAGAGCATGGCGGTCCAGGCGCCGTGGGCGACCATGTAGCCCGCGGCCTGCTCGGGCGTCACTCCGAACGCCGCGTCGGCGCCGCCGTGACCGTCGATGGCGACGACGACGGCGTGCTTGCCGTCCTTGGTGATGCCGACCGCGGTCTCCGGGTTGGCGCCGCTCGGCGGGGTGCCGGTCGGGTCCTTGTAGACCTTGCCGTCCTTCACCAGCGTGTCGACGCCGCTGACCAGCTGGGTGACATCGTTGTCGGGAGACAGTCGGGCGGCGATGTCCACCGCGTCACCCGTGTGCAGGGTGTCGCCCAGCCACTGTCCGCCGTTCCCGGCGCCGAGCAGGCCGAGCTGATCGGAGGTCAGCCGCGGCACGGTGGTGACACCGGTCCGGACGCTGTCGACGACGAAGCCGCCGCCCGCGGTGTGGCCGAGGACCAGCGTGGAGGGCTGGGGCAGGCCCGGGGTCTCGCCGAGGTCGGGGGTGACTTCGGTGATGCCGCCGGACGCCGCGTCGTTCACGGTGTTCACCGACGAGAGCGGGCGGGTCGCGGAGCCGGCGGTGATCGTCCCGGAGAAGGTCTCCGGGCCCATCACCATGGTGCCGTCGGGCTTGACGCCCAACTGGGACGCGAAGCCCGGCTTGGGGCTCTTGAGCAGGTGCCCGTTGGAGACGACGCCGCCGAGCGGACGTCCGCTGGCGTGGATCTCGAAGTAGTCTCCGTTGACGCCGGCCACCGCGTGGGTGCGGTGGGCCATCGACGACGGGGTCTCGTCCTGCGGATCGGTGATGGTGTCGCCGGCCTCGACGACGCCGACCCGGAGGTTCGGGTCGGACAGGTCGGCCTCGAGCACCTGGATGTGCTGGCGGCCACCGACCGTGTCGTAGGTCTCGCCGTAGTGCCGCAGACCGCGGGTGACGGTCTCGGCCGGGGTGTGGGTGTAGTCCACCACCAGCGGCCAGTTCTCCGGCGTGTCCGGGAGCCAGTTCCGGTCCACCGGGTGGCCGTGCGAGGCCACGTCGTCGGTGGAACCGAAAGCGGTTCCCACACCGGTCGCGGCGCCGGCGAACGCCAGCGCCACCGCGGTTGCGACCGCGGTACGGCGCATGCCGGCTCCCGCAGGTCTCGTTGCGCGAAGTGTCATTGAGTTTTTCCTTACGAACGTGCGGACCGGTGGACACCGGTGCGCACAGCCACCGCACACCGTCCCGGCGGATCGCAGGTTTCTCCGCCGGATGGAGCAGATGACCATCAGGAGCGTTTCGCTCCGGATCAGGTCAGGTGGCGTTAACCTTCACCTCCGCTTCACCGGGAGCGCAGTTCACCGGGCGACGACAACTCCCCCGGACCGCCGACGTGTTGGCGTAGGCGCGATCACCACCGCGGCGGAAGGACGACGGTCAGGACCACGCCCCCGTCCGGGGATCCCGGTGCGGGACCGGTCGGCCTGCGGCAACGCGGTGCGATGTCGCGGCCCTTGGGAGCGGGTCGTGGGCGACGACACGCGAGGGGGGGGGGCGGGGGGGGCGCCGGCGGCCGCCCGCGGGGGGGACGCGGGGGGGGGGGGGGGCCCCACCCCCCCGGGGGGGGCCGGGGGGCCCCCCCCCCGCCCCGCGCCTCGGGTCGTCACCGGGCTGCGCGGGCCTCCGTCAACGCCGGTGCGTCCGCGTACGGGACGGGTCTCCGGAACGGGGCTCGAACGCGTTGGGCTCCACCGGCGCGGGCTGTTCCCGCCGGCCCGCACGGTCGCCGCGGCTCCAGTCGCCGTCACCGAGGATGAGTACCGGGTCGAACATGACGATGACCGCGGCCACGAGGAGGAAGACCACGGGGCCGATGAGCATCGGCAGCAGCAGCGAGGTGGGGGTGTGTCCCTGCGACGTGTGTCCGGCGCCGGTGTGGACGTGGACGCTCACCGCCGCCATGCCGGTGTAGTGCATGCCGGAGACGGCGATGCCCATGATCAGACTGGCGCCGAAGGAGGGCAGGGAGCCGCGGATCGCGACGGCGGCCCACAGAGCGGCGGTCGCGGCGCCGATGGCTATCAGGACGGACAGGGCGACGACGGGCGCGCTGTAGTGCAGTTCGCCGTCGAGATGCATGGCGGCCATCCCCAGGTAGTGCATGGCCGCGACCCCCAGGCCTGTCACCACGCCCGCGACGGCCAGCGGTACGGGTGCGGCACCCCGGTAGCCGACGACGAACACCCCGACACTGACCACGACGATGGCGACCACCAGGCTCAGGACCGTGAGGGGCACGTTGTAGGTGATGGCCGCCTGCTCGACCTGGAAGCCGATCATCCCGATGAAGTGCATGGTCCAGATGCCGCAGCCCAGACACGCGGCGCCCAACGCGAGCCAGGCGGGCTTGCGTCCCTGGTCGTAGTGGAGGGTCCGGGCCACACAACGCAGCCCCAGCGCCGCCCCCAGACAGGCCATGACATAGGCGGCCACGGGCGTGACGATCCCGTAGCTGAAGCCGTCGACGGTGCCGTTCATATGTGCATCTCTCCAGAAGCATCCGTGTTCTTCGCCATACGGACGATCAGATATATGCGATCACTGAAGAGTGCGACAAGGCGTTACCGCGAGAATTAGATGAACGTTGCACGACTGAGGCCTGCGCTGCCGAGCGGGACCACGCGGACTCCTCGATGGCCTGGTGAGCGCCGCCGAAGGGCAGGACCCGCCACCGGTGCACGGAGGCGCGCTCGGACGTGACGCCGGAGACGTGGCGCAGGGAGGGAATCGCCGCTCAGTGGACGAGCGCCTTCCGCAGCCCCGGTTTCGAGGCGTCGGCCCACGCACTCGGCAGTTCGCGTTCGCACCGTTCGGCCACGGCCTTCTCCTGGCCGTAGAGCAGGCCCCAGGTGAAGCCGGACTCCCCCGCCGCGTGCGCCGCCAGGGCGAGGTTCCGCAGGGCGGCCCGCGCGACGACGCTGTCCTGGTGCTCCCCGAGCACCTGCTGCACGGCCTTGACCCGCTTGCCGAGTCGCCTGGCGGGTCTGCCGAGCGAGGCGCGCGCCGGTTCGGTGGCGTACCGCGTCTTCTTGGCCGCCTTGCGCGCCTGGTGGAGCGCCGCGTCCCGGTCCGCACCCGGGGAGAGCTCCAGCGCGTGCGTCACCCGGCCTGCCAACTGGTCGAATTCCTTGAGGATCGCCCCGACCAACACCTTCTCGGGCTTGCGCGTGGCCTTACGACGCAGCGGGGGCCGCTTCGTCAGCCTGGTCAGGGAATCCAGAAGGGCCAGATAGCGGGGTGAGAGCAGGGCGTCGAGGGTGCGCTGCCGCGCCTCGGAGGAGCGGGAGACGTTCCACGCCCGCAACCGCGCGTCGACGGGCCCGAGGACCAACTCGCGCGGCCAGGCGGCGATACGCGCGTCGAGCCGTCCCGCGAGGACCTCCTGGTCACGCTCGGCGCCCAGCTCACCGCCCAGCCACTTGAGCTCCGCGCGGATCGGATCGGTGACCTCACGCGCCAGCACCGACCGGTAGGTACGCAGGACGCCGCGCAGTCGACGGCAGGTGACGCGCATCCTGTGCACCGAGTCGGGCAGACCGCGGCGTACGGCGGGATCGAGGTCCACCATGGTGTGCACCTGCGCGTCCACGTACCGGAGGACCTCGTCGGCGGCCGAGCCGGGTACGAGGTCGTCGGCACGCGCCCGCGACGGGTGCGGCGCTCCCGTCTCCTCCAGGGCCCGGGCGAGCTTGGACGGACTGCCCGCGCGGTCGACGCCGTTCTCGCGCAGCGCCTTGTCCACGGCGTCGAGCAGTGCGGGATCGGTGCTCTCGGCGAGCTCGACCTCCATCTCGGTCCATGAGGTGTGCGCGGCCCGTGTGTTGTCGCCGAGCAGCGACTGGGCGCGCACCCGGTCGAGGCTCAGCTCGGCGAGGACCGCGCCGTCGGGATCGACGAGGTGCCGCGTGCTGCGGGTGGACCGGATGCGGACGACGGGCCGCAGCTCTTCGCCTCGGGTACGGGAGAGAGCCAGGTCACGCAGGGTGACCGGAACCGTGTCGGACAACGGGGCCTGAACCTCCTCCCGGGTGTCCCCGGACAGGGGCAGTTTGAGGTGCCAGCCCGCGTCGGCCCCACCGGTCCGTCGCCGGAGTGTCGCCGACGCGCCGACCAGACGCAGGTCGTCGGTGTCGTAGTACACGGCGTCCAGTTCGTCGGGGCCCTCAGCCACGACCGACGCGACGCCGTCCACGGTGGTGAGGTCCGGCAGCCACGCGGTGTCATCGGCCGAGGGGGCTTCGTACTTTCGTTCCGTCTCTCGTTTCGAATAGGTCATACGGGGCGCGTGCACGTCTCAGCGCCGATCAAACATTCGTGGGGCGATCAGAAGGTTTCCGGGGCGGTACGCATCGCGTCGTCGCTTGGACAGCATTGATCCCGGCAGTCCGAAGGGAATTCGGGCTGCCGGGATCGGACACGCCGCCCACACCCGGGCCGGCCGTGGCGTTACTTGGGCTTGACGGCGTCCTTGGCCTTCTCCTTGGCCGCCCGCAGGTCCCCCTTGGACTCCTCGGCCCGCCCCTCGGCCCGCAGGGACTCGTTGCCCACCGCACCGCCGACGACCTTCTTGACCTTGCCTTCGACCTGCTCGCCCTTGGCCTGAGCCTTCTCGTCCGCAGCCATGCCGCTCACATCCTTCGTCCTCGGAGAATCATTCACTCCCCGTCTCACCCCGTACGCGGCCCCCAAACCCGGAAAGTTTCCACACGGAAAACATCCGTCCCACCCCGCCCCGACCCAAAAACATTCGATGTGTAGCACCCCGGACAACGGGCACCCGGCGTCCCGGGAAAACGTCACCGAATTCGATGACACCCGCACGAACCCGCAATCCCCGACCGCGGTAAAGCGAAAAATATCGAAGAAGGAGCCGTTTTTATGAGCGACAGCATCTGGGGCTACCAGCCCACCACCGGCCACGCCCCGGGCACCGACCTGATCGGCTACAAGGTCGAGGCCACCGACGGCAGCATCGGCAAGGTCGACAAGCACTCCGACGACGTCCACTCCTCCTACCTCGTCGTCGACACCGGCGTATGGATCTTCGGCAAGCACGTCCTGCTCCCCGCCGGCACCGTGACCACCATCGACCAGGCCGAACGGAAGATCTACGTCGCTCTCACCAAGGACCAGATCAAGGACTCCCCCGAGTTCGACAAGGACAAGCACATCGGCGACGCCGGCTACCACGAGCAGGTCGGCACCTACTACCAAGGCCACCGCCGCCCCTGACCCCACCCCACCACCCCACGAACAGGGGGCCGACCGGACACCCTCCGGCCGGCCCCCACTTCACGTCTGACGGCGCGGTGGCGGCTTCACCTCTCACGGTGCGGTGACAGCGGCCGGTGTCCCTTCTCCCCCGCCGACGGCGGCGGGCATGCCGACGGGGCCGGCGGAAGGTACTTCTCCGCAGGCCCCGGGGCCGTACTCAGGGAACGTCGGTCGGCAGGACGGGGTTTCGGCTCAGCCGGTGACGCGCCTGCCGGGGTCCGTCCCCGGCCGGGCGTTCGCGTCGCCGTGCCCGCGCTGGGCGCGGGTCCGGAAGTGCCGGTCTAGAAGTAGTGTTTGCGCCCGCCCACCGAGCGGCCGCTCGCACCCAGGATCCACAGGACCGCGCCGACCACGACGAGCACACCGCCCACCGTCGTCAGCAGGGACACACCGACCAGCAGGCCGATGACGAGCAGAATGGCGCCAAGGACAATCATGTCGATTCCGATCTTCAAGTCTCTTCGGTACGTGCGGGCCCTCATCGCTTCGGGCCCACAGCACCCTCTTCCCGCCCGCTGAGTGACCCGGGACAGGTGAAATCCGGTCGGCCACCCGGTCGGCGGCCTCTGGATCCCTGTCGTGCAACGTCCATGTGCCCCGGTCTCGACGCCCCATGCCGCCCATGTCACGCAGGTCGTCAGAGGGCGGACGTGAGGTGCTCGCGGTGCCTCCCGTGGCCGGTGAAGCGGCGGTCCGGCGGCGTCGCGGTGACGGTCCGGCCGGGTGTCTCCCCGGCCGGAGGGCGTGCCGGGACCTGGGGGCGCACTCCGGCCGGCTCCCCCGTCGGTGGGCAGACCGTTCGGGTGCAGTCGGGGCCGCGGCGGGACGGCGGCGTGCTGCCGGGTAGTCGTTGTGCATGAGCACTCACGTCCCCGACACCTCGGCCCGTTCCTGGACGCCCTCGGCCCTGGACACCGCGTCGGCATGGTGGCTGACGGCCCTGGACCGTATCGAGCGGTCGGGGGCGGCGGATCCCGCGATCCGGCTTCTCCAGCGAGGAATCCGCTCGCTGCCGCTGGGCGAGGTACGCGATCTGCTGCGTGGCAGGCAACTGGGCCATCCTGTGCATCCCGTCCTGGTCCAGGTACCGATCGGCTGCTGGCTGTCGGCCGCCGTCCTGGACATCGCGCCGTCAGGGCGGCACGCGCCCACCACCCTCACGGCCGTCGGGCTGGCCGGAGCGGCCCCGGCAGCCGTCGCCGGCTGGGCCGACTGGGCGGACCTGCCGCCCGAGCAGGCCCGGGTCGGACTGGCGCACGCCGTCTCGAACGTGGCCGCGGTGGCGTGTTACACCGCGTCCCTGGCGGCGCGACTGCGCGGTCACTCGGCGAAGGGCCGGCTGTGGTCGTTGGGCGGCCTGGCGGCCGTCGCCGTGAGCGGTGCGCTGGGCGGGCACGTGGCCTACCGGCAGGCCGTCGGATCGCATCCCGCGGTCTGAGGGCTGCCCCCGGCCCTCGTCCGGAGACCCGCGCTCCGAGCGGGTGGCCTTCGCAGCCGTTCCCGTGCCGCCCCGGCCCCCGCGCAGACTTTCCGGCTCGCTCTCAGATCGCCTGGTATGTATTTCCCCAGGGCGGGTACGCGAACCTTCGTCGGCCCTCATCGGCCGGCGGCACGGGGGCCGGAACACATGGGAGGGGCCTGGCATGACAGTGACCGAGACGACAGAGGCACGGCTGACGGTGCTGCCGGAGATCGCCGACCCGTCACGCGTAGCCCCCAAGGACGCCCGGCAGTTGTCCAGGCTCTTCTTCGACCGACTCGGCGTTCTCGACGAGGGCACACCCGAGTACCAGTACGCGCGCAACACGCTCATCGAGATGAACGTCTCCCTCGTCCGTTTCGCGGCGGCGCGCTTCCGCAGCCGCAGTCAGGACGAGATGGAGGACATCGTCCAGGTCGGCACGATCGGGCTCATCAAGGCGATCGACCGGTTCGAGCTCACCCGCGAGGTCGAGTTCACCTCCTTCGCCGTCCCCTACATCGTCGGCGAGATCAAGCGCTTCTTCCGCGACACCAGCTGGGCCGTCCACGTGCCCCGGCGTCTGCAGGAAGCCCGCATCCAGCTCGCCAAGGCGACCGAGGAGCTGAGCAGCCGGCTGGGCCGCACCCCCACCGTCAAGGAGCTCTCCCAGCTGATGTGCCTCAGCGAGGAGGAGGTCAACGAGGCTCGCCTCGCCTCCAACGGCTACGCCTCCTCGTCCCTCGACGCCGCCATCAACTCCGGTGACGAGGGCGAGGCCGCGCTGGCCGACTTCATCGGCGCCGACGACAGCGCCCTCGAACTCGTCGAGGACTTCAACGCGTTGGCCCCCCTGATCGCCGAACTCGACGACCGTGAACGGCGCATCATCCACATGCGCTTCGTCGACGAGCTGACCCAGGCCCAGATCGGCGAGCACCTCGGCGTCTCCCAGATGCACGTCTCCCGCCTGCTGACCCGCACCCTCGCCAAGCTCCGCGCGGGCATGCTCACCACTCGCTGACCCGTCGCGGGCCCCAGGTCGGGGACCCGGCGCAGAAGACAAGGAAACGAGGCCTCCAGGGTGCGAGCACCGCGCCCTGGAGGCCTCGCTGCCCGGCACCGGCAGGGGGACCGGCACTGGCACTGGTGCTGGCACCGATCACGTAACCGCAGTTCAGTGGCTGTGTGCGACGGCTCGGCCACACTGGAGGACGACGGCGTCGCAGATGTCGGTCACGGTGCCCGGGCGTAGCCTGAAGTCATGAGCGAGGCCCTGGACGCGCCGCTCATCGCGTTCCGCACGTGACGTGCGACGGGTTGTGATGCGTGGGTGCCAGGAGCGCGCCGTCCGCCGCCTCTCGCGGCGCTCGGCCTCCGATGGTTCGTGAACCAGCCATGGCTAGGGGAATGGGATGAGCACCACGCATTCGGTCCGGACGCCGTCGACACCGGACGTCCTCCAGGACCCGATGAGCAATCACGGGGTCGCGTTCAGCGCCTCCGAGCGGGACGAGTACGGGCTGACCGGCCGACTGCCGTCCAACGTACTGACGTTGGGCCAGCAGGCGCAGCGGGCGTACCGGCAACTGCGGAGCCAGCGCGACGACCTGGCCAAGTACGTGTACCTGGAGCAGCTGCACGACCGCAACGAGACCCTCTACTACCGGGTGCTCGCCGATCACCTCGCCGAACTGCTCCCGGTCGTCTACGACCCGACCGTCGGCGACGCCATCGAGACGTACTCCGAGGAGTTCCGCAGCCCGCGCGGGATCTTCCTGTCGATCGACGCGCCGGACGACATCGAGGCGGCCTTCGGCACCCTGGGGCTCAGGTCCGAGGACGTCGAACTGCTCGTGTGCACCGATGCCGAGGAGATCCTGGGCATCGGTGACTGGGGGGTGGGCGGCATCGAGATCGCGATCGGCAAGCTCGCCATCTACACGGCCGCCGCGGGGATCGACCCGCGCCGCGTGATCCCGGTGTCGCTGGACGTCGGAACCGACAACGAGGCCCTGCTCAACGACCCTCTGTACCTGGGCAACCGGCACGCGCGGGTCCGTGGCGCCGCCTACGACGCGTTCATCGAGAAGTATCTGGAGACCGCGTCCAGGATGTTCCCGAACGCTCTGCTGCACTTCGAGGACTTCGGACCGGACAACGCCCGCCGGATCCTGGAGACGTACGGTCATGGCTACCGCATCTTCAACGACGATCTGCAGGGAACCGGGGCGATCACCCTGGCCTCCGTGCTGTCCGCGGTGAAGGTGACCGGCGTGCCGATGCGGAGCCAGAAGCTCGTGGTGTTCGGCGCCGGAACAGCGGGCGTGGGCATCGCCGACCAGATCCACGCGGCGATGGTGCGCGACGGCGCCACGCCGGAGGAGGCCACCTCGCGGATCTGGCTGGTGGACAAGCAGGGGCTGTTGACCAGCGACATGACCGACCTGCGTGACTTCCAGAAGCCGTACGCCCGCAGGCCCGAGGACGTCGAGGGGTGGGGCGGCGACGGAGCGGCCTCGCTGCTGGAGACGGTCGGCCACGCGGCTCCGACGATCCTGTTGGGGACCTCGACCGCGCACGGCGCGTTCACCGAGGCGGTCGTCAAGGCCATGGCGCGTGGGGTCGAGAGGCCCATCATCCTGCCGATCTCCAACCCCACCTCGAAGATCGAGGCGGAGCCGCAGGACGTGATCGAGTGGACGGACGGAAAGGCGCTGGTCGCGACCGGGCTGCCGTTCGGACCGATGCGGTACGAGGGCGTGGACTACCACTTCGGCCAGGCCAACAACGCGCTCGTGTACCCCGGGCTGGGGCTGGGCACCATCGTCTCCGGCGCCGACACGGTGACTCCGGGCATGCTGATCGCGGCCGCCGAGGCGGTCGCCGGCCAGGTCGACGTCAGCGCACCGGGCGCTTCCCTGCTGCCCGAGGTCGAGAACCTGCGCGCCTCGACCGCCACCACCGCGGTCGCCGTCGTGCGGGCCGCCCAGGCGGACGGCGTCGCCACCGCGAGGATCGACAACGTGGTGCAGGCGGTCCAGGACGCCATGTGGCAGCCCACGTACTCCGACGGCGGCGCGGCGTGAGCGGCGCGGACGGGGACCCCGCGCCGACGGTCCTGGATCTGCCGATCGGCCTGTCGGCGACCGGGACACGGCGCGAGACCGACTCCATGGGTGCCGTGGACGTGCCCGCCGACCGGTACTGGGGCGCGCAGACCCAGCGGTCGCTCATCCACTTCTCGATCGGTGACGACCGCATGCCGAAGGCGGTCTACCACGCCTACGGTCACGTCAAGAAGGCCGCCGCGATCGTCAACGGCCGCGCCGGACGGCTGCCGGGCTGGATGGCGGACCTGATCGAGCGGGTCAGCGACGAGGTGATCAGCGGCGCGCTCGACGAGAACTTCCCGCTGTACGTCTGGCAGACCGGCTCGGGCACGCAGTCCAACATGAACACCAACGAGGTGATCGGCAACCGTGCCGTCCAGCTGACCGGCGGTGAACTGGGGAGCAAGACCCCGGTGCACCCCAACGACCACGTGAACATGGGGCAGTCCTCCAACGACACCTTCCCCACCGCTATGCACATCGCCGCGGTCAAGGAGGTCCACGAGCACCTGCTGCCGGCTGTACAGGCGTTGCACCGTTCCGTCGAGGCCAAGGCGGAGCAGTGGCAGAACGTGGTGAAGATCGGCCGTACCCATCTGGAGGACGCGGTCCCGTTGACCGTCGGGCAGGAATGGTCCGGCTACGCCCACCAGTTGAAGCAGGCCATGTCCGTGGCGACCGCGTCCGCCCAGGGCCTGTTCGAACTCGCCGCGGGCGGTACGGCGGTGGGCACCGGCCTGAACGCTCCGGAGGGTTTCGCCGAGGAGATCGCCCACGAGATCGCGGAGGCGACCGGCTACCCGTTCGTCACCGCCGCGAACAAGTTCGCCGCGCAGGGCGGCCTGGACGCCATGGTCAACGCGTCGGCGGGCCTGCGGGCCCTGGCGGTGCCCCTGATGAAGATCGCGAACGACATCCGGTGGCTGGCCTCCGGGCCACGCTGCGGGCTGGGCGAGCTGGTTCTTCCCGCCAACGAGCCCGGAAGCTCGATCATGCCCGGCAAGGTCAACCCGACCCAGTGCGAGGCCATGGTGATGGTCTGCATCCAGGTCCTGTCGGAGGACTCCGCGATCGCCTTCGCCGGTTCCCAGGGCAACTTCGAGCTCAACGCGATGCGCCCGGTGATCATCAACAACTTCCTGCACGCGTCCACGATCCTCGCCGACGCCTGCCAGAAGCTGCGCGAGTACTGCGTCGAGGGCGCCGAACTCCACGGTGAGCAGGTCTCCGACTACGTCGACCGCTCCCTGATGCTGGTCACCGCCCTGTCACCGGAGATCGGCTACGACAAGGCCTCCGCGATCGCCCACAAGGCCGACGACGAGGGTACGACCCTGCGCGAGGCCGCCGTGGCCAGTGGCTATGTCAGCGCGGCCGAGTTCGACCGCATCGTCGATCCGGCGGCCATGGTCGGACCGTCCGGACACCGGTGACCTACTGGCGGACGAGGGCTTCGGACACGGTCCACAGCCGCTCCGCGTTCGCCCGGTCCAGGGCGTAGGGCGCCACGCCGGCGATGGCGTCGGCTCGTTCGGTGACCGTCGGGGAGGGCGCGCAGTCCTCGAAGTAGCGGCCGGTGACGCCCTCCACGGTGGGTGAGGCGGCCAGCAGCACCGAGGTCGCGGCACCTTGCCCGACGGTCTTCCCCGGCGGCAGCGCCAGCCCGGTGGCGTCGATGAACCCGGCCAGCTGCGCCGGGTCCATGTGCCGGGCCAGCGAGGTGTCCGCGATGTTCCCCGGCATCAGGGCGTTGGCCGTGATGCCGTCGTCGGCCCACCGCTCGGCGGCACCGACGGCGAACAGGACGTTGGCCGTCTTCGACTGCCCGTACGAGGTCCACGGGTCATAGGGACGGAACCGGTAGTCCAGGTCGTCGAAGACCACGGGTGAGAAGAGGTGACCGATCGAGGCGACCGACACGACGCGGGCGCCCTCGGCGGCCGCGAGCGCCGGGCGCAGCCCGACGGCCAGCGCGAAGTGGCCCAGGTGGTTGACGCCGAACTGGGTCTCCCGGCCGTCCGGGGTGCGGGTGAGTTCCGGAAGGGCCATCACCCCGGCGTTGTTGACGAGAATGTGCAACGGGCCCGACCAGTCGGCCACGAACGCGTCCACCGTCGACCGGTCGGCCAGATCGAGCCGCTTGACGCTCAGTCCCCCTGAACCGGACGGAAGTTCGACCTCCAGGCGCGCCTTCACCCGGGCGCCCGCGTCGGTGCTCCGCACGGCCAGGGTGACATCGGCGCCGGCGCTGGCCAGCGCCCGGGCCGTCTCCACCCCGATTCCGGAACTGGCTCCGGTCACCACGGCCCGGCGGCCGTGCAGGTCCACGCCGTCGACGACTTCGGCGGCGGTGGTGTTCGCCCCGAACGGGTGGGGCGTCTGGGATACGGACATGAGTGAGGTCTCCTGTTTCGGTGCGCCGGCTGTCCGGACATGCGGACCACCTGCCGGCGGGGCCGGCTTCTCCGGCGCGGGGGTGGGGGGTTGGGGGTGTGCCCGGCAAGGCGGGCGCCGTCGTCCGGCGGTCGGCGCCCGGCTGACGGGAGTCGATTCGTAGGTGCTGCCCGCCGGTGTCACCCGGCCGAACACCCCGGCGGTGCGGTGCCCGGGGGCGATCACGGTGTCCGGCCGCCGGAACTCGCGGTCGCGCACGGCGCGGGCGGGGTCCGGGTCGACGTCCGAGGCGGACACGCGGGTGGAGTCGGTGACGGTCGCCGGGGCGTGGAGGACGGCCCTCGGTCGGCGGCGCGCGCCTGCGGGGAGTCAGCCGTTGAGCGTCCCCATGTACTCGGGTGCGTAGCGTTCGCCGGTGACCGCGCCGTGCGGAGCGACCGCCTCGATCGCGGCGATGTCGCCGGCGGTGAGGGTGACCTCGGCCGCGGCGACGTTCTCCTCCAGGTAGCGGCGGCGCTTGGTGCCGGGGATGGCGACCGCGCCCTGGTGCTGGACCCAGGCGAGCGCCAGCTGGGAGGGGGTGACGTCCTTGGCGGAGGCGATGCGGCGGACCTCACGGACGACGTCCAGGTTGCGGTCGAAGTTCTCGCCCTGGAACCGGGGGTCCGTGCGGCGCCAGTCGTCCTCGGCGAGGTCGTCCGTGCCGGTGATGGCGCCGGACAGGAAACCCCGGCCCAGCGGGGAGTACGCGACCAGGCCGATCCCCAGCTCCCGCAGGGCGTCGAGCACACCGTTGTGCTCGATCTCGCGCTCGAAGAGCGAGTACTCGGTCTGCACGGCGGTCAGCGGGTGCACGGCGTGCGCGCGCCGGATCGTCCGCGCGGACGCCTCGCACAGCCCGATGTGACGAATCTTGCCCTCGGCCACCAGTTCGGCCAGCGCACCGACGGTCTCCTCGATGGGCACCTGGGGGTCGATCCGGTGCAGGTAGTAAAGATCGACGTGGTCGGTGCCCAGATGCCGCAGCGAACGGTCCAGGGCCCGGCGCACGTACGCGGGCCGGCCGTTCAGGCCCACCATCCGGCCGTCGTCGGTGATCTCCATGCCGGTCTTGGTGGCCAGCACGGCCGCTTCCCTGCGTCCGGCCAGCGCCTTGCCCAGGAGCTGTTCGTTGACGAACGGGCCGTAGCTCTCCGCGGTGTCGAGGAGCGTGACGCCCAGGTCCAGCGCACGGTCGACGGTGGCCAGCGACTCGGTCTCGTCGGTGGCGCCGTAGAAGACGCTCATGCCCATGCAGCCGAGGCCCTGGGCGCTGACGGTCAGGCCCTGACGGCCAAGTGTGCGGGTCTCCATGACGCCGTTCCTCCAGATTGAAACTAACCAGTTAGGGAGAACCTAGAGCAGTCGCTCGACGAATGTCAATAACTGGATAGTTACTTACAGGAGCCCTGGACGGTCGAGGATGCACGAAAAACTCCACAAGTAACTTGGCAAAGTTGCTTGTCGAGTTCTAGCCTGGCGCCATGACCACGGAGCCCGGACCGCCGAAGTCCGCCGCGCACGCACAGCGCCTGAACGACGCGATCGTGCGACTGCGCGCACGTCTGCGGGCGGAATCGGGACAGCACGCGACCGGACTGACCCCGACACAGCTGGCCGTGATGGCGAGCGTGGTGCGGGAGGGACCGGTCACGGCGGCCCGGCTCGCCTCGCTCGAACACGTCAGCGCGCAGTCCATCGCCCAGAGCCTGGCGGTACTCAAGGCCGCCGGGCTGATCCACAGCACCCCCGATCCGCGGGACGGCCGCAAGAAGCTGATGAGTGCCGCCCCGTCCGCGACCGACCTGGTCGACGGACTGCTGGCGGGACGCGCCTCCTTCCTGGCACGGGCCATCGAACGGGTCGTCCCCCCAGAGGAGCGCGAGGACGTGGAGAAGGCCATCGACCTGCTGGAGCGTCTCGCCGCCGCCGACCTGGGCCACGGCGGCATATGAAAGCCGCCCCCGCCCAGGCCCACGGCACGTCGCGCGGTCCCGCACGCGCCCCCTTCGCCCGGTCGTTCACCGCGCCGCTCTACGTCGGCTCCGCCCTCAACCCGATCAACAGCTCCATCATCGCGACCGCCCTGGTTCCGATGGCCACCGATCTGCACGTCCCGGTGGGCAGCACCGCCGTACTGGTCTCCTCGCTGTATCTGGCCAGCGCCGTCGCGCAGCCCACCGCGGGCAAGCTCGCGGAAGTGCTCGGACCGCGCCGGATCTTCCTCTCCGGCATCGTGCTGGTGCTGCTCGGCGGCCTGGTCGGCGGCCTCGGCCGGAACCTGGCGACGCTGACCGTGGCCCGGGTGCTGATCGGCGTCGGCACGTCGGCCGCCTTCCCCTGCGCGATGGTGCTGATCCGACGCCGCGCCCAGGAAGCGGGAGCGGACGCTCCACCAGGCGGCGTGCTCGGTGGCATCGCGGTCGCGGGCATGGCCACCGTCGCCGTCGGACCGCCCCTCGGCGGACTGCTGGTGGGCTCCGCGGGCTGGCGCTGGGCGTTCCTGATCAACATCCCGGTCACCGCGGTCGCGATGGCGATGGCCGTGCGCGGGCTGCCCAGGGACCCCGTACCCGACCGCGGGCCCCACGGATTTCGCGAGGTCGCCGCGCGGATCGATCTGCCGGGCATCCTCGGCTTCGCCGGGTCGATGAGCGCGCTGGTCATCTTCGTGACGGGCCTCCCCGACATCGGACGGGTCGCGCTCGCCGTGCTGGTCCTGACCGGCGTGCCCACGGTGGTGTGGGAGCTGCGGAGGGCAGAGCCGTTCTTCGACTTCCGCGGCCTCGCCGCCAACGGCGCCCTCTCCCGTACCTACCTGCGCCAGGCGCTCACCCTGCTCGGCGTCTACTCCGTGATGTACGGGATGACCCAGTGGATGGAGGCCGCGCACGGGATCTCCACGGTGGAGGCGGGACTGCTGCTCCTGCCGATGGGCGCCGTCTCCGCGCTGCTCTCGCGCCCGCTCGCCGGCCGCAACCTGGTGCGCGGTCCGCTGATCGTCTCGGCGGTGACCATGCTGCTCGGCTCCGCCGGCGTCATGCTGCTCACCTCGCACAGTCCGGCGGTCGCGATCGTGCTGGTCTCCCTCGTCTTCGGCGTCACGTCCGCCGCCACCACGGCCGGGAACCAGACCGCGCTCTACCTCGCGGCGCCGCCCGAACGGATCGGCACCGCTTCCGGGTTGTTCCGGACCTTCGGATACCTCGGGACCATCACCTCCGCCGTGATCGGCGGCTTCGTCTTCCGGGACGGGGTGAGCGACCACGGCCTGCACAGCCTGGGCCTCGTCCTCGTCGCGGCCGGTCTCGCGGTCCTCCTGCTGACCGTCCTGGACCGCCACCTGATGTACCGCACCACGAGCCGACGACCGGACCCCTCCGGCCGCTTCGGCGAGAACCCCACCGAGGAGCACCCCGCGTGAGCACCACCACCCCGCACACCCTCAGCCCCGAGCGGACCGCCCTGCTGGCGATGGACTTCCAGAGCGGGATCGTCCCCCTCGCCCCCGACTCCGACGCGCTCGTCGAGCGGGTTCGGGGTGCCATCGCCGACGTCCGCGCCGCGGGCGGCACCATCGGCTACGTACGCGTCGCCTTCACCGAGGACGACTGGACACGGGTCCCCGAGACCAACAAGGCCTTCACGGCCGTGGCCGCGGCGAAGATGCTGCACCACGAGGACCCCGCGACCCGGATCGACGAGCGGATCGCGCCGGAGGCCGGGGACATCGTCGTCCGCAAGGTCCGCTTCGGTTCGGGTTCCACCACCGATCTCCACCAGCGGCTGAGCGACCGCGGTATCGACACCCTGGTGCTCACCGGGATCAGCACCAGCGGCGTCGTCCTGTCCACGCTCATCGACGCCGCCGACCGCGACTACCGTGTCTTCGTGCTGGCCGACGGCGTCGCCGACCCCGATCCCGAGACCCATCGGGTGCTGCTCGACAAGGTGTTCCCGACCCGCGCCCACATCCTCGACACCGCCGGGCTGCGCGAGCTGCTGCGGCCCTCCTGACGCCTCGTCACACCCGCCTGGGGCCAGGCGGATCCGTGGGGCGTTCACCGTGGACCTGCACGTCGCCCGCCTGTTGGTCCGGGCGGCCGGACACGACCGCCGGGATCAGTTCCACAGGGGGTAGGTGACCGTCTGGGTGTATCCGGCGGGCTTGGTGTCGGTGTAGACGAGCCTCAGCCGGGTGTACTGGGACATCTGGGGGTTCTTCTTCCAGGCCTGCGGGCG
>NZ_JBHWEL010000003.1:218965-245806 GCF_042734135.1 Streptomyces sp. NPDC059668 | reverse complement strand
CCACCGTCTGTGGGGCTGCCGTGAAGGCCGGCAGCCCCACTGGGTTCTCCGGCTCAGATGGCCTGCGCGGTGGGCATGATGGTGATTTCGGTGAGGTTGACATGGCGGGGGACGGCCGCCATGAAGGCGACGGTCTCTGCGATGTCGGTGGACTGGAGGCAGTCGATGTCGTGGATGAGGTCGGCCATCAGCCGGGAGGCGTCGGGGTCGGTGACGTGGTCGGGGAGTTCGGTGTCGACCATGCCGGGCTCGATGGTGGCCACGCGGACCATCTTGGGGCCGAGTTCGACCCGCAGGAGCCGGGTGAGGTGGCTGATGTAGGCCTTGGTTCCTGAGTAGACCGAGAACTTCTCCAGGATGCGGGTGGCCGCGATGGAGGAGGTGTTGATGAGGTCGGCGGCCTTGCCCCGCCGGGCGGAGTCCGTCAGGTGCGGGAGGAAGGCCGCGATGACGTTCATCAGGCCGGAGATGTTGAGGTCGATCTGCCGCTGCCAGTCGTCGACCTTGAGTTCCTCGATACCGGAGATGAGCTGCACGCCGGCGTTGTTGAAGACCAGGTCGGCCTTCCCGAAGCGGTCGGCGACCTGCTGGGCGGCGGTCTGGACGGCGGCGCGGTCGGTGACGTCGACGGCGAGAGCCAGTGCGGTGCCGCCGGCGGCCTCGACGCGCTTGACGACGTCGTCCAGCTTGTCCTTGCGGCGGGCGAGCACGACGACGGTGGCGCCGAGTTCGGCGAGGCGTTCGGCGGTGGCGGCGCCCATGCCGCTGGATGCGCCGGAGACTACGGCGACACGGCCCGTGAGGGGGGATCCGGAGAGCAGAGCAGGCATGACGGTGTTCCTTCGCGTACGTGGTGGAAGAGGTGGAGGCGGATTCGTGTGGGGGGAATCCGCGGCGGGCCGGGGTCGGCCGGCTGGGCCGTGAGGGGGTGCGGTCCAGCCGTGCGGTGGTGCGGTTCGCGCACGGGGGGCTCGGTTCCCCGGCGCCGGTTGCGGTCAGGCGTCGTCGTGTGCGGTGGCCGCGGACTTGTCGCGCCAGGGGGCGAGGTCCTTCTGCACCTGCTGGTACTTGGCGTCGAGGCGTTCGAGGGTGTCGCGTCCGACGTAGAGGTGGGTGGGCAGTTCGTCGCCGGAGGCGGCCTCGACGATGAGGGCGGCGCCCTTGGCCGGGTCGCCGAGCTGGGCGTGGTTGGCCTGGTCGATCCAGTCCAGTGTGGTGTGGGCCGGGGTGTCGTCGTAGTCGCTGATGCGGTGGGCGGCGACGGACAGGGAGCTGGCGTCGAGGAAGTCGGTGCGGAAGACGCCGGGTTCGACGACCATCGACTGGATGCCGAACGGTGCCATCTCGGCGGAGAGCGCCTCGCTGATCCCGGCGACCGCGAACTTGGAGGCGGAGTAGAGGCTGACGCCGGGCTCGCCCTCGAAGCCGGAGCGGGAGCCGATGTGGACGAGCTTGCCGGAACCCTGTCCGCGCATGACGGGCAGGACGGCTCGGGTGACGTTGATCAGTCCGAAGACGTTGAGGTCGAACAGGGAGCGGGCCTCGGCGTCGGTGATCTCCTCCAGCGCGCCCAGCAGACCGCGGCCGGCGTTGTTGACCAGGACGTCGATGCCGCCGAACCGGTCGACGGCCGCTTCGACGGCCTGCGGGATGCTGTCGTTGTCGGTCACGTCCAGCGCGACCGCCAGCACCTTCTCGGAGTTCTTCAGGTCGGCCGGCACCCGCTCGGGGTTCCGTACGCCGACCACGACGTCGTTACCGTCCGCGAGTGCGGCACGGGCGATCTCCGCGCCGATGCCTCGGGACGCGCCGGTGACGAACCAGGTAGCCATGAGGGGATCTCTCTTCTCTCGTCCGGATGTCCACCGGAGCTTTCCTCCGGTGCAATCGATACTGCGAGGCGTCGAGAGAGGGAGGAAGGCCGGGAGTTTCCTGGGAGAGACGCACCCAGGATACGGAGGGTCCCCTTCAGCACGGGGCTGTCATGAGCCGGGCCCACGGCGCCGGCGTCGCGCGACCCCGCCGGTGCTCAGGACTCGGCGGGCGGCTGTGGGAACAGGGGGGCCGAGCGCCGACGGCGGGTTCGGTCGGCTGCGCGGGGGCCCGGAAATCCTGGGAGCAGCGCACCCCCCTTTCGGCCCGTCGCAGGACATTCCGCCGTTCTAACCTCGACGGCATGAACACGGACGAGCATCCCGCCGCCGAGAACGCGCTGGGGGGTTTCCTCCGCGCGCGACGCGCGCGGCTGCGCCCCGAGGACGCCGGACTTCCCGCCTCCGGCCGCCGCAGGGTGCCCGGTCTGCGCCGCGAGGAGGTCGCCACCCTGGCCGGTGTGAGCACCGACTACTACATGCGCCTGGAACAGGGCCGCGAACGGCATCCCTCGCGCCAGGTGCTGGAAGCCGTCGCCAGGGCCCTGCGCCTGGACGACGAGGCCGTGGCACACCTGTACCGAGTGGCGACCCCCGCGACGCGCCGCACACGCCGGGCGCACCGCGTCGAACGCGCCGGCCCGCATCTGCGCAGGCTCCTGGACACCTGGCGTGACACACCCGCCTTCGTCCTGGGCAACGCCCTGGACATCCTGGCCCACAACCAGCTGGCGGCCGCCCTGTTCGCCGGCTTCACGTCGCGCGACAACCTGCTGCGCATGACCATGCTCGACCCGGCCGCGCACCACTTCTACCGTGACTGGGACCGCGCCGCCGCGTCATGCGTGGCCGCCCTCCGCAAGGCGGCCGGTGCCGATCCCGACGACCCGCGGCTGATCGAGATCGTCGGTGAACTGTCCATGAAGAGCACGGAGTTCCGTGCGCTGTGGGCCCGCCACGACGTACGGGGCAAGACCCGCGAGGCCAAACTCTTCCGCCATCCCGAGGTCGGCGACCTGGAGCTGCACCACGAGGCCTTCACCGTCAACAGCGCCCCCGGCCAGCAGGTCGTCGTCTACCAGGCCGAGCCGGGCAGTCCCTCCGCCGACGCGCTGGCGTTGCTCGGCTCCCTCAGCGCGTCGCCGACCCGTCGGAGCGCCCCGTCCGCCGACCAGGAGTGAGCACGTGACTCCGACGCGGCGTAAGCGCGGGCCGCCCGCACCGCGGACCTGCCGTGGTGCGGGCGCTGTCACGCTCGGTGGGCGTGGTCACACGGCGACGGGCGTCACGTCCGGTGCGTCGGTTCGGAGATCCACTCCGGGTCGAGTCTCTCCGGCTCGGCCGGCCGGTCGTCGGACAGCGAGCGGAGTTCGGCGAACGCGGCCGCGGTGGAGCCGGCGGGTTCGGCCTGGTACACGACCAGCTGCTGGTGGGGGGATGCGTTGTCCGTGAAGGCGGAGAACTGGATCCGCAGGTCTCCCACCTGGGCGTGTCTGAGGTGCTTCGTCTGCCGGGTCTTGCCCCTCACATGGTGTCGTGACCACAGGTCGGCGAATTCCGGACTCTTCGCGCAGAGCGTCTCCACGACTTCGGCGATGCGTGCAGATCGCGGATCGTATCCGTAGGCGGCGCGGATCTCGGCGACACATGACTGCGCGGCCTTGTCCCAGTCCTGGTAGAAGTCGCGGCCCGCCGGATCGACGAAGACCATGCGCGCCAGGTTGTCGAACCGCTGAAAACCGTTGTGCAGTGCGGCCGCGAGCGCGTTGTGGGCCAGGATGTCCAGCGCCGGGCCCACCACGAAGGCAGGCGTGTCGGGCCAGCTGTCGAGCAGCCGCAGCAGCTGCGGGTGGACCTGGTCCTGGCCTGCGTGGTGGGTATGGCGTTCCTCTGGCGCGCGGGTGAGTCTGCGCAGGTGGTCGATGGCTTCGGCATCGAGGTGGAGAGCGTCCGCGACGGCGTCGACGACCTGGGCCGAAGGGCTGGACTCGCGGCCCTGTTCCAGGCGCATGTAGTAGTCGGGACTCACGCCGGCGAGCATGGCGACTTCTTCGCGGCGCAGGCCGGGAACCCGTCGACGGCCGTGCTCGGGCAGGCCCACGTCCTGTGGCTTCAGGCCTTCCCGCCGGGCCCTGAGGAACTCTCCCAATGGGGTGCTGTCACTCATACCCCCAGGCTAGCCTTGCCGTTTCGGGTGGGGCACGTACCGGACCGATCGCGATGGGCCCGGGGGAGGGCTGCCCCCGGTGTTACGGAACATCGAGCCCGAGATGCGCCCCGCCGAGGGTGATGACGACCGCCCACGTGCACACCAGCAGCGTGAGAACCACCCCGCCCGCCAGGAGACATCCGAGACCCGGGCCGAGCCCCCCGTCCGACCGGTGGGACCGCCGCCACACCGCCGTCGCGGCCACCAGCGCCGCCACCACACCCAGGACACCCATGAACCCCCCAGGGGCGCGAGCGCCGGACACTCCGGCGTCACGGTCAGGGTGCGCCGAACCTCCCGCACCCGCATGAGTACGCCTACTCATCCGTACGTTCGACATCAGGGGCAGGACGGGGTGGCCCGTCCCGACACGGCGACCCGCGCCCACGGCGCTCCCACCCCGGGTCACCACCACCCAGAACGGAGGCTGGGTGTGCGACACCCGGGGAAACCGCGGCCTGGCTACCCCCGCGGAGCCGGTCGAGGCTGGTGTCATCAAGCCGTTGTCCACAAGCCCACCGCGCCTCCGGGCGAGGAAGAGGACACCCATGAACGTCGACGACACCACCGGCGCCGCCGTGCTCGACCAGCTGCGGCGCCGGTCCGCGGACCCGCGCCGACGCATCCTGTTCACGGGCGCGACCATCGTCACGATGGACCCGGAACTCGGAGTGATCACCGGCGGCGAGCTGCTCGTCGAGGGCAGCACCATCATCGCCGTCGGACATGACCTCGGAGCGGACGGCGCCGTGGTCGTCGACGCCACCGGCGCGATTCTCGCCCCCGGCTTCGTGGACACCCACCGGCACGCCTGGGAAGCCCAGCTGCGCCGGATCATGCCGGACGTCGACGACCTAGGCGGCTACGTGATGACCACCCTGGCGGGCTACGCCCCCGCCTACCGACCCCATGACATGTACGTCGGCACCCGGCTGGCCGCTCTGACCGCGATCGACGGCGGCATCACCTGCATGCTCGACTTCTCCCACAACTCCCGTACCTCCGAGCACTCCGACGCCGCCGTCCAGGCCCTCCTCGACACCGGCATCCGCGGTGTGCACGCCTCCATGGGTCCGCACTTCGGCGACTGGGACCGGCAGTGGCCCGCTGACCTGACCCGGCTCAGGAACCAGTACTTCGGCAGCGACGACCAACTGCTCACCCTGCGTCTGGCCACCCTCGCCACCGACGAGATCGCCGGACCCGCCCTCGCCTACGGACCCGAACTGGCCCGCGTCGCACAGGATCTGGGGGTGGGCGTGAGCGTCGATGCCGTCTTCGGCACGTCTTCGTCCGAGGCCGTGCTGCGCTGGCGAAAGGAGGGCATCCTCGGCCCGGACGTCACCCTCATCCACGCGACGGGCCTCACCGCCGAGGCATGGCAGGCGATGGGGGACTCAGGCACCACCGTGGCCCTCGCGCCCACGTCCGACGCCCAGATCGGTCTGGAGACCGCGATCCCCGCCGTCGACGAGGCCCTGGCCGCGGGCATCCGGCCCGGACTGAGCATCG
Organism: Streptomyces sp. NPDC059668; assembly: GCF_042734135.1. Classification (NCBI taxonomy): domain Bacteria; kingdom Bacillati; phylum Actinomycetota; class Actinomycetes; order Kitasatosporales; family Streptomycetaceae; genus Streptomyces; species Streptomyces sp. NPDC059668. The sequence continues at coordinate 240,214 of NZ_JBHWEL010000003.1, read as the reverse complement.
ACGTCGAAGTCGCCCTGGCCGGCGACATGTTCACCCAGATGCGAGCCCTGCACACCATTCAGCGGATGCGCGCCGTCAACGCCGCCTACGGCACTGACCGGCGACCCTCACGCATCAGCACGCACGATGTGCTGGACTTCGCCACCCTGCAGGGCGCCCGCACCAACGGACTGGAGGCTGTGACCGGTTCGCTCACCCCGGGCAAGAAGGCCGACCTGCTGGTCGTCCAGGCCGAAGACCTCAACAACATGCCCCTCAACGACGCCGTCGCCACCGTCGTGCTGGGCTCGGACGCCCGCAACATCAGTGCCGTCCTCATCGACGGAATCCCCCGCAAGTGGAACGGTCAGGTCCTCGACGTCGATCTGGCGGCCCTGCGCGGCCAGGTGCACGCCTCGCGCGAGTACGTCCTGAACACCTCCACCATCGGCTGAGGGTCCCGTCTCGGCTACGTGGAGCGACTTCCGCCCCAGCGGCCGACCAGGGCCGCTACCGGATCGACGGCATCCGTACCGACGACCTGGACCACCCCGACGACCTGGGCTTCTGAGCCTTCGGCGGGTCCAAGGGCGGTGCCCCGCACCACGCCGGGCATCGCTTCAGCCGGCGCTCGATGGAGTCAGGGTGTGTCACTGCCGGGAACGTCGGAATCGATCTTGGCGAGCAGGCGGTCGTAGACGTCCGCCAGAGTCGCCAACTCTTCCTGGGTGAGGGAATCGAAGAAGTACCGTCGTACTACGTTGACGTGTTCCGGCGCGGCGGCGGTGATGGCGGCACGACCTGTCGGCGTGAGACGGATCATCAGCCCCCGGGCATCGGTGGCGCAGTCCTCGCGCTGGACGAGACCCCGCTGCTCCATGCGTCGCACCTGATGGGACAGGCGGCTGCGTTCCCAGCCCACCATGCGCCCCAGCTCCCGGAATCGGAGCACACCGTCCGGGGCCTCGGACAGGGGAACGAGGAGCTCGTAGTCCACCGAGGACAGGCCGGCGTCCGCGCTGAGTTGCTGGTTGATCACGGCCTCGATGCGACGGCGGAGATCCAGGAACGACTGCCAGACATGAGCCTCTTGCTCGTTCAGCCACCGTGCTCGTCCCATGGTCCGACGATATCAAAAAGTTGATACGCCAACAAAATTCGCGCGGCCGGGAAGCGGCACCCGGACCGGAACGTTCCGCTGACGTCCGGTCGCCGGGCGTGACGTGCCTGCCGAGGTGTCGGCATCGGGCGGACCGTGCCCGCACGCCGACAGACGGTCCCTTGCCGTGGGCCGTGCCAGGCTCGGCCGGCGGGACCGCGCTGGGGGCGCCGCCGGACCAGGTCAGAAGGTGACGACGACCTTGCCGGGCAGGTGCTTGTGGGCGTAGTCGGCGAGTGCCTGCGGGGCCTCCGCGAAGGGGTAGCGCGCACCGATCTCGACGTGGAGACTCCCCTCGGCCGCCTGGGCCGCAAGGGCTTCGAGCCGGCCCGTAGGGGTCCGGGTGCCCGTGTAGACGGCGGTGACGCCGCGGTCGAAGGCCGGGGGACCCATCAACGGGGAGATCAGGCGACCGCCCGGGCGTGCCGCGGCGGCGGCGCCTGCCAGCGCCGGGCCCGCATGGGTCAGATCGATCACCACGTCGACGCCGCCGGGGGCCCAGCGCAGGGTCTCGGCGGTGACGTCGGAGGTCATGTAGTCGACGGTCGCGTCGGCGCCGAGCCGACGCAGAAGGTCCTCCTCGTCGGCTCGAGCCGTGGCCAGCACCTTGGCGCCGGTCCGCCCGGCGAGTTGCACCACGAAGGAGCCGACGCCTCCGGAGGCGCCGACCACGAGCACCGTCCCGCCGGCCTGCGGCTCGGCTTCGTCGACCAGTGCGGCGGCGGTGAGCGCGGCGGTCGGGAGCGCGGCCGCCTCGGCAGGGCCCAGTGCGGCCGGGCGCAGGGCGGCCGAAGGGGCGTCCTGGACGAGTGCGTACTCGGCGAGGCCTCCGGAGGGAACGCCGTTCCAGGCGAGGACGCGGTCCCCGACGTCGAATCGGGACACGTTCTCGCCGACCGCCTCCACGACGCCGGTGACGTCGACGCCCGGCACGAAGGGGTGCTGGATCGGCAGATGATCCTTGACCGCTCCGGTGATCAGGGCGAGGTCGATGGCGTTCAGGGCCGACGCCTCCACGCGGACCAGGACCTGGCCCGGTCCGGGAGTGGGCTTGGGTGCGTCGGCGAGGGACAGATTCTCCACGGGCCCGTAGGAGCGGGCGACGAGTGCCTTCATGGGGGTTCTCCTTGAGGTGTCCGACATCGGTGCGGGCGGGGCTGTGGGTTGCTTCGTCGCGGGGTCTGTCACTCCAGGACGTTTGTTGATGAGTCCACAATAGGCGCCATTGTTGAAGTGTCAACAGTGCTGATGCCGGCCTGGCGGGACATGATCGGAACGCCTGCGGCACGGTCTGACGGCCACGCGCCGCCCGAGGCGGGACTCGGGCGGCGCGGCACATCGCCACCGGGCGAACGTTGTCCGATCCGGCACCGGACCGTCGCTCCGGACTTGCTTTCGTCCACCCTCAGGACGTGAGGTAACAGGCCTTGCGCACGCCGGGCAGCGGGTCCGTGCCGACCGCCGCGGTGGTGCAACGGGTGCCGCCGGTGAAGGACTTGTAGACGAAGCGGCCTCGTGCGCCGTAGGCGACGGTCTGCTGTCCGCCGAAGCCGCAGGTGCCTTCTTCGGCGGCGCACGCGGTGGCGTAGCCGGGTGGGCCGCCGGTGGAGGTGTAGCAGGCCTTCGATTCGCCGGGGATCGGGTCACCGAACGCGGCATCGGTGCACGGGGTGTCGCCGGTGGCCGTGATCGTGGCGAAGGCGCCGTACGCGCCGTACGTCACCGGCTGCCCCGCGGCGGCCGGGCAGGTGCCGTTCTGGTCCGCGCATGTGGTCCAGCCGCCGGGCGGCCCTCCGGCGGGCGGCAGGTAGCAGGATTTGGCGACGCCGTCGACGGGATCACCGAAGTGGGCGTTGGTACAGCTGACGGCACCGTGGGTGACCTGGTGGGCGAAGTTGCCGTTGGCGCCGTACGCCACGTCGCGGTTGTATCCGGGAACGGAACAGGTGCCGTTCTCGGACGAGCAGACGGTGTATCCAGGAGGGCCGCCCGCGTCGGCGACGTAGCAGGACTTGACGAGATTCGACGCCGGGTCACCGTCGAACGAGGCGATGGTGCAGGCGATGCGGTCGGTCGCCGTCCTGTACGTGTAGGCCCCCGCTCCGTAGGCCACCGCACGGGTGCCGCTGAAGGAGCAGGTGCCGCCCTCGCCCGCGCACCGGGTGAAGCCCGTGCGTAGGGCGCCGGTACCCGGTTCGGCGGGCGCGGGGGGATCGCCGAGCCCGGTGGCCGTCACGGCGTAGCTGCCCGGAGCGACGCCGGTGAGGTACACGTAGGTGTCGTCCTGGCTCGCGCCGGTGACACCGGCGGCAGGAGTGAAGGCTCCGTCGGACCAGACGGCTTTGCCGTTCACGGACACCGAGATGTTGCCGCCGCCGAACTTCGGGACCCCGATGCGGCCGGTGGTGCCGGCCGGGCTGGTGAGGTGCGCCGTATAGGTGCCGGCGGAGGGCGCACGGGACCACGAGGCGTCGACGGCGCCCTGCGGCATGGTGATGCGGCCCTCGGCGCTGGTCAGATCGCCTGGGTGCGGAACGAAACGGTAGGTGCCGGTCGCCGACTCCGGTGCGGTGCCCAGCACGTCGAAGGTGAGCGTGGAGGTGGGCGCGGTGGACCAGCCGTGGGCCAGGCTCATGAACGAACCGCCGTAGGCGAGGCCGCCGTCGGCCTTGACGCCCTCCCAGAAGGTGCTTCCGGTGCCGATGTCACTGTTCAGCATGTGGCCCCAGGTGCGGCGGATCTGCGCCAGTGCGCCGTAGTCGTCGTTCGCGGTGAAGCGCGCGTTGAGCTCCATTCCGCCGGCGAAGGGCGACACGTTGCCGCCCCACTCGGGGGTGGTCGGGCCGTAGGCGCCCCAGCGGGTCCCGAGCCCGGTGATGACGCTCCGCGACTTCGCCGTGGAGTCGGTGAGCCCGTACCAGACGGCGAGCGAATTGCCGTCCTGCGGGTACATCCCGCTGCCGGGGTTGTCCTTGTACATCCCCTTCGAGGCGTCCCACAGCAGGGAGTTGGCCGCGGTCCTGATCGCGGCCGCCTTGCCGGTCCAGCTCGCGGCGAGCGCGTTGTCGCCTTCGACCGTGGCCAGGCCGGCACCGGCCCTGAGCGCGGCGTACAGCAGCGCGTTGGCCGAGACGTTCTCACCGCCCTGGCCGACCCGGGCCCAGTCCTGGGTGCGGGTCACGTCGAGCAGGCCGTTCCCGTCGATCTTGTTGGTGATGAAGGCCATCCCGCGCTTGTAGCCGGCCCATTCGGAGTCGAGCCACGCCCGGTCGGCCGAGTAGGTGTAGTACGTGGCCGTGCCGAGCAGCGTCCAGGTGTGGTAGGTGTCCGAGCCGGTGAGGTTGAACGGCGGGCCCGACCAGGGGATCTCGCCCTCCGCCGACTGCGCGTCGTACATCGTGGTGAGGGCGTTGCGGGTCAAGGTGAGGTCGTCGGAGTACGCGTACTGCGTGGGTACCGCGATGCCCAGGTCACCGGGCCACACGGTGCGGTCGCGCTTGGCCCCGTCGACCAGGACGGAGTCACCCACCCCGACGGTGGCGCCGTTGTCCCACTCCGAAGCCGGCGGGGGCCAGGCGCGGCCCTGGCGGGAGGCGATCGTGTTGAGCTGCACCGTGTACGCCCCCGCGTACCAGATGCGGTTCAGCAGGTCGTCACTGGAGAAGAAGTAGTTGGCGTAGTCGGACGGGTCGGCCTTTCCCGGAGCCGGGCTGAAATCGAGGCTGACGCCCGTGAGGTCCACCCAGCCCGGGGTGTCGAGGAAGACCGTCAGGTAGCGGAAGCCGCCCCGCAGTCTCGCGGTGGGCATCGTGTACGTGCCGTTGGCGGCGGCCGTGGTGCGCAGAGCCCCGTCCTCGCCGTCGCGGCCGCTGCTCCGGTCGCTGACGGTGCCCGCGTACAGAGGCGATTCGCTGAAGGCCAGGCCCACTCGCCGGTCACCGCCGCTGGTGCTGCCGAAGGACAACGTCGCCAGACCGCCGACCTCCTTGCCGAAGTCAAGGGTGATGGCCGACTGCGAGCCGGAGATCCGCGTCGGCTGCCCGCTGAGGACGTTCTGCGGGTTCGTGACGCTGCCGGACGTGGAGCGCACGGCCGTCGGCCTGAGCGTGCGTGACGTCGGCGAGTAGTTCAGCGCGTCAAGCTCCGCCCTGGATACGGCCGTTGGCGTTGCGGACGTGGTCACGGAAGGCGAGGGGGAGGCACTGGCGTACTGCGCGGGTACCGCGGCCGGCACGGTGGCCAGGGCCACGGCCAGGACGAGCGGGCGCCAGGGACCGGGCGGTCTCTTCGGCGGCGGACGGAGGCGGCGCATGGGGACCTCCCGGATCGGGTGCGGGAACGAGGCACGCTTGAATCGATTCAAAACAATGGCCTGTGAAGGCCACGGCTGATGGAGCGGTGGGTGTGCGAGGTGCCTCGCCGAAGTCGCACCGATGATGGGTGCCGGAAAGCGAAGTGTCAACCTGTCGATCCCGAGGGTGAACTCCCTTGAATCGGCGCCACCTTGAGGCATTGACAGGGTCGCGCCAAGCCTATTCACTCCTTCGCAGACAGGCATGGACCAACGCTCGGTTCCTGGCGGGTGCATCGAGGCTGTCGGCTGACGGCGCACCCGCCGACGACGTCCCCTCACGGTGAGATCGAGGCGGGTTGAGATGTCTTCCAGAAGCTCCGACATCGTTGTCAGACCCTCACGGCTGCTCAGCCTCCTGATGGCGGCCTGCCTTGCGGCCATCGGGCTGGGCCTGGCCACCGGTCCCGCGGCCGCCGCGGGCACCGTGTGCGTCCTGGCCTGTGACACCCGGGATCCCTCGCTGGCCCGCCAGGAGAGCTTTCCGGTGCCGAACAAGGACCTCAACGGCCGCCGTCTCGAACTGCACGTGTCCGACGCGGACGACATGGCCTGGGCCAGCATCGACAACGGGGTGACCGGCGACTCGGTGTGGCTGGACCGCTCCTGGGACGGCGGCGCCACCTGGGAGGGCCTGCTGGGCAAGGCCGCCGTCCCGGCCACCTGGACCGGCACCAGGACGCTCATGTACAACATCACCGACCCCCGCAACCACAGACGCGGGCTGGTCCGGGCCTGCGGGGACGCCGCCGCGGTCGGCTGCACGAACTGGCTCCGCCCGGGCGTCTGCGACACCCTCTGCGACGGGACCGGCGCCGGCCAGGCGGCCGGTGACGACCAGCCGGTGCCGTCGACCACTCTCTACGGCCGCACGATCCGGCTGCATGTCGACCAGAGGAACGCCATGGCCTGGGCCGGCATCGACACCGGCGGCGCCGGCGACGAGATCTGGCTCGACCGTTCGTGGGACGGTGGTTCGACCTGGCCGGACGGCTCCTCGCTCGGCCGCACCAGCATCGTGTCCGGGGCCACCTCCGCCCGTACCGCGATGTACGCCACCCGCGACCCGCGCGGCCTCCTCTACGCGGGCGCGGTCCGCGCCTGCGGCCGTGAGGCCGGCCACCAGGAAGGCAGCTGCACCGCCTGGGCCAGGCCCGCGCCGACCCGAGCGCGCGCGGCAGGAGACGCGCTGATGGCCTCGTACGACCCCTACAACGGCTGGTGGCCGAACAGTTGGTGGAACTCGGCCGCGACCCTCACCTCGCTCATCGACTTCGCCAAGGCCACCGGCACACACGACTACGACTGGGTCATCGCGCGCACCTTCGAGCAGAACAAGGGCGCCTTCGCCGCCGGTGTGCGCAGCTCGGACGCGATCGAGGGCGACTTCATCAGCCGTGCCGTCGACGACTCGGGCTGGTGGGCCATGGCCTGGCTCGACGCGTACGACTACACCCATGACGCCCGCTACCTTAACGAGGCGACCACCATCGTCCAGTACATCCAGGGGTATTGGGACACCGGTACCTGCGGCGGTGGTGTGTGGTGGGACCGCGAGCGCACCTACAAGAACGCGGTGACGAACGGTCAGTACCTCTGGCTGACCACGGCGCTGCATCAGCGCATCCCCGGCGACACGGTATGGCTCCAGCGGGCGAGGACGGCCGCGGCCTGGTACAGGTCCAGCGGGATGATCGATTCCGCGGGGCTGGTGAACGACGGACTGACTTCGTCCTGCGCCAACAACGGCGGCACCGTGTGGAGTTACAACCAGGGACTCGCCATCGGCGGCTTCACCGAGCTGTGGAAGGCGACCGGCGACGGCTCGCTGCTGACCACCGCGCGGACGTTGGCCGACGCCGCGATCACGAGCCCGGCGCTGACCCGCGGCGGAGTGCTCACCGAATCCTGCGACGTCGGCTCCGCGTCCTGCGACGACAACCAGAAGCAGTTCAAGGGCATCTTCATGCGGCACTTCGCCGATCTCGCGAAGGCCACCGCCGCCGGCACCTACCAGACCTATGTGCAGAAGCAGTCGGACACCCTGTGGACCCAGGACCGCAGCTCCCTCAACACCTTCGGCGAACGCTGGGCCGGCACCGGCCCCGACCAGACCGACTGGCGTACCCAGGCCAGTGCCCTCGGCGCGTTCACCGCCGCCGCGGGTTGAACGGCCTGCGGGTCACGGGAGGTACGGGTACCGGCGACCACCCGAAGGGCTCCGTACGCCCCTGCCGAGGACCGACCGGCGTGCGGCGAACCTCCGGTCGGACGGCCCCGCGTGATCCACGTCCCCGCGCGCCCGAACGCGGAGGGTGCCCCGCCCGTCCGCCCGCCCGGTCGGCCGGAACCCGCGGACCAGTCATGTGGACCGGCGCCACCGGGCACGGCCAGGATCCGGACGAGGCGAGTGCGGTCCGTGGGCGCGGAAGTCCGGCCCGGCCGGTGGGACCGGCGAATCGGGGTACACGGCCCGCCATGGCACCGAAGACCGAACGCGTCATGTTCCTGCGGGCCGTGCGACAACTGCACCGCGTCCGCACCTTCTACGTGGTGGGCATCCTGCTGTGGAGCGCGGCCACCCTCTGGACGGCCTGGCAGTCGCCCGGGAGCCGGCAGATGTGGGTCTCCGCCCTCCTCCTCACCGTCTTCACCGGCCTCCTGCTCACCGCCACCCTGTCCCTGCGGCGCCTCGCGCCTCCCAGGACGGGCCGGCCCGCCCACCACGCCGCCTCGCGCAACGTCCACGTCTGACCTCCCGCCACGAGGCCGGCATCGCTCATGAACTCCCCGCCTCGGGTCACCGGGTGGTCCTCTCCCGAGGACCACCCGGCCCGTTGTCGGTGGCTCCTGGCACGATCACCCGCATGGCATTCATCAACGACCACACCCTCACCGAGCTGGCCGAGGAACACGGCGTACCAGGAGACCTGGCACGGGAGTTGGCGGACCTGCTGCGGCCCTGCGTCCTCCTGGTGAGGTGCGAGGACCTGCCGGAGACCGGGCGGGAGGACCTCCGTCCGGCCGGGCGGACGGGCGGGCTTCCCCTGCTGCCCGACGGTGTGGAATGGCCCGACGGAGCCGGTCCCTTCGCGCTGAGCGTCGACTGCGCGGCCCTGCCCCGCGACTGCCTCGACATCGAACTCCCCTCGGACGGGCAGCTGTTGTTCTTCACCACGTTCAAGTACGAGCCGGACGACTCGGTCGTTCTCCACGTCCCCGCCGGCGTCCCGACCGCGGAGCGCCCGCTGCCGGCGGACCTGGACGATCAGGAGGCCGCGGCCTACGAGCCGCGCCCGCTGTACGCCGTTCCCGGCCTGACCATCGATCACGACTGGTACGGCTCTCCGGCGGCGAAGGCGTTCGAGGACGGGAGAGCGGAGGACGACGAGGTGCTGGACTGCTTCGTGGAAGCGGTCGTCAACAGCGTCCACGGCGGACCCGCGCCCCACTCCGTCGCGCAGATCGGCGGGTTCTCCGACCAGTGGCAGGTGGCGCCCGACCAGGACGGGCTGGTGCTCCTGGCCCAGATATCCGGAAACGGCGTCGACCACGACCTGTTCACACTGAACCTGATGGTGGGCACCCGCGAGGACATCGCCGCGGGGAAGTGGGAGAACCTCCTGCACGAGCAGCAGTGCTGACCGCCGACCGGGCACTCGCCTCCGGGGTCACCGCGTGCACTGCAAGAAATCGATGAATCAACGCAGGATTCTTACGGGAACTTGGAAAGAGGTGTCCGGCGTCTTGTGACGATGCCCGGATACGCCCTACTGTCACCGCACCGGCACGGCCTGTCCCCCTCCGCGCTTCCGCGTCCAGAGCGGCTCCGCTCCTTCCGCACGCCCCGTATGCCCCGTACGCCCTGACTTCGCCCCGCTCCGTCCGGCCGTGCCGGCCTCCCCCCGCCCGTCCTCGTTCGTCCGTTCCGAGAGAAGCGAGAATCTGATGTCGCGGTACAGCACGCGCGCGGCGGCGGAGCGGGTCCGCAGCCGCGCGCGGAAACCGGCCAGGATCGTCACGGCGGCGCTCGCCGGACTCGTTCTCCTGCTCGGTGCTCCGGCACCGGCGGCCCTGGCGGCTCAAGCCGCCCCCGGGCACGGCACCGGCGCGGGCACCCCGGCGGTGACCCGGGCCGGGCTCGATCCGGCTCTGGTCGCGGGGCGCGGCGCCGCGGTGGACTTCGCCGAGCAGGAGGCCGAGAACGCGTCGACCGACGGCACCGTCATCGGCCCCGACCGCACCGCCTACACCCTGCCCTCCGAGGCCTCCGGCCGCACCGCCGTACGCCTGAAGCCGGGCCAGTACGTCGAGTTCACGCTGCCGCGGGCCGCGAACGCCCTCACGGTGCGCTACAGCATTCCCGACGCACCCGGAGGCGGCGGCATCACCGCACCGCTGGACGTCTCCGTCGACGGCGGACACCGCTCCACGATGACACTCACCTCGCGGTACTCGTGGCTCTACAACCAGTACCCGTTCACCAACGACCCCCAGGCCGACCTGCTCCACCCGGACTGGTGGATCACCGAGTGCGGATGCGTGCCCGCCGCCACCACCCCGGCGCCCACCATCGACAAGCCGTTCAGGCCCAGCCACTTCTACGACGAGCAGCGGCTGCTGCTCGGCAAGCGGTACGCGGCGGGAGACACCGTCCGCCTCACGGCGCCCAAGGGGAGCGCCGCGGCCTGGACCGTGATCGACCTGCTCGACACGCAACTCGTGGCCGCGCCGCACATCGAGGTACGCGCGGCGAACGTCCTCGCGTTCGGCGCCGACCCCACGGGGCGGCGCGACTCGGGCGGCGCGTTCGACCGGGCCGTCGCGTACGCCAAGAAGCGGCACGTCGACGTCTACCTGCCGCCGGGCACGTACCAGGTGAACCGGCACATCGTCGTCGACGACGTCACGATCGTCGGCGCGGGAAGCTGGTACACGATCGTCAAGGGGCACCAGGTCACCCTGGACACCCCGGCCCCCGACGGCTCGGTCCACACGGGTGTCGGCTTCTACGGCAAGGACGCGGCGGACGGCGGCAGCCACGACGTCCACCTGTCCGGGTTCGCCGTCGAGGGCGACGTCCGCGAACGCGTCGACACCGACCAGGTCAACGCCGTCGGTGGTGCGCTCAGCGACTCGACGATCGACGGCCTCTACCTGCACCACACCAAGGTCGGCATGTGGTTCGACGGCCCGATGACACGCCTGCGTGTCACACGCAACGTGATCGCCGACCAGATCGCCGACGGCCTCAACTTCCACACCGGTGTCACCGATTCCACCGTCTCGGACACCTTCGTCCGCAACACCGGTGACGACGGCCTGGCCATGTGGTCGGAGAAGACCGGCAACGCGCGCAACGTCTTCGCCCACAACACCGTGCAGACCCCGGTGCTCGCCAACGGCATCGCTCTCTACGGCGGCACCGACAACACGGTCACCGGCAACCTCGTCGCCGACCCCATCAGGGAGGGCAGCGCCATCCAGGTCGGTTCCCGGTTCGGAGCCGAGCCGTTCACCGGGCATCTGTGGATCACGGACAACACCACCGTCCGATCCGGGCCGTTCGAGCTCAACTGGAAGATCGGGCTGGGCGCCATCTGGTTCTACGCCCTGGAGCGCGACATCGACGCCGACATCCAGGTCACCGGCGACCACTTCCTCGACAGCACCTACAACGCGGTCATGCTGGTCTCCGACTTCCCCGTGAAGGACAAGTACGCGATCCGGGGCGTCCACTTCAAGGACATCCGCGTGGACGGCACCGGCACCTCCGTTCTCAGTGCCCGCTCCGCCGGCTCGGCCTCCTTCGAGAACGTGGACGCCCGCAACGTCGGCGCGGTCGGCATCAACAACTGCGGATCGTTCAACTTCCCCTCCACCGGCTCCGAGTTCGCGGCGCAGAACCTCGGCGGCAACGACGGAGGAGGGACGACGGGCGAGTGGATGGCGTCCTGGGAGCTGCCGAACACCATCACCTGCGACGACCGGCCCCCGGTGGTCCCGCCACCGGCCCCGGCGCCCTGGTGACCCGCCTCCGTCCCTGAGGCGTACGGTGCGCGCACCCGCCACTCCCGGCGGGTGCGCGCACCGCCGCGCCGTACAGCCGGCCGGGCCGTCGGCATGGGCGGGGACACCCGGCAAGCCGGTCCTTCCGGACACGGGACAGGGCGACCTCGCACGCCTGACCCCAGCGCGACCGGTCCTCAGAACACACGCATCGGGATCTCGGCGGGGTCGGCGAGCAGACCGGAGATCTCGTCGTCCAGCCGGACCAGAGTCACCGAGGCCCCGGCCATGTCGAGCGAGGTGCAGTACTCGCCCACGTAGCTGCGCCCGATCTCGATGCCCTGCGCCGCAAGCCGCTTGTGAGCCCGCCCGTAGACCAGGTAGAGCTCGCCGATCGGGGTGCCGCCGAGACCGTTGACCATCAGGGCGACGCGGTCACCGGCGACGTACGGCAGGTCGCCGACCACCGCGTCGACGAGCTCGCCCACCATCACGTCGGCGGACCGGAGCAGTTCGCGCCTGCGGCCCGGCTCGCCGTGGATGCCCACGCCCATCTCGACGGCGTCCTCGGGCAGTTCGAAGAGCGGCGAGCCCTTCGCAGGTGGCGTGCAAGCGGTGAGCGCCATGCCCATGGAGCGGGTGACGGAGTTGACCTTCTCCCCGATCCGGTGCACCTCGTCGAGGTCCGCGCCCCGTTCGGCGGCCGCCCCGGCGGCCTTCATCACGAAGAAGTTGCCGGCCACCCCGCGCCGGCCGACGCTGTACGTCGAGTCCTCCACGGCCACGTCGTCGTCGATGAAGAGAGTGCGTACGGTGATCCCGTCGGCCCGGGACAGCTCCTCGGCCATCTCGAAGGCCATCCGGTCCCCCGTGTAGTTGTTGACGAGCAGCAGCACACCCTTCGGGGAGGCGACCAGCTTGACCGTCTCGTACACGGAGTCGGCCGGGGGCGCCGAGAACACGTCGCCGGGACAGGCCGCGTCGAGCATTCCCCTGCCGACGGTCATCACATGCGCCGGCTCGTGACCGGACCCTGAACCCTGCACGAGGGAGACCTTGTTCTCCTGCGGGGCGTCGGCGCGCATGACGAGGTTGTACTCGGGGACGTACTTCAGTGTGCCGGGGTTGGCCAGAGCCAGCCCCTCCAGCATCTCCGCCACGTAGTCCTTCGGGTCGTTGACGAACTTCTTCATCCCGTCACTCCTTCGTGGTGCCGGTCCCGGGTCCTGGAGGGGCCGTCCGAGGTCCTGGCCCCTCGTGCGCCGTCAGTCGCGTGCGTCCCACTCGGCCGCGACGCGTTCCGCCATCACCGCGACCGCCACCGCACCCGGGTCCGGCGAGCCGATACTGCGTTCACCGGTGTAGCTCTGCCGGCCGCGTCGGGCCCGCATGGGTGTCGTCGCGTCCGCCGCGGTACGGGCCGTGGTGGCGGCCAGCCGGGCGAGTTCCGCCGCGCCCGCCGCCGGTCCGCCGCCGGCCAGCCGCTGTTCCAGCGCGTCGGTCATCGGTATCAACGCGTCGAGCAGCGTCTTGTCGCCGAGGTCGGACCTGCCCCGTGCCTTGATGCCCTCGGCCGCGGCCCGCAGCATGGCCACCGCGTCCGCTGCCGTCGGCTCCGGCCGGTCCTTCACGGCCCCGGACGCCCGCAGAAAGGCCGTGCCCCAGAGCGGGCCCGAGGTGCCGCCGACCCGTCTGGAGATCACCAGGGCAACCTTCTTCAGGAACTCGGCCGGCGAATCCGCCCCGAGCGTGGTCCAGTCGGCGAGCACGATCTCGAAGCCGCGGGCGAGCGAGTACCCGAAGTCCCCGTCACCCGCGACGGCGTCGAGGTCACCGAATGCCTTTTCGTTGTCGACGGCCGTCCGGGCCATGGTCCGGACGACGAACGCGAGGTCGCCGACGGGTGTCGATGACGATGGCATGACTCTCCTGACTGCCGCGACCGACGGCCGTGACTGACTGCCGCGGCGTCACCGCGGACGAGGATCCGGGCCGGGCGTCGCGACGCCGGGCGGCCGGGCCGCGGACGGACCCGGCGCGGTGGAACCCGGATCGCCGCCGGCGGTGAGCAGGGCAGCCAGGTCCGCGAGCACCACCCAGGGCCCCGGGTGGACACCCAGCGGATCGCTCAGCACCCGGGTGACGGTCTCCTCGGGCGACGGATCGCCGAGCGAAGTGACCACCAGGGAAGCCCCGGTGAAGTCCTCCTCCCCGGTGTAGGCACTGGTCGTGACGGCGCAGACCAGACCGGCGCCGAGCGCGGACAGCATCCCGTTGCGGCTGTCCTCGACGGCGACGACGGGCTCGGAACCGAGGCCGAGCCGCCGCACGGCGAGCGCGTAGATGTCCGGTGCGGGCTTCTTCCGCCGGACCACGTCCCCCGCGAACACCCCGAAGTGGGTTGCCAGTTCGGAACCCATGGCCAGTTCGAGCACGCTGCGGACGGACGCCTCCGCGGACGTGGAGGCCACCGCGAGCGTCCACCCGGCCTCGTACGCCTCCGCGGCGACCCGCCGTACACCGGGCCTCGGCGGAATGCGTCCGCTGCGGATGATGCCGGTGTAGATCTCGGTCTTGCGCCGGTGCCAGTCGAGGACCCGCTCCTCGAGTGCGGCCGGGTCGGCGGGCAGACCGGCGGCGGCGACGAATTCAGGTGTCAGCAGGGCCCGCATGCGCTCCTTGCCGCCGCCGACCTTCACCTTCCGCGCGTACTCCTGGTCGCTCCACCGCACGGGCAGACCGAATTCCTCGAAGGTCTGGTTGAACGCGGGCAGGTGGCCGTGGCGTTCGGTGTCGGCGAGGACCCCGTCGCAGTCGAAGACGAGCGCGGGCATGGTCTCAGCCCGCCCGTCCGGCACTGCCGAAGAGCCTCATCAGGGAACCCGCCAGCTCGATGACATCCTGGCGGACGGCCCGGAAGAGCGACGGCGGATCCCACTTCCCCCGCTCCGCCGCCGTTTCGAGGAAGGCCAGACCGGACTTCATGAACGTCTCCTTGAGCGCGGTCGAGATGTTGACCTTCGCGCACCCCCGGGAGATCAGGTCATGGAACTGCTCGTCGGACAGCCCGCTGCCGCCGTGCAGCGCGATCGGCACCGGATGGGCCGCCACGAGATCGGACACCCGCTGGGCGTCGAGCACCGGAGCCTGCCTGTACGACCCGTGGGCGTTCCCGATCGCCGGTGCGAAGACGTCGACCTGCGTGGTCCGCAGGAACTCCAGCGCGACCGCGAGATCCTGCTGCCGGGCCGCGGTGTCACTGCCGACGCCGTCCTCCACGCCGGTGATCGACTCGATCTCGCCCTCGACGGCGGCCCCGTACGCGCGAGCCTCCGCGACGACCTCGACGGTCTGCCGCATGTTCTCCTCGACCGGCAGACGGGAGGCGTCGAAGAGCACCGAGTTCCATCCCCGCCGCAGGCACTCGGTGATGACCTCGCGTTCCGGACAGTGATCGAGGTGCAGGGCGACAGGAACCTCGATGCCCGCGGTCATCGCCGTCCACAGGGCGTAGAGCACGTCGCTGCCCATCGACTTGACCGTCTTCACCGACGTCTGCACGATCAGCGGCGACGCGTTCTCCACCGCGGCCGCCAGCACGGCCTCCATCGTGAGGTCGTTGAACACGTTGATGGCGGGTACGGCGTAGCGCTCCTCGAAAGGCCCGGAGAGAATCTCCGTCAGCGGTGTCACACCCACGGCGCCTCCACGGTTGCGCCCCCACCCCCACCCCCTCCATTCCACGCCCGCGCGTCGCGCCCCGCCACTCGTGGCCCGGATCAGGACGGACCCGGGGCGGTTCCGTCCGCCGGCCGAGCGGCACGCGTCAGCCGCGGGGGAACGCGCGGGCGTACTGCGGTGGCGCGGACACGGTGGCGCCCAGGGAATGAGCGGCGTGGCGTGGCCAGTACGGGTCGCGCAGCAGTTCGCGCCCGAGGAAGACGGCGTCGGCCTCACCGAGGGCGATGATCTTCTCGGCCTGTTCGGGTTCGGTGATGAGTCCTACCGCGGCGGTGGGGATGCCGGTCCGTGCGCGCACCTGCGCCGAGAAGGTCACCTGATAGCCGGGGCTGACGGGGATGGTGGCGTCGGGCACGATGCCGCCGGTGGAGACGTCCAGCAGATCCACTCCGTGGGCCAGGAGTTCCCGGGCGAGGTGCGTGGTGTCGTCGACGGTCCAGCCGGGCCGGGTCTCGGTGCCGTGGCCCGCGAGCCAGTCGGTCGCCGAGGTACGGAAGAACAGCGGGAGTTCCGACGGCCATTCGGCACGGACCGCGTCCACCACCTCCAGCGCGAAGCGCATGCGCCGTCGCAGGTCGCCGCCGTAGGCGTCGGTGCGGTGGTTGGTCTGGGGGGAGAGGAAGGAGTGGACGAGGTAGCCGTGCGCGCCGTGGATCTCCAGGACGCGGAAATCGGCCAGGTACGCGCGCCGGGCGGCCTGGGCGAACTCGTCGACGACCGTGGCGATGGCGTGGGTGGTGAGTTCGTGGGGGGCGGGGACCGTTCCGAACGCGATCGGGCTCGGACCCACTCGCCGCAGGCCGGGGCGGGGTGGGTGGGCGTCGGACCAGGGCCGTCCGATGCCTGCCTTGCGGCCGGGGTGGTTGAGCTGGATCGCCGGTACCGCACCGGAATCGCTCAGCGCGCGCACGACGCGGGCGAAGGCCGGCGGTTGCCGGTCGTTCCACAGTCCGAGGTCGTAGGCGCTGCTGCGGCCCTCCGCGCTGACGGAGGTGGCCTCCACCATGACCAGACCGGCGCCGCCCACCGCGCGCGAGACCAGGTGCTGGAGATGCCAGTCGGTCGGTGTGCCGGTCTCCGGCCCCTGGGCAGGGGCGGAGTACTGCATCATCGGCGACATCCAGACCCGGTTGGGGATCGTCACACCACGCAGGGTCAGGGGCTGGAAGAGCTCGCTCACGACAATCTCCAGGGAGGACGGGACGGTCACGAGACCGGTCGCAACGCCCGGGGACCCTGTGCGGCGCGCGAGGCCACCAGAAAAGTGTCACCGCGCACGGCCCGAAGCGCATCTCGGAAGTGCCGCACGCGGCGGTTCGTGGGGCGTTCCGGACGTGATTCCGGAAGAGCTCGGAAAAACGATCGGCTTCGGATCGATAAAGACGCTTTCGTGAATTTTTCCGAGGGCTGGCGCTCACTCTTTTGCCGCACATCTACGGGCGGTGACCAGCGTTAATGGAATATGACCCAAGCAAGCCTTGTTGACCCGTCACGCTCCGGAGCGGTGGCGGAGCGTCCGTCCGTGGCCCGAGCTGTGGCGTTCGGGGGATACACCCGCATGCCTGTCGCCGCGTACTCATCGCCCGATGGGGACCTTCCGGCTGTCACCCGGCCCTGATCCCGACGGGGCGGAATTTTTCTGTGAATGACGACTATCCGGATCTCTCCTTCGCTCGATTTGAACAACCCCCCGCATACCCCGGCGGGACCGGTACCGGCCGGCACGGCGATCCCGCCGACGCCCTCTACGACCAGGGCTGGGACCCGGTCGAGGAGCTCACCTACCTCCTGCAGGACGCCGCGGCGGAGCAGGAGGCCACCGTGCCGCCACCCCGCAGCGAGTCGCCGTACGGCGACGAATTCATCAGTGAACCGATGGACAACCTGGTGCAGATCACTGCCGAGTTGCCGCCCATCAGACGTTCCTCGACAGGACATCGGAAGGTGCGAGTCCGCAAACCCCGCTTCACCTGGCTGCAGACCGTGAGCTTCGTGATCGCCGCGGTCGCCGCTGTCATCGTGTCGATGGTGAGTGTCTTCGGCGGCATGGTCGCCTACGCGCCCCTGCGGCACATCGCGTCCAGCACGCAGAGCGGCTCGGGGCCCTGGTGGCCCCTGCTCGTCTACGGCCCCTGGATGGTGGCCTCGCTCTCCGTCCTGCGGGCCGCCCTGCACCAACGCCGTGCCGTGCACTCCTGGTACGTCGTCCTGCTGTTCTCCTCCGTCGCCGTGATGTTCTGTGTGGCCGACGCCCACAAGACCATCACCGGGGTGGCCGCGGCGGTCGTACCCGCCCTCGCCTCCCTGACCTGTTTCCAGCAACTGGTCCGTCAGATCACCCTGACCCGGCCACCTCGCCAGCGCTCGTCCCGACACCGGCAGCGCCCCGATCCCGCCCCTCCGGGGCGCGTCGAGAACAAGAGCGGTTCGGGCACTCGGAAACCGCCCCGCTCCTGATCCGTTCCGGCCTTCCCGCGTCCGGTTTCGCCGGCCGGCTCCCCGTCCGCCGGGCAGGGCGAACCGGCCAGGCCGTTCAGTGGGGGTGAGGGCCGCCGCCGGTCGTACGCTCGGGCGTCGGACCGGCGGCGGCATACGAGGCCGATGTCCGAGGGAAGAGCGGTCACCGCACGGGGGGCGCGGAGATCGCGGTCGCCGGGGTGATGCCCAGGAGGGCCACATACCCGGCGAGCCGGGCCGCCGCGTCGAGCATCGCCACCCCGCGTGCGGTGAGCCGCCGCCGCCAGTCGTCGAGGGCGGCGGACAGGGCCTCGGTACCGCCGGCCGTACGGATCTGCCGGACCACCGTGCGGATGTGCTCCAGCGGATAGCCGCCGCGTCTGAGGAGATGGGCCAGCTCCGCGTCGCGGACGTCGGGGACGCCGTACGAGCGATGCCCGGTGACCGGTTCCCGTACGGGTGTGAGGATGCCCGCCGCCTCCCAGTTGCGGAGGGTCGCCGCGGTGACGCCCAGACGGCGTGCGAGTTCGCCGACGCTGAGCGGCTCGCCGCCGGAGGGAGCAAGCGTGTGTTCGGAGGGGCCCGGGCCCGAGGTCAGTTGCGCGACGGCCTGCCCGACCGCGTCCAGCGTCCCCCGGTCGCGCAGCAGTTGGGCGTGACCGCGGTCGACCGCCGTCAGCGCGGCGTCGAGTTCGCCCGCGTTGAGCGACCGCATGATCTGGCCGCCCAGGGCGTGCCCGTGGGCCTGGACGAGCGCCAAGTAGGCGCGCAGGGCCGCCGCGTGTGTCTCGGTGTAGGTCCGGTAGCCGGACGGCGTGCGCTCGGCGAGCGGGACGAACCCGTCCCGCTCGTAGTTGCGCACCGCCTGGGTCGAGATGCCGTGCTCACGGGCCAGGTCGGTCGGACGCAGGTACTTCACGGTTTGAGACTTTAGCCGACGGTTCTGGGGCATCATCCGGAAAAGTCTCAACCATTCTTGCAGATATACGCTTGAGGCCCATGAACCGGGAAGATCAGGAATTCGCCACCACGCCCTACGACGAGGGCGTGCCGCCTCCGGCACAGGGGAGGGACAGCCTGGCGCTCGGCAAGGGGACCGGCACACAGCCGCCCCCGCCGCGCGCCGCCGACGGTCACGACGTGATCCGCGTGCACGGGGCGCGGGAGAACAACCTCAAGGACGTTCACGTCGAGATCCCCAAGCGGCGCCTGACCGTCTTCACCGGAGTCTCCGGATCGGGCAAGAGTTCCCTGGTGTTCGACACGATCGCCGCGGAGTCCCAGCGGCTGATCAACGAGACGTACAGCGCCTTCGTACAGGGCTTCATGCCGGCCCTGGCGCGGCCCGACGTCGACGTGCTCGACGGACTGACCACCGCGATCCTGGTCGACCAGCGGCCGATGGGCGTCCACGCCCGCTCCACGGTGGGCACCGCCACCGACGCCGGGACACTGCTGCGCATCCTCTTCAGCCGGCTCGCCGAGCCGTACATCGGCACGCAGAAGGCGTTCGCCTTCAATGTCGCCTCCGCCGAGGCGTCGGGCGTCCTGGTGGTCAACGGCAGGAGGACCGAGAAGGAGTTCAGCGTCGTCGGCGGGATGTGCCTGCGGTGCGAGGGCATGGGCCGCGTCTCGGACATCGACCCCGCCCAGCTCTTCGACGACTCCAAGTCCCTGGCCGGCGGCGCGATCACCGTCCCCGGCTGGAAGGCCGACGGCTGGGTGGTGCGGTCCTTCACCGAGTCCGGCTTCCTCGATCCCGCCAAGCCGATCCGCGACTACAGCGAGCAGGAGAGGTACGACCTCCTGCACCGGGACCCGGTCAAGGTCAAGGTGAACGGGATCAACACCACCTACGAAGGACTCCTCGCGCGGGTGAGGAAGTCCTTCCTGAGCAAGGACGAGGAGGCGCTCCAGCCGCACCTGCGCGCCTTCGTGGAGCGGGCGGTGATGTTCTCCGTCTGCCCCGGGTGTCACGGCACCCGGCTCAGCGAGACCGCGCGGTCCGCGAAGATCGACGGTGTCAGCATCGCCGACGCCAGTGCGATGCAGATCAGCGACCTCGCCACCTGGGTCCGCGGACTGACCGACCCGTCCGTCGGACCGCTGGTCCCGGTGCTCGCCGGCATCCTCGGCTCGTTCGTCGAGATCGGCCTCGGCTACCTCTCGCTCGACCGCCCGTCGGGCACACTCTCGGGCGGTGAGGCACAGCGCACCAAGATGGTCCGCCACCTCGGCTCCGCGCTCACCGACGTCACCTATGTCTTCGACGAGCCCACCGTCGGCCTGCACCCGCACGACATCCAGCGCGTGAACGAACTGCTGCTGCGCCTGCGCGACAAGGGCAACACCGTGCTCGTGGTGGAGCACAAGCCGGAGACGATCCTGTACGCCGACCACGTCGTCGATCTCGGACCGCAGGCAGGCAGGGACGGCGGCGAGGTGGTCTTCCACGGCACGGTCGAGGGCCTGCGGGCCTGCGGCACCCTCACCGGACGGCACCTGGACGACCGGGCCTCGCTGAAGCCGTCGGTGCGTGAGCGGTCCGGTGTGCTGGCGGTACGCGGAGCGAACGCCCACAACCTGCGCGACGTCGACGTGGACCTCCCGCTCGGCGTACTCACCGTGGTCACCGGGGTCGCGGGGTCCGGCAAGACCTCACTGATCCACGGCTCGGTGGCCGGCCGGGCCGGCGTGGTCACCGTGGACCAGTCGCCCATCAAGGGCTCCCGCCGCAGCAACCCGGCCACCTGCACCGGCATGCTCGAACCGATCCGCCGGACGTTCGCCAGGGCCAACGGGGTCAAGCCCGCGCTGTTCAGCCCCAACTCCGAGGGCGCCTGCCCCACTTGCAAGGGCGTCGGCTACCTCCACACCGACCTGGCCGTCATGGCCGCCACCGCCACCGTCTGCGAGGAGTGCGAGGGCCGGCGGTTCCAGGCGTCGGTGCTCCGGTACCGGCTCGGCGGCAGGGACATCAGCGAGGTGTTCGCGATGCCGGTGACCGAGGCGGCGGAGTTCTTCCGCAGTGGTCCCGCGCGCACGCCGGCCGCGTCCGCCGCCCTCGACCGGCTCGCCGACGTCGGCCTGGGCTACCTCAGCCTCGGCCAGCCGCTCACCACCCTCTCCGGCGGGGAGCGGCAACGGCTCAAGCTGGCCGGCCATCTGGCCGGGACGGCCGGCGTCTACATTCTCGACGAACCGACCAGCGGCCTGCACCTGGCCGACGTCGGCCAACTGCTGGCCCTGCTCGACCGGCTCGTGGACGCCGGCAAGTCGGTCATCGTCGTCGAGCACCACCAGGCGGTCATGGCCCACGCCGACTGGATCGTCGACCTCGGCCCCGGCGCGGGTCACGACGGCGGCAGGGTCGTCTTCGAGGGCACGCCGGCCGAACTGGTCGCCGCCCGCTCCACCCTCACGGGCGAACACCTCGCACGGTACGTCGGCGCCTGAAGTGCGGGGCCCGCGCGGGGGGGTGCCCGGGCCGGGCGGGGGGGGGGGGGTCGCGGGGGGCCCCCGCGTGCGGGGTGTGGATAGCTCCCGCCGGGGT
>NZ_JBHWEL010000003.1:213464-218955 GCF_042734135.1 Streptomyces sp. NPDC059668 | reverse complement strand
CCCCCCCCCCCCCGCCCCCGCGCGGCCGCCCGCCCCCCCCCCCGGGGCCAACCCCTCGCACGTTCGGTCGGCGCCGAATGGCGGGCAACTACGCGTCCGGGCCCCGCACCTGTCATGTGGTGGGTCAGACGCGGTCGGCCGCGATCAGGAGGTACTGGAAGGAGCCGTCCTTGTAGGAGTTGATGAACGCCGTCTCGATCCCGGTGACCAGCGAGGACGTGGCACGCAGCTCCCAGTAGGGCAGGGTCTCGGGCGTCAGGTCGATGACGGCCTGCGGTACGAGCCGGTTGTTGGCCATGGCGCGGAGGTACTCCCGGCGGGAGTGGATGTTGCACTCGAAGTGAGCGTTGATCTGGGAGACCCACTTCGAGGGCTGGCCGTAACGCGGGTTCCAGCAGCCGGTGATGGTCACGTAGCGGCCGCCGACCGACAGGACGCGGGAGTGCTCGGCGAAGAGGTCCTCCAGGTCGACGTACATGCTCGACTCGTTGTTCCACGAGGCGGCGACCTGTCCCCTTTCGAGGGGAGTGTCGAGCATGTTGCACACGCGCGCGCGGACGTGGTCCTCGATGCCGAGCTCCAGGGCGCGGCGGTTGGCGAACTCCGCCTGCTTGGCCGACAGGGTGACGCCCTCGACGCGGCACCCGAAACGCTGGTGGGCCATGACCATCGAACCGCCGCGGCCGCAGCCGGCGTCCAGGAGGGTGTCGTCCCGCCCGACGGGGCCGAGGTGGTCCAGGAGGACTTCGGCCTGCGCCGACTCCAGACGGTGGAGTTCGGAGATCAGCCGGCTCTCGTACCCGCCGTCCGCGCCGTCCCCGGGGGCCCCGAGGGCTGCGTGATCGATGTCGCCGATGCCGTAGTGGTGGTGGTAGAGCCCGTCCACGTCACCGAGACGCAGGTTGACGGGCCTGGCCTCGCCGTCCCAGTAGCGGGCGATGTCCCCCTGGTAGGGCGAGGCGGGGCCGGGGATGAACGCGGTGGCGCTGGTGGTGAGTTCGGTGCTGGTCATGGTGGAATCCACTCCTTACCAAAAGTCGGGCAGGCTGTATCGGTAGGTGTTGGTCCGGTGCCAGTAGTGGTTGCCGTCGACCCACACGGCCACGCCGCGCAGGAAGCGCAGCACGCTCGGGACGGGGCAGGCGGCCGCCAGGGCCGCGGCTTCGGACTCGAATGTGTGCATGAGGTCGTTGTGGATCTCGACCGCTTTCAGATAGGCGTCCCGGTCGGGGACGCCCTCACGTTCGGCGATCACCACGGGCAGGTTCAGATGTCTGCCCGGGCTGTCGAGCTCCTTGGTGTACGAGTAGAGGTCGTTCACGATGGTGGTGGCGTTCGAGGCGAGCGCGATGACCCGCTGCATCTCCGGCTGGGCGTGCAGGTCCGCCGGCAGTTCGTAGCCGCCGACGGTGTCGGTGATCGTCGGGCAGGGACGGAAGTTGTTGAACTGGCGCATCGCCAGGTACTCCCAGACCTCGGGCACGTGATCCGCCTCGGCCCACGCGGCCTCCGCGAGGTAGCCCAGGTGCAGCCGCGCCATGTCGTGCCGGTACCGGTCGGCCTGCGAGGGAGTGGCCTGCTGGACGAAGTACTCCATGGCGGAGCGGTAGGCGCGCCGCGGCGCGTCCGTCCGGAGCGACTCCGCCCACGGGCGCTCGTACTCCTGCGTCGTGAGCAGGGGGTCGAGAGCCGTGTGTGCCAGCAGGAGGCGACTGCCGAGCCCGACCGGCGAGCCGCCGTGGTCCTCGCAGTAACAGTCGTCGAGCACGTTCTCGGCGACCATCAGCCGTGTGGCGATCATCAGTTGGTCGACGGTGGGGGCGTCGGGATGGCAGGCCACCATGTAGCGTCCGACGGAGAAGCCGTCGAACTGGTCCTCCCACTCCGGGGGATAGGCCTGGACCTCGTCGACCGCCCACCTTTTGATCCTTCGGCCGACCTCCTCCACCCGGACCGGGTCCGGCTGTGCCACCGGGTGGTGGTAGAGGCCGGGGACCGGCGTGCCGTCCGGCGGTGGCGCGGGCTCCTGGGAGCTCGGAGGTTCCGCCTCCCGCCGCGTCGGGTACAGGCCGACCGTGCCCAACCCGCTGGGACCCCGCAGAATCCGTTCCAGGGGGGCGGGGACCGCTGGGCCCACCACGGCATCGCTCTCCTCCCCGAGCTGTGGTACGAGGTCGCCGGCGGCGTCGCCCTCGGACGCGGGGCGGGTGAGACGGGTACGGGCCGCGACGAGGGCCACGGCGTCAGCCAGGCGCGACTGCACAGGGGAAGGCCCGGGCTCGGGCATCCTTGGCTCCTTGGTGAGATGGGGAGGGCCTCGCAGGGCCGGGAGACCGGGGCGGATGAACGCGAGCCCTCTAATGGCGACTACGGGCGATCTGCACGTTCTCCAGCACGCCCAGCGCGTCGGGCAGCAGGACTGCGGCGGAGAAGTACGTGCTGACCAGGTACGAGAGGATCGCCTGCTCGTTGATGCCCATGAAGCGCACCGACATCCCCGGCTCGTACTCCTCCACCAGCCCCGTCTGACGCAGGCCGATGACACCCTGGTTGTCCTCCCCGGTCCGCAGGGCGAGGATCGAGCTGGTGTTCTCGCTGGTGATGGGGATCTTGTTGCAGGGCAGGATCGGCACCCCGCGCCACCCCGGGACCTGCTGGCCGCCGAGGTCGACGTGCTCCGGGTAGAGCCCGTACGCGCTGAACTCGCGGCCGATCGCCGCGATCGTCCTGGGGTGGGCGAGGAAGAACTTGGTGCCGCGGCGCCGGCAGAGCAGATTGTCGAGGTCGTCCGGTGTGGGCGGCCCGGAGTGGCTCTGGATCCGCTGCTTGAAGGCGGCGTTGTGCAGCAGGCCGAACTCGCGGTTGTTGATGAGCTCGTGCTCCTGGCGTTCGCGCAACGCCTCGACGGTGAGACGGAGTTGTTCCTCCGTCTGGTTCATCGGACCGTTGTAGAGGTCCGCGACCCTCGAGTGGACGCGCAGGATCGTCTGCGCGACGGAGAGTTCGTACTCCCGCGGGTGGAGTTCGTAGTCGACGAAGGTGCCCGGCAGCTCGGCTTCGCCGGTGTGACCCGCCGACATGGCGATCTCGGCCTCGCCGTGGTGGTTCTGCCGCCGGAGGGCCAGCGCGCCGAAATGCTGCACGTGGGTCCGCAGGCCGGGGGCCGAGGACAACACGGCGGCGAAGTCGGAGCGGGACAGGGTCAGCAGGGTGCCCGCCGTCTGAGCGGTGAGGGTGCTGTCCCACCTCGCGTCGGTGTCCACAAGGGCGTGCTCGCCGAAGTGGCCGCCGTCGGCGAGCACGGCGACCGTCACCTCGTCCCCGTACGCGCCGACGGACGTCTGGCTGATCCGGCCGTGGGCGATCAGGTGGATCTGCTCGGCGGGGGTGCCACGACTGACCAGTACCTCGCCGGCCCGGAAGTCGCGTGGGACGCACCGGTCGGCGATCGCCGTCAGCACCTCGACGTCCTCGAAACCGCGCAGCAGCGGCAGTTCACCGAGCCGGCGGGGAATCACACGGACGTCGGCACCGTCCTGGACGAACTCGACGCGTCCGTCGCCGACGTTGTAGCTCAGCCGGCGGTTCACCCGGTAGGTGCCGCCCTTGGTCTCCACCCAGGGGAGCATCCGCAACAGCCACCGTGAGGTGATCTCCTGCATCTGCGGGGCGGACTTGGTCGTGTGGGCGAGGTTGCGGGCGGCCGCGGTGCCCAGGCTGGACTGCCGACGTGGCTCCAGCCCTGCTTCCGGGCTGGTCTCAACGGTCATCGAGCGAGATCTCCTTCGGGACGGCGTCGGTCGGCGCGGGAGCGTCGACCGTGGAGCGCGGAAACAGGGAGGGGAAACGCGGAGAATCCGTCCAGATCCACCGGAACCGTAACGGCCGGTGCGCCCGACTTGCCCTTCTCGCCGACCGAGTTACCTCGATGCAGCGATCTTGCTGCATGTCGGGTTTATCGGATAACCGGCGATATTTGGACAGTGTGATCAAGGCCCGGGCGGCGCCCGGCGGCGACCGGTGCCCTTGTCGCCGCCAGGCGCTCAACGACCGGTGACGACAAGGAGTTCGGGGTCGGAGGCCCGACCGGCGGGGCAGAGCGGTCTCGATCGGGCCACGGGCGTACGCGCCCACCGGAGCGCGGCCTGAATCAGACGACGACGCGCGGACCACGCGCGAAGCGGCGCCGTCACTGAGGGACGGACCGCTCCAATGGCGCGTCCCGGACACCGAGTTGCCTGTCGGCCCCGGACCGGGGAAGTGCTCCGCCGAACCGCTGGTCGAGGCAACCGGCGTTGTCGGCCGCCGCGTCGGCCCACCCGGCCGGTGGCTCGAACGGGGGCATCCCGTCAGTCGAGCTCCCGGCGCGCGCACCCGCCGGCGGGAGCGGTGCGCACGGGTCGACGGGCTTCGCCCGCCGCGACGAGTTCCGGCTGCGATGAGTTCCGGCCGTGTCGCGAGTCTGTTCCGGTGGACACCGTGGCAGCGTCGTTCGACGCCGCCCGGCACGAGACACCACGGAGGACACATGACGACCACGCCCGGCCGCGCGAGCGGCGAGATGACCGGCAAGCCGCCCGTCGTCGACCTGGCCACCTGGGAGGCGGCGCGCGGCGAGCTGCTGGTCCGGGAGAAGGCCCACACCCGCGCGGGCGACGCCCTCGCCGCGGCCCGCCGCCGGCTGCCGATGGTCGAGGTCGACGGGACGGTGGAGGTCGTCGGGCCCGACGGCCCGGTCCCGTTCCTCGACCTGTTCCAGGGCCGCGACGAGCTCGTGGTGTACCAGCACATGTGGCACGACGGCGCGCCGCACCAGGGTCAGTGCGAGGGCTGTACGACCACGGCCTGGCACCTGAAGGACGCGGTCTACCTCAACGCCCGCGGTGTCTCGTTGGCCATCCTCACCACGGGTCGCTGGGACGAGGTGGCCCCCTTCGTCGATTTCATGGGCTACACCCAGCCCTGGTACTCCGTGCGCGACGTGGACGCCCCGATCGGCGGGAACATGGGGCACATCGTCTGCTTCCTGCGCGACGGCGACCGCGTGTTCCTCACCTACTCCACCACGGGCCGTGGCAACGAGCCGGTCAACGGGTCCCTCGCCCTGCTCGACATGACGTCGTACGGCCGCGGCGAGGCGTGGGAGGACAACCCCGAGGGCCGTGCCGTGATCGGCGACGTCCACGAGGGGCACCCGGCCCGGGGCCGTCAGGCCTGCTGGTACTGGCGTTCGGACGCCGACGGGGTCGCCACCTGGGGCCCGACCAGCCGCCCCGTGCCGCAGTGGACCCGTCCCGGCGCGACCCCCGTGCAGACCCTCGGACGGAGCGGTCACCACCACTGACACGCCCGCGCCGCCGGTGTCGGGGGGGGCCGCCCGGGGGGGCGGCGCGCGGGGAAACCCAAAAAACCAACCCACCACGCCGCGGGCGCGTGGGGGGCGGGGTGGCGTAGCCGGGGTTCCGGTGACGGGGCGGGAGGGGAGCCCGGA
>NZ_JBHWEL010000003.1:208324-213454 GCF_042734135.1 Streptomyces sp. NPDC059668 | reverse complement strand
CCCACACCCCCCCCCGCTCCGCCTGCCCCCCTCCCAGGACACCCCCCCGCCCCCCCCCGCGCCCCCCCCCCACCCCCCCCCCCACCCCCCCCCCCGGGGGGGGCCGCCCCCCCCCGCCGGTGGCGGCCGCGCTAGGTCACACCAATACACCAACGCACCGACGCATCGGTCGCGTGGTGCGCGTGGTGCCGTACCGGCTGAGCCTGTGACGGGCCGGGAGCTCAGCCGGTACGGGGTTACAGGAGCCCGTCGGCGACGGCGCCGAGGGACAACGCGGGCAGGAAGTTGAGCAGTGCCAGGACGACGGCCGCGGCCGTGGCGAGGACGACGAAGTTGACACCCTGGGCGCGCAGCGTGCCGGCCGTGACGATCCCCGGCTGTTGTCCGGCGAGTCGTCCGGCCAGGACCAGTACGGCCACGATCGGCAGATACCGCCCCGCCAGCATCGCGACCACCATCAGCAGGTTGTGGAAGTCGGTGGCGCCGTTGAAGCCCGCCATCGCGCTGCCGTTGCTGTTCGTGTTGCTCGTGTAGGCGTAGATCAGCTCCGTGAGACCGTGTGCCCCCGGATTGCCCATCGAGGTCGGCCCGTCGCCGAAGGCGAGCGCGACACCCGTGCAGGCCAGGATGACGGTGGGCGGGATCAGCGCGTACACCACCACCCAGCGCATCTCCCCGAACCCGATCCGCTTGCGCAGGTATTCGGGCGTGCGGCCGACCATCAGACCGCCGATGAAGACGGCCACCAGCACCACCATGATCAGGCCGTACAGTCCGCTGCCCGTGCCGCCGGGCGCGATCTCACCGAGCATCATCGCGGACAGCAGCACCCCGCCGCCGAGACTGGAGAAGCTGTCGTACGACGAGTTGGCCGCGCCGTCCGCCGAGCCGGTGGCCCCCACCCCGAACAGTGTCGAGCCGGGGACGCCGAAGCGGGTCTCGGTGCCCTCGTAAGGACCGCCGACCGCCTGGGTGACCGTGCCGGTGTGCGCGGACTGGGCCAGCGTCGCGGCGGCGAGGAGCAGACCGAACAGGACGCCGACGACCGTCAGCAGGGTCCAGCCCTGCTTCGTGCTGCCGATCATCCGGCCGAACATGCGGATGCAGGCCGTCGGGATCAGCAGCATCAGCACGATCTCGAAGACGTTGGTCCAGGCGCTCGGATTCTCGAACGGGTGGGCACTGTTGGCGTTGAAGACGCCGCCGCCGTCACCGGTGAAGAGCTTGACCGGCTCCCAGGAGCCCACCGGTCCGTCGAGGATCGTCTGCCGGCCGCCGGCGACCGTGGTGACGACGTGGCCCGCGCCGAGACCCTGGACGACCCCGCCCGCCATCAGGATCAGGCCGCCGACGACCGCCATCGGGACGAGGACGCGGAAGATCGTGCGAAGGAGGTCGACCCAGAAGTTGCCGAGGTCGGCGGTGCCGCGCCGGACGAGCCCCCGCACCAGGGCGAGCGCGACGCAGATACCGACCGCCGCCGACGCGAACGCCTGGACACCCAGACCCGCCATCACGGCGAGGTGCCCGGTGGTGGACTCACCGGCGTAGTTCTGCCAGCTGGTGTTCGTCGTGAAGGAGACGGCGGTGTGCAGCGCGAGCCGCCACGGCATGCCCTCGTGCCCCGTCGACCAGGGCAGCCCGCCCTGGAGGGTGAAGAGGGCGAAGAGCGCCGCGACGCTCATGGCCGAGAAGGCGAGCAGGGCGGTGAGGTAGTGCCGCCAGGTCTGTTCCCGGTCCGGGTCGATTCCGCACACGCGGTAGAGGGCTCGCTCGCCGCGCCAGTGCCTGCCGCCGTCGAGGGCCCGGGCCATGTAGTCGCCGAGCGGTACGTGCAGCCCCACCACCACGGCGAGGACGAGAGATGCCTGGATCCAGGCCGCCATGATCAGGCTCCCTGCTGGGGGTAGGTACGGTCGAGCGCGATGTTCAGCTCGACGACGTCGACGCCGGGCTCACCGAGCACGCCGAGCGTTCGGCCGGTGGTGTACGTCTCGATCAACTCGCGTACGTCGGACACGTCCGCGCCGCGTTCGCGGGCGACGCGGGGCGCCTGGAGCTTCGCGTACGCCGGGCTGATGTGCGGGTCGAGCCCGCTGCCGCTCGCGGTCACCGCGTCGGCGGGGACGACCGGGTCGGCCGGCGCGTCGCCGCGTACGGGGACGGTCACGGCGTGGCTGTAGTCCGCGCCGGGCGCGGCGCAGGTGACTTCAACTCCCTTGTAGGAGCGGATGAACGGTCTGGCCGGGCAGGCCTGGTCGAGGCTGACGACCCGGGTGACCCTGCCGCTCGTACCGCCGTCGTGGAAGACGCCGAGGACCGCTCCCACACCGTCCGGTGTGCAGAACGGGCGGGAGCCGTCGACGCCTTCGAGTTCGCCGACCGCCTTGCTGCGCCCGCACACCAGGGTGAGCAGGCTCGGTCTGTCGGCGGTGTCGACGACGGACTCGGGGCCCTGGTTCCCGGCTCCGGACGCGGTCGCGTCGTACCCCGTACCGGCGTTGGACGGCCGGGACTGGAAGTACCGCTTCAGCGGGTCGCCCTTGGCGTCCGTGAAGGACTGGCCGATCAGGGGGGATCCGGCGTCCCGGCCGTCGGCGGCGGTGACCTCGGACCTGCCCTTCAGGCCGGGGACCTGGGCGAAGGCCGTCATGGCCAGCGGATAGGCCAGCCCGGTCAGGAGGGTCAGTGCGAGGACCACCCGGAGCGCCGCGAGGTGCTGGGCGAGCCAGTGCGGGATGCGTGTCATGGTCAGATCCCCGGGATGAACTGGACGAGGGCGAAGTCGATGAACTTGATGGCCAGGAACGGCGCGACGACACCGCCGAGCCCGTAGATCCACAGGTTGCGGGTGAGCAGGGCGGAGGCGGACGACGGCCGGTAGCGCACGCCGCGCAGGGCGAGCGGGATCAGCGCCACGATGACCACCGCGTTGAACACCACCGCGGAGAGGATCGCGGACAGCGGCGAGTGCAGCGCCATGATGTTGAGCCGGTCGAGGCCCGGATAGACGGCGGCGAACATCGCGGGCAGGATCGCGAAGTACTTGGCGATGTCGTTGGCGATCGAGAACGTCGTCAGCGCGCCCCGGGTGATGAGGAGTTGCTTGCCGATCTCGACGATCTCGATGATCTTCGTGGGGTCCGAGTCGAGGTCGACCATGTTGCCGGCCTCCTTGGCGGCCGACGTCCCGGTGTTCATCGCCACGCCGACGTCGGCCTGTGCGAGCGCCGGGGCGTCGTTCGTGCCGTCGCCCGTCATCGCGACGAGGTGACCGCCCGCCTGCTCCCGCTTGATCAGCTCCAGTTTGTCCTCGGGCGTGGCCTCGGCCAGGAAGTCGTCGACGCCCGCCTCCTCGGCGATCGCCTTCGCGGTCACGGGGTTGTCGCCGGTGATCATCACCGTACGGATGCCCATCCGCCGCAGCTCGTCGAAGCGTTCGCGCAGACCCGGCTTGACGACGTCCTTGAGGTGGACGACGCCGAGCACCTCGGCCCGACCGTCGTCCGTGGACCGCGCGACGGCCAGCGGGGTACCGCCCGACGCGGAGACCCGTTCCACGAGCGCGTCCAGCGTGAGCGGGACCTCGCCGCCCTGCTCGCGCACCCAGGCCGAGACCGACGCCGCGGCGCCCTTGCGCAGTCGCCGCCCGTCGGGGAGGTCGACTCCGGACATACGGGTGGCGGCGGTGAACGGCACCCACTCGGCGCCGTGCGCGACCTGCCGGGTCATCTCGTGCTTCTCGTGGGCGAACTCGACGATGGAACGGCCCTCGGGCGTCTCGTCCGCCAGGCTGGAAAGCAGCGCGGCCCGCGCCAGCTGGTCCTCGAAGACGTCCCCGACCGGGAGGAACGCGCTCGCCCGCCGGTTGCCGAAGGTGATCGTGCCCGTCTTGTCGAGCAGCAGGGTGTTGACGTCGCCGGCGGCCTCGACGGCCCTGCCGGACATGGCCACTACGTTCCTCTGCACCAGCCGGTCCATACCCGCGATACCGATCGCGGAGAGCAGCGCGCCGATCGTGGTCGGGATCAGACAGACGAGCAGCGAGACGAGGACGATGGCGGTGACACCGCTCGCGTTCAAGGCCGTGGTGTCGTGCGCGGCGGCCATCGCGTCCTTGGAGAAGATCGCCATCGGCTGGAGGGTCACGACCGCGACCAGGAAGACGAAGGTCAGCATGACCAGCAGCAGGTTGAGGGCCAGCTCGTTGGGCGTCTTCTGCCGGTCGGCCCCCTCGACCAGGGCGATCATCCGGTCCAGGAAGCTGTCCCCGGGCTCCTGGGTGACGCGTACGACGAGGTGGTCGGAGAGCACCCGGGTGCCGCCGGTGACCGCGCTGCGGTCGCCGCCCGACTCACGGATGACCGGCGCCGACTCACCGGTGATCGCCGACTCGTCGACGCTCGCCGCGCCCTCGACGACATCGCCGTCCCCGGGGATGAACTCCCCGGCCGGTACGGAGACGATGTCGCCCCGCCTCAACTCCGAGGCCGCGACGGCCTCTTCGAGGTAGGCGTCCTTGGCGGCCCCGGGCTCCCAGCCCGCGAGCCGCCACGCGGTGGTCTGCTGCCGGGTCCGGCGCAGCGAGTCGGCCTGCGCCTTGCCGCGGCTCTCGGCCACGGCTTCGGCGAGGTTGGCGAAGACCACCGTCAGCCACAGCCAGCCGGTGATCAGCCACGCGAAGAGACCGGGGTGGACCATCGCGATGCCGGTGGTCAGCGCGGCACCGACCTCGGTCACGAACATGACCGGGTTACGGAACAGGGTCACCGGGTTCAGCTTGGTGAACGCCTGCGGGAGAGCGCGCCACAGCTGCGTCGGATCGAGCGTTCCGGCACCAACCCGGTGTGGCGGCCGGTCCGTTCCGGGCGGAGGGGAGTCCGGCACGGGTGCGGGCAGGGTCTGGGCGGGGGCGGACATCAGAACTTCTCCGGCTTGATCAGGGCGAGGACCAGGTAGGCGAGCAGGGCGACGGCCACGATCAGGCCGACGGCGTTCTCGACGGTCATCGAGGCCTCGTTCTCAGGGGTGGAGGGGTTTGGTTCGGTGGGTGGGGTGGGGTAGCCACCGACCGTGGGGGGTCAGGTGCCGGGGGGGGCCCCGACCCCCCCCGCCGGGGGGGGCCCCGGG
>NZ_JBHWEL010000003.1:204226-208314 GCF_042734135.1 Streptomyces sp. NPDC059668 | reverse complement strand
CTCGTGTTTGTCGCTCTGTCTCCGGTCCTGTGCTCGTGGGGGGGGGGGGTTGTTTTGGGGGGTGGGGTGCCCCCCCCCCCCCCCCCGTTCGGCGAAGAGGTCCGGGGCGGGCACCGTCCGCCCGCGCCGGGCGGGGCCGCGGAGCGGGACCGGAGCGGGGACTACAGCCCGATGTCCCGGCGGCTCATGTCGTCCAGTGATTCGCGGCGCACCAGGACGCGGGCGACACCCTTGGACACGGCCACCACCGGGGGCCGGCCGACCAGGTTGTAGCCGGAGGCCATGGAGAGGTGGTACGCACCGGCCGCGGGGACGGCGAGGAGGTCACCGGGGTGCACGTCGCCCGGCAGCGCCACGTCCTCCGCGAGGACGTCACCCGCCTCGCAGTGCCGGCCCACGACGGTGACGAGACGGGGTGGCACCGCCGACGGCCGGCCGACGAGCCGGGGCGCGTACCGCACCCCGTACAGCGCGGGCCTCGGGTTGTCGCTCATGCCGCCGTCGACGGCCACGAAGGTGTGTTCCCCGGTGCGCTTGACCGCGAGGACCCGGTAGACCGCGACTCCGGCGGGGCCGACGATCGCCCGGCCGGGTTCGAGGGTGAGCCTGGGCACCGGCAGCCCGGCGCGGGCGCAGCCGTGCTCGAGTTCGGCGCGGACCCGGCCGGCCAGGACGCCGACGTTCAGGTTCTCCTCGCCGGGCCGGTAGGCGATGGCGTGACCGCCGCCGATGTCCAACTGGGGAAGGGCGACACCGTGTTGGTCGCGGATCCGGGCCATCAGATCCACCACCCGGCGTACGGCGGTGACATACGGCTGCACGGCGGCGATCTGCGAGCCGATGTGGCAGTGCAGGCCGACGAGTTCGAGTTGCGGCTGGTCGAGTATCCGGGTGACGGCGTGCTCCGCGGACCCGTCCGTGATCGACAGGCCGAACTTCTGGTCGTCGGTCCCGGTGCGCACCTTGGCGTGCCCGCCTGCCGCGATGCCCGGCACCACCCGCACCATGACCTTGTGCCGGCTGCCGGCGGGAATGACCGCGGCCAGCCGGGCGATCTCGGAGGCGCTGTCCACGACGATGCGGCCGACGCCGAGTCCGAGTGCCGCGCGCAGGTCCTCGGGACTCTTGGCGTTGCCGTGCATCACGATCTTCTCCGGCGGAAACCCGGTGGCCACGGCGAGTTCGAGTTCCCCGGCGGAGCAGACGTCGAGGCCGAGGCCCTCCTCCCGTACCCAGCGCGCCATCGCACGGGACAGGAAGGCCTTGGCCGCGTAGACGACGTCGGCCTCGGGGAACGCCGTGCGGTAGGTGCGGCAGCGTTCGCGGACCTCCTGCTCGTCGAGTACGTAGACGGGGGTGCCGAAGAGGTCGGCGGTCTCCGTGAGCGAGACACCGCCGACACGGACGTCGCCGTCGGCGGCGGAGCGCGCGGAACGGGGCCACACGGACAGGCCGTCGGCGTCCCTGGCGTCCCTGGCGTCCTCGGCGTCCTCGGCGTCCTTGGGGTTCTTGGCGCCCTTGGCGTCGAGGTCGGCGATGCCGGTGGTGCCATGGACGCGGGGCGGTGCCTGCGAGGTCATGTCCTGAAGCGGGGCGTCCTGGATGGACATGGTGTCTCCTCAGCCGATCAGCAGGTTCAGGCACGCGACGACGGCGGTCGCGCCGGTCACCCGCAGGGCGCCGATGTGTCCGGGCTGCCGGCGGCGCCGGGTCTTCTCGCGCTCGCGGACCGTGGCCGGGGCGGGGACGGCCGCGGGGGCGGAGAACGACGGGTCGACGACGAGCGCGGTGACACCCAGCGGCGCGGCGAGGGCGCGGAGCGCGGGTTCGGAGAGCCTGATACAGGCCTGGCCGGTGCCGAGCGTGGCGGTGAGCTTCGCGGCCGAGGTGAAACCGACGGCCGTACGGCCGCCCAGGGGGGTGCGGAAGAAGCGGGTCGTGCAGCCCGCGGACCCCGGCC
Organism: Streptomyces sp. NPDC059668; assembly: GCF_042734135.1. NCBI lineage: Bacteria > Bacillati > Actinomycetota > Actinomycetes > Kitasatosporales > Streptomycetaceae > Streptomyces > Streptomyces sp. NPDC059668. Next base: position 206,354 of record NZ_JBHWEL010000003.1, on the reverse strand, counting down.
GGACAGGAACGAAGAGAAGTCCGGCCGGGAAGCGTTCGGAGGGTTCGGGGTCCTCGGAATACTCGACTGGAGACATGGTGCTGCTCCTCGGAGAAGGCGACGTGCGTCGCCCGGCCGGATCGGCCGGACGCTCGGACGAAGCTAAGCCCCGCCGGCCTGGGCAGGGTCCCGTCACTGACGGATGCTTGACGGGAAGCGGCGTACCCATGACGCCACGCTGACGGTGGCGGGGATGTGCGGTCGGTGTCGGGCGGGCCCGGGATGGACGGCGGGGCCGCGGACGGCGGGTCCGGGCGGGCCGCTCCCAAGGCGGGTTCGGCGCGGCAAGCGGTCGTCCGCGGTTGCCGACGAGCCCGGGTGGCCCTCGGGACACACGGGTCCGTGTCGAGCGGTCTTCGCGGGGCCGCGCCACCTCGTCCTCGCCGGGCACCGCAGGAGGTTCAGGTCACCGGGGCGTGGGGTCGGCCGCCCGACCGGATGGGGCGGCGGCACGTGGCGTCGACGACACGACGACACGACGACACGACGACACGACGACACGACGACACCCGTCACATGTTCGCGACGGGTACGCCGTGCGGGCGGTCGGCAGGCAGGGCCGCGATGTGGTCCGCGTGGCGGACGGCCGCCGTGGCCGTGCGAGGGACGGTCCGGAGGCTGTCGCCGCCGGTCGGGGTTCAGGTCCGCAGCGCCGACAGCGCGGCGGCTACGCGTCGGGACGCCTCCGGCGGCGTCGACGCGTGCGGGGAGAGTCTGAGCGAGTCGGCGCGCACCGTCGGGGTGACACCCTCGGCGTGCAGCGACTTCGCGACGACGGCGGGGTCGTGGCCGGGCATCGTGAAGGAGAGGACGCCCGCTCGCCGTGCCGGGTCGGTGGGGGAGAGGATGCGGCCGCCGGCTTCCTCGACGACCTCGGTGAGTTCCTCGATCCGTACGGCGATCGCTGCCTCGATCGCCGCGACGCCGTGCCGCTCGACGAGGTCGAGCGCCGCCGCGAGCGCGGCGGCCGTCACCGGGCTGAGATTGGTGATCGACCACCGTCGCGCGTCCGGGGCGGGCGGGTGCTCCGTTCCGTCGAAGAGGCCGACGTCCTCGACGCCCGTCCAGCCCGTGAGGACCGGTTCCAGGGACTCCAGCGCGCGGTCGGAGAGCGCGGCGAAGCCGGTGGCCCATCCGGCGCGCAGCCATTTCTGACCGCCCGCGACCACCACGTCGGCCGCGTCCCAGGGCATCTCGGCCACACCGAACGCCTGGATGGCGTCCACGATCAGCAGCCGGTCCGGTCCGATCGCCTCGCGCAGCGCCGCCAGGTCGGCACGGAAACCGGTACGGAAGTCCACGGCGCTGACGGACACCGCGACGACGTCGTCGGTCAGCGCGGCGCGGACGAGGTCGGGGGTGACCCCGCCGCCGGGCGCCGGCGTGAGCCAGCGCGGCATGGCCCGGCCCAGGTCGGCGGTGCGGCGCCACGGATAGTGGTTGGCGGGGAAGTCGGTGCTCGGCGCGAGGACCACACCCTCCCGGATGCCGAGCGCGGCGTGGAACAGGCCCGTGGACGCGTTCGGGAGCAGCACGGTGTGCTCGGTGTCGGTGCCCGCGAGTCGGCCGGCCGTCTGCCGTGCGACCTCTTCCGCGCGCATCAGGCCGTCCACGGTGGTGTGGTCGGCGCGGGCGGACTGCTCCATGGCCCGCCCGGTGGCGGCCACCGCGTCCCGCGAGGGCGGACCGAACCGTGCGAAGTCGAGGTACCCGGCGGGCGTGTCGAAGTGGGCTGCGTACGACGTGAGCACGGGGCTCGTCCTTCCGGGAGGCTGCGGTGCGGGCGGTGCGGGCGCGCCGGGTGGGGCAGTGCCCTGTGGTGCGCCGGGTGCGGAGCGCCGTGTGTCGGACGGGCCGGTGTCCCGCCGTCCACCGCCGTGAGCGCATTCCCACCTGCCCGAACGGTACGTGGTGCGGGCCGCGCGCACCGGCCCGGGGTGCCTGTCCCCGTCCCCGGGAGGTACGGGCCGGGCGGGCACCTCAAAGGTGCCGCACTGCGGACGGCCGGCCCGCGCGGGGTGTGGGCGTAGGCCCGGGGGGCAGACCGGCGGCTTGCGAGGGTGGTGCGGGGGGGCGGGCGGGGGGGGGC
>NZ_JBHWEL010000003.1:193763-204216 GCF_042734135.1 Streptomyces sp. NPDC059668 | reverse complement strand
CCGGCGCGCCGCGCGCGCCCCCGCGCGCCGAGCCGACGCGCGCCCCGCGCGCGCGCGCCCCGCGCCACCCACCCCCCCCCGCCCCCCCCCCCGGCCCGTTCGGTGATGCCGGTACGCCCGGGGTCAGTGCCCGGCGGATTCCTCGGGATGCGCGTGGCGCGGCAGGAGGAAGGCGAGCAGGAAGGTCAGGGCGAGCATGCCGTCGACGATCCAGAGCACCGTCTTCATGACGGAGCCGAAACCGCTCCGGAAGGCCGAGGACGCGGTCTCCTGCAGCACGGCGGGTATCCGGGCGCCGGCCTCGGGCGAGGTCAGGGCGGAGCGGGTGTCCTTCTCCAGGCGGGCGCAGGCCTCCGGGGTCGCGGCGGGGTCCTTGGCGACGGCGCGGTCCGAGGCGCACTTGCGCAGGTCGGCCACGACGCGGTCCTGCGCCGCCGGTGCGACGTGCGCGGCGGCCAGCTGACCCCGCAGTCCGTCCGAACGGTGGTCGACGGCGGTGGCGATCCCGCCGCCCAGGAGGCCGAAGAACACCGTGCCGAGGATGGCCACGCCGAAGGCGCCGCCGAGTTGCTGCACCGCGGTCATCGTGCCGGACGCCGAACCCGTCTCGTGCTGCTCGACGCTGGCGAGCACGATGTCGAAGAACGGTGCCATGAGCAGGCCCATCCCGATGCCGGTGACGAGCAGTGACGGCAGAAGCTGCCAGGGGCCGACGCCGGACCCCACCTGGTCGAGGGTCAGCCACACGCCGAACACACCGAGTGCCATGACCAGGGCGCCCGCCTGAAGGACCGTCCGTCCGAACCGGGCGACACCCTGGGCGAGCCCGAAACCGACGATCATGCCGCCCGACCAGGGCACCATCACCAGTCCCGCCTTGAGCGGCGAGTAGCCGAGGCCGATCTGGGTGTAGAGGTTGAAGACCAGCATGAACCCCTGCATGGTCGAGAAGAAGACCAGCCCGAGGATCATGCCGCCGCTGAACCCGCGCTTGCGGAAGAGGCTCGGGACGACCAGCGGGTCCCGGCCGGCCTTGCTGCGGCGCGACTCGTACGTGCCGAAGGCGATGAAGACGACGACCGAGCCGGCCATCATCAGGAACGCCCATACGGGCCAGTCGTACTCACGGCCCTGGACCAGCGGGAAGATGATGAGCAGCGCGGCCAGCGAGACCAGGAGCATGCCGGGCACGTCGAGGCGCGGCTTGGTGCCCGACAGACCCTTCGGCAGGTAGCGCACGGCGCCGAGGATGGCGGCGGCACCCAGCGGCAGGTTGACCAGGAAGATCATCCGCCAGCCGGTGCCGAAGTAGTCGGCGTCCACGAGCCAGCCCGCCAGGATCGGCCCGCACACCGCGGACAGTCCCATGACCGGGCCGAACAGGCCGAAGGCCTTCTGCGACTCCTTCGGCGGGAACATCTCCTTGATCATGCCGAGGCCCTGCGGCAGCATCACCGCGCCGAACAACCCCTGTACGACGCGGGCGCCTATCAGCATCTCGGGAGACACCGACACCGCGCAGAGCAGTGATCCCAGGGTGAAGCCGGCGGCCCCCACCAGGAACATCCGGCGGCGCCCGTGAATGTCCCCGAGCCGTCCTCCGGTGACGAGCCCGACGGCCATCGAGAGGGTGTACGCGGCGGCGAGCCACTGCAGGGTGGAGGCGCCGCCGCCGAGGTCGGCCCGCATGGAGGGGCCGGCGATGTTCGTGACGACGGCGTCGAGGAGGTCCATCACCTCGGCCGCGAGGATCACGAAGAGGGCGGCCCAGCGCCACCGGTAGGGCTCTGGCGAGTCGATGGGCGTCTCGGTGGACGCGACACCGGTGGTGGACATCGGAACTCCTCACGAAAAGGTCGCGCCACGGTGACGACTCGCGGGCGCGGTGGCGCGGATGGATGGAGCGGGCGGAACGGAAGCAAGGTGACTGCCCGACCCGCCGGTAAGGGCCGGAGAGAAGGGACGGCCGGACCGGAGAACACTGTTCACTCTAACAGAACAGTGCTCACCGGGAGAACGGCGTTCATTAAGATATAGCGCAACTCTGCGGCAGAGACAAGATATATCGCGTTCGATCCAGGTGAACGCCGCTCACCGAAGGTGAACACTGCTCTCCCATGCCTAGACTGGCGTCATGACCGACGCGGCCCCCGGCACCCCCGCACCTCCTCCGCCGTCCCCCTGGGAACGCGAGCGCCCCGCCCGCGCTCGCGTCGCCCCGGCCCGTACTCCGCTGTCGCGCGAACGTGTCGTGGAGGCCGCGTTCACCGTGCTGGACCGCCAGGGACTGGACCGGCTGTCGATGCGCCAGGTGGCGGCCGAGCTGGGCGTGACGGTCTCCGCGCTCTACGCCCACGTCAGCTCCAAGGACGACCTCCTGGAGCTCATGTACACCCGCCTCTTCGACGGTTTCGAGCCGCCCGTGGCCGACCCGGAGCGGTGGCAGGAGGAGGTGCGGGACTACGCGCGCTCCGGACGCCGGCGCCTGCTGTCCCACCGGGACATGGCCAGGATCTCCATGGCCCACGTGCCCTTCACCGCCGAACTGCTGCCGCACGTCGAGGCGTTGCTCGCCGTCTTCCGTACCGCCGGACTGCCCGACCGCATCGCGGCCGAGGCCGGTGACCTCATCTCCACCTATATCGACGGGTTCGCGCTGGAGGAGGGCATGTGGCAGGACCGGGCCGCTCAGCAGAGCGGTGGGACTTCCTCGCCGGCCCGCCCCGACTGGCGCGAGATGGCCGACGAGATGCAGGACTACTTCGCGTCCCTGCCCGCGGCGGACTTCCCCCATCTGCGCGCCCTGGCCGGGATGATGGTGACGGACTCCTCCGACGAGCGCTTCGACATCGGGCTGGAGATCATCCTGCGGGGCCTGGCGAGCTATCTGCCGGACCCGGCGGCCCGCGGGGGCGCGGACGCCTCCCGCGCGCCGGAAGCCGACTGATCCGCGGCACCTCCGGGCGGCCGGTCCGCGACTCCTCCGGCATGGCCGTGGAGGCGTCCGCCTTCGAGCGTCCCCCCGGACCGTCACTGCCGTGACGGCCGGCCGGCGGGTGACAGCGCGGACGCGGGGGACCGTGACATCGCCGGCGCGGTCCGTCCGGGCGTCACCGGAGGGTCTCCCGCACGGCTCCGGAAGAGGGCATGATGGGTCATCAGTACCGGTCAGGCGACGCTATGCTGTCGTCAAAAGTGAATCATTTATCGTTCAATTACGTCGAGCGGATGCCGCTCCGTCCTACCCGTCACCCGCTGTCCGGTCACACCCGCGCAGAGGTGCGCACCGGTGGCACCGCGGCAGCGGCATGTCGTCAACCCTGGAAGGAAGTGCCGTGGCGCCGGTGCTTGTTGGACACGAAGGCTTGCTGGCCGGAGAACGGATACCGGTCATCGGCACCCGGGTCACCTTCGGACGCAACCCCGATAACACCGTCGTCATCTCCAGCCTGAGCGTTTCGCGCTTCCACGCGGAAATCGTCCTCGACGAGACCCAGGGCTACGTGCTGCGCGACTGCGGCAGCAGCAACGGAACACTGGTGAACGGCGAGGAGATCGAGTCCCAACTGCTCAAACCCGGGGACGACATCACCATCGGCGACCAGGAGTTCCGGTTCGAGGTCGCGGACGCCATGGAGACGATCATGGCGCTCTCGCTGCCGAGGTCGCTGACGCACGGCGGCGAGGAACTCGCGCACGGGCCGGTCCTGCGGGTCACCGTCGCGGGCGGCGGCCCCGTCGGCCTCTCGCTCGCCCTGCTGCTGGAACACTTCCTCGGCACCCAGGTGCAGATCACCGTGTACGACGGCCGGTGGCGCAAGCAGGGCCGCAAGATCGTCTGGAAGGACGCGAGCCAGGGCAACGTGCGCCGCCAGCAGGTGGTGACCGTGCAGAGCCGCCAGTACCTCAGCCTGCCGCAGGAAGTGCGCGACCGGCTCTTCGAACCGGACCACTACACCGAGATGTGGCCCTCGGGACCCGACTCGGTCGGTGACCACCACCCGCGCAACATGCGCATCGCCTACATCGAGGACCGCCTGCTGGAGGTGGCGAACGAGAAGAAGGGCCGGATCCAGCTCGTCCCCGCCCGGTTCAGCATCGAGGACCAGCAGGACGCCCTGGCCACGCAGCACGTCCTCGCGATCTGCGACGGCGGACGGTCGCGCACCCGCGAGCACTTCGCCGCGAAGTTCGGCAAGGCGGACGAGTCCATCTACTCGCTGGACGGCCGCCATCTGCAGGACGTGGTCCTCGGCCTGCGCGTGAAGTCCGGTCTGACCGACCCCATGGCGGTGCTGATGACCGTCGCGCAGAACCGGTTCCTGCTCAACTCCCTGCGCGGCGAGGGCTTCCTCAACATGCGTCTGACGGACGCGGAGACGGCGGAAGTGGTCGGCATCGACCCCGTGCGCCGCGTCTTCGAGGAGTGCATCGCCTCCCGCCCGTGCCTGATGGGGCGCGACGAGCACGGCGACTTCCAGTGCTCCACCCACAGCACCCTGTTCCTGCCGGCCCTGATCAGGGGCTCGGCGCTGTGGAAGCGGGTGCACGAGGGGCTGCGCCTGTTCGGCGTCGAGGCGGACGACCTGAGCGCGGTCACCTCCTTCCGCCTGGACATGGTGCAACGTCCGCGCTTCACCGCCGAGCTGCTGCCGCCCACGGCCAACTCCACGGGCACGTACGGCTTCCTGCTGGGTGACGCCGCCAACGCCATCCACTTCTGGCCGGGCCGCGGGCTCAACAGCGGTCTGGCGTCCGCGATCTCCCTCGCGCGCTCCCTCAACGGAGCCTGGAACGGGAAGCCCTTCCGGGACGCGGACTTCCTGCGCCACGAAGCCGCCATGTCGATGCTCCAGTACCGGCACAAGAGCCGCGCCTGGAAGGCGATGGTGACCACCGACGACCAGGGGACCACCTGGGCGATCAAGGACATCATCGCGCACGGCATCGACGGGATCGCCGACGAGCCGGACCGAGAGGCGGACACCGCGACGCTGCTGGAGCGGATGCGGGGGATCCGCTCCCGGCTGGAGGCACGCATGTCGGGTCTGCCGGACGACGAGGCGATCCTGGAGCGACTGGGGACCCTGGAGAGCAGCACGCTGCGCATGCTGGTGCTCAGCGGCGCCTGGGACACGCTCACGATGGGTGGCGAGGAGGTCGACATCGACATCTTCTACGGCCAGGACTCCGCCGCGGCCGCCGCCGCCGTCGAGGCACTGGAGCCGGTCGCCCAGCTCTGAGAACCCTCGGGGCCGTCAGGGACATCGGGACCGTCAGGGCCGCCGGACAGCCGGCGAAGCCCTGATGGGCCGGATGCCAGGTCCGGATGCGGGCGTTGCCCGGACCGCCACAGAATCCTGATCATGTGGAGATCCTCTGGGACCCGGCACCCCCGCCGAGCGGTGCGGCGGCGTGACGGTTCGCGGCGAACCGGCGGTGCACGGCAGGCCGTGGCCGCGACCGCCGTCTGCGGTGCCCTCCTGGGCGTCATGACGGGTTGCGGCGCCCTGACCACGGGGACCAGCCCCGGCGGGGTGCCGGTGACCGACGGGCCGCCCGCGTCGGGACGCCCCCGCCCGGCACCCGCCCCGCGCCCGGCATCCGCCTCCCGCGTGCCCGGCGTCGGAGACGCGATGTGGGAGCAGGTCCCGGCCGCCACCAGCCAGGTGGTGGCCGTCTACGGCGATGACGAGGACTCGCCCGACGGCCTCGCCGTGCTCTACGAACGGCGCGGCACGGGCTGGGAGCGGACCGCGGCCTGGCCCGCGCACAACGGCAGGCTGGGCTGGACGACCGACCACCACATGGACGACGAGCGCACCCCGGTCGGCGTCTTCACCCTCTCCGACGCGGGCGGGACGCTCGACGACCCGGGGAGCCTGCTGCGCTACCGGCAGGACACCCACGCCTTCGCGCCCCCGGCGGACGCGGACGCGTCCCACCTGCACGACTTCGACTACGTCATCGCCATCGACTACAACCGGCTCCGGGGCACCCCGCCGTACGACTGGACCCGGCCCGACGGCGAGGACAAGGGCGGCGGCATCTGGCTGCACCTGGACCACGGTGACGGCACGTCGGGCTGCGTCACCGTCCCCGAGTCCGGGATGAGAACCCTGCTCCGCAGCCTCGACCCCCTGCGCCGTCCCGTCGTGGTGATGGGGGACCGGGAGTACTTGCGGCGCTGAGGCCGTGCGGCGTCACGTCGGGAGACGACGGACGTCGCGCCCGTCTCACGGCAGCAGGCGCTGTTCCTTCGCCACCGCCACCGCGCCGGCCCGCGTCTCGACGCCGAGCTTGTCGTAGATCCGGCCCAGGTGGGTCTTCACCGTCGCCTCACTGATGTGCAGGGCTCTCGCGATCTCCCGGTTGCCGAGGCCCTGGGCGAGCTGCGCCAGGATGTCGCGCTCGCGGTCGGTGAGCGTGGGGCGCGGGCTGCGCAGGTTGGCCAGCACCCGACCGGCGACGGGCGCCGAGAGCGTCGTACGGCCCAGGGCGGCGGCGTGGATCGCGGCGAACAGCTCCTCGGGACGTTCGGCCTTCAGCAGATAGCCGGTCGCCCCGGCCCCGATGGCGCGGGTGACGTCGGCGTCGGTGTCGTACGTGGTGAGGACGAGCACGCGCGGGCCCGGGCCGGGCGCGGCGGTGAGCCGGCGGGTGGTCTCCACGCCGTCGATCCCGCCGCCGAGCTGAAGGTCCATCAGGACGACGTCCGGCTCCAGCTTCGCGCTCAGGGCGAGCGCCTCCTCGCCGGTACCGGCCTCGCCGACGACCTCGATCCCGGGGGCGCTGTCGAGCAGCGCGAGCAGTCCCGCCCGTACGACGGCGTGGTCGTCGCAGAGCAGGATGCGGACGGCGCCGGTCACGGCGCTCGCATCGGTCGCACCGTTCATCGGGTCGGCTCCAGAGGGATCGTGGCGGACAGGACGGCGCCTTCTCCCGGCGCGGACTCGATGGCCAGGGTGCCGCCGAGCCCGCGCGCCCGCGCCCGCATCGCGGGCACCCCGTGGCCCCGGACGCCGGCCGGGGCCACGGGCAGGTCCTCCGGCGCGAAGCCCCGGCCGTCGTCGGCGACGTCGAGGACGACCTGGTCGTCGAGGAGCGTGAGGGTGAGCGTGACCGTCCGGGCTCCGGAGTGCTCCCGTACGTTGGCCAGCGCGCCCTGGGCGATGCGCAGCAGCGCGGAACGGACCCGTTCCGGCAGCCGGGGCGCGCGTCCGCCACCGTCGTCGACGTGGACGCGTACGGTGAGCCGCTCACCGGACTCACGCGCGGCCAGGGCGCACAGCGCCTGTTCGAGGCCGTCCCCGCGGGCCAGGTCGGCCGGCGCCAGGTCGCGCACGAAGCGGCGGGCCTCGTCGAGGCTGTGCTCGGTGACGGACTCGGCGGTCCGTACGTGGGCGCGCGCCTTGGCCGGGTCGGACACCCAGACCCGGTCGGCGGCCTGGAGCAGCATCTGCTGGCTCGACAGCCCCTGGGCGAGCGTGTCGTGGATCTCCATCGACAGTCGCTGCCGCTCGGCCAGTGTGCCTGCGCGGCGTTCGGAGGCGGCCAGTTCACGGCGGGTGCGGACCAGGTCGTCGATGAGGGCGCGCTGACGCGTGGCCTGCCGTTCCGCCTGGAGGAAGACGGCCGTGGCGATCGCGGCGACGGCGGGCGGGGCGAACAGCAGGTTGGGGTCGAAGCCGCCCGCGAGGCGGAGCTGCGCGGCCACGACGAACACGGTCAGGACCACGACCAGGACGAGCGCGGCGCGGGTCGGCAGGATGCGCAGCCCCGTGTAGAAGAGCGGCACGGCGCACCAGGCGAAGCTGGGCGCGAGCAGCACCAGGACCATCCACACCACGACGACCACGGCGAGCCGGCCCAGTCCCGTCCCGGTGGGCCGTCCGCGCTCACCGGGCGGCGCGGCCTTCCGGGGCGGGACGGCGTCAAGGAGTGCGAGGAGGACGGAGAGCGCGACGATCCACGGCGTGCGGACGTCTCCGGGGTGGTGCAGCAGGAAGCGCGCGAGGGCGCCGCCGAGCAGGAGGAAGAACGCCGTGTGCAGCACGGCGCCGAGAAGGCGGGGTTCCGGCGGGTGCGGGAGGTCCGCGCGCGGGTCCGTGCCGCCGCTGCGGTCCGCGTCCCGGCCGCGCACCCCGCCGTCCGCGCCGCGCACCCCGCGGACGCCCGCGCCACCGCCGTACGTGTGGTCCGTGCTCGTGTCCATCGCGTTCACCTCCTCCACCGCCCCGGTCCGCCCGGACCCTCCCATTGTCACCAGTCCCGCAGCCCCCGGGGTCATCCGATCGGTCGACCCCGTCGTCGGCCGGTCGGCAGCTCGTGACCAGCCGGAACGCCGACCGTGGCGGTCCTGTGGCGGCACCAGGCTGGAGAGCGGAAGTAGCGAACCGCCCTCCCGATCAGGAGTCGATCTCATGAAGAAGCTCTCCCGCCGTGCCCGCACCGCACTCTGCGGCGCCGCGGTCGTCGCCGTCGCCGGCGGCACGTTCGGTGCCGTGTCCGCGAACGCCTCGGCACCCGCCTCCGCCCGGTCGGCCGCCCCGGCGGAGGTGAAGAGCACCGGCGTCACCACGTCCAGCCACCTCACCGTCGACGCCGCGGTCAAGGCCGCGCGAGCCGCCCTCGACGCGGCGGCACGGGCGGGCCAGAAGGTCACCGTGGCGGTCGTCGACCGTGACGGCAACACCGTCGTCACCCTCCGGGGCGACGGCGCCGGCCCGCAGTCGTACGATTCCGCGCAGCGCAAGGCGTACACGGCCGTGTCCTGGAACGCGACCACCTCCGAGCTGGCCGGCCGGCTGGCCCGGACACCGAACCTGAAGGACATCCCGGGCACCCTGTTCCTCGCGGGTGGCGCTCCCGTCGCCGTCAAGGGCGCCCCGGTCGCCGGGATCGGCGTCGCGGGCGCTCCCAGCGGTGACCTGGACGAGAGGTTCGCCGCCGCGGGCGTCGCGGCGCTGAGCCGCTGACCGGGCAGAGAGCCAGGGTGTGACGAGGCGCGGTTCCCCGCCGGGGAACCGCGCCTCCGGCCCGCTCCGGCCCCGTCGGCCGCGGTGCGAGGATGGAACGGTTCACCTTGGCGTCAGCGGATGTGGGGTAGGGACCGTGCTGGACGATCAGTCGGCGGAGACCGCGACAGGACAGGAGGACGGGGCCCTCGGCACCTCGGCACCGCCCGTGGAAACCGGCGGGAGGGAGACCACCGGGAGGGAACCCGCCACCCGGGGTGCCGCGGCGACCGCGCTCCGGCTGTCCGGCGGGCTCGTCGTCCTCGCCGTGCTGGTGTCGCTGTTCTTCCTGCCGTGGTGGGTGCTGTTCGCCTCCGGCACGGGGTGGCCCTTCCCGGTGGCGCTGGGCGGCGGCGTCCTGTTCCTGGCCGCGCTGCTCGCGTTCCCGACGACGATGGTCCTGGGCCACGGCCGCCGGCAGTGGGACCCGTCGGCCCGTACGGGCGACACGATCCTCGGCGTGATCTGGGTGCTCTTCGTGTGGTCGGCCCTCGGTGGCGTGCTGCGGCTCGGCCTGGGCGCGGCCGGGGTCGGGGGACAGAGCGTGGCCAGAAGCGTGGCGGTCGCCGTCGCGGTCGTCGCGGTGCTGCTGCTGGTCTGGGGATACACCGAGGCCATGCGCCTGCCCCGGGTCCGGAGCGTCGACGTCACCCTCCCGCGTCTCGGCGCCGGGCTGGACGGGACCCGTGTGGTCGTCCTGGCCGACACCCACTACGGGCCCATCGACAGGGCCCGGTGGTCGGCGCGAGTCGTGGACGCGGTCAACGCCCTCGAACCGGACGTGGTCTGCCACGCGGGCGACATCGCGGACGGCACGATCGCCAAGCGCCGGGAGCAGGCCGCTCCCCTGGGGAGGGTCCGCGCGCGCCTGGCCAGGGTCTATGTCACGGGCAACCACGAGTACCTCGGGGAGGCCCAGGGCTGGCTCGACGAGATGGCCCGGCTCGGCTGGGACTCGCTGCACAACCGTCATGTCGTGGTCGAACGCGGCGGCGACCGGCTCGTCCTGGCGGGCGTGGACGACCGTACGGCCGCCTCGTCCGGCCTGGCCGGGCACCGCGCCGACCTCCCTCGCGCCCTCGCGGAGGTCACGCCCGATCTGCCGGTGCTCCTGGTCGCCCACCAGCCCAAGCAGGTGGCCCAGGCGGTGGCCGCCGGCGTCGACCTCCAGGTGTCGGGTCACACCCACGGCGGCCAGATCTGGCCGTTCCACTATCTGGTACGACTCGATCAGCCGGTGGTGCAGGGTCTGAGCCGCCACGGTGAGCGGACCCAGCTCTACACCAGCCGTGGTGCGGGCTATTGGGGTCCGCCGTTCCGGATCTTCGCACCGAGCGAGATCAGTCTGCTCGTCCTCCGGTCACCCGGGTGACCGGAGGGCAGTCTCTTTAGTCTCTTAAACACAAATCCGATCCCACGAAATTCTCGGTTTGCGG
>NZ_JBHWEL010000003.1:186857-193753 GCF_042734135.1 Streptomyces sp. NPDC059668 | reverse complement strand
GGCCGCGGTGGAGGTCACGGGCGCCTGAGCACGCGCGCACGCACGACCCAGGGGGGGGGCCCCGCCCGCGGCGCCCCCCCCCGGGGGGGGGCGCGGCGGGTGGAGGGCCCGGGGACCGCCGCGGCTACTTCCCGCTGCCCCGCTCGGGGTGGTAGGCCTTCCTGCCGCAGTTGTCCACGTCGATCCGGACGACCTGCGGGTCGTGGTCGCTCGCCTGGTCGGCGAACTCCGCGTTGATGTGGACGACGTCGTAGTCGTAGTGGGTGATGGAGGGGCTGGTCAGGATGTGGTCGAGGGTCTGGCTGTTGCCGTCGAAGACGTAGCTGTAACGCTCCCTCACCGGAAGGGTGTTGATGAGGTCGGTGAGGACGTCGCCGTTGTCGGTGAGGGTCTTGACCGCGTCGGAGAACTCGTAGTCGTTGAGGTCACCGAGGGCCACGATCCGCGCCTTGGGGTCGGCGGCGAGGACGGAGTCGACGAAGGCGTTCTCCTCCTCGGCCTGGTGCTTGCGCTGGGTCTCCGAGGAACGGGTCGGCTCCTGGAAGCGGCCGTGCATCGGATCGTCACCGCCCTTGGAGTTGAAGTGGTTCGCGATGACGAACACCGTGTCGCCCTGGAACCTGAACTCGCCGACCAGGGGCTTGCGGCTGTTGGTCCACGCGTCGCTCGCGGGGTCGATGCGGCCCGGTGAGGCGGAGAGGTGGGCCTCGCGCTTGTGCTTGTCCCTGATCACGGAGACGGGGGTGGTGGAGGCGTCGCCGGCGGACGCGCGGTCCACGAAGGAGACCCGCTTGGGGTTGAAGAGGAAGACCTGGCGGATGTTGCCGCCGGGCTCGCCGCCGTCCTTGTCGTCGACCGGGTCGACGTAGCGCCACGAGTACTTCGGGCCGCCCGCCGCGGTGATGGCCGCGGTGAACTTCGTCAAGGTCGCCTCGGCGGAGACGGTGCCGTCGTCGGTGGCGCCGTTGTCGTCCTGGATCTCCTCCAGGGTGACGATGTCGGGGGAGGAGAGGTTCGCGACGACGCCCTTGGCGAGGCGGGCGAACTTGTCGGCGCCGTCCGTCGGGTCGAGGTTCTCGACGTTGTAGGTGGCGAGGGCGAGTTCCTTGCCCTTCTGCTTGCGCGTCACCTCCTGCTTGAGACCGTTGTCGACGGCCGTTCCGGTGGTGGCGGCGGAGGGGGCGAGCAGATAGCCGCCGAACGAGGCGTAGTCGACCGGGCCGGTGGTGGTGCCGGACAGCTCGTCGCCGACGTTGAGGGTCGGGGTGGAGCCGTCGGCCGCGACGATCTCGATTCGGCCGGTGTTCTGCTGGTCGTAGGCGCCGTAGAGGGTGCCGCCGCGCCTGGTGGGCCGCTCGTGGGGCTTGGCGGTCACGAACATCTCGCCGAACGAGTTGGTCGCGCCGGTCACCCGGGCGTCGTGGACCGAGGCGCGCATGCCCTCGACGGACTCGTAGAAGTCCTGCGAGTAGACGCCTGGTTGGAGGGGGAGGGCCTCGATGCTGCCGCCGTTCGCGGTGGGGCTGTAGGCGCCCGGGACGGTCGAGTCGTTCAGGGCGACCGGGCCCGGGAGGGCGTTGCCGGTGGAGACGGTGGTGGAGACCGGGCTGCCCAGCTCGGTGACCGATTGGGTGCCGGTGCCCGGGTAGTACTCCGTGACCTTGCCGCTGACCAGGACCGAGTCGCCCACGGAGACGGTGGGCGCGGCGGAGCCGGTGTAGACGAACAGGCCCTCGCTGGTGGCGGGGTCGGTGTCCGGGGTCGGGTCCTGGATCCAGTAGCCCTTGCTGCCCGTGGTGCGGACGGCGGTGACGATGCCGGGGACGCCCACCACGCTCTGGCCCTTGAGGGGCGACAGACGGGTGGTGCCCTGGATGTCGTGGATCCGGAACGCGCCCGGGGCGGTGGGTCCGCCGGGGCCGCCACCGTTGTCGCCGCCGTTCGCGGTCTCGCCCGCGCTGTTGGTGGCGGTGGGCGTACCGGCGGTGAAGTCGGCGGAGTTGTCGTCGCTGTCGGCGAGCGAGGCGCTGCGGGACACGGAGGTGGTGTTGCTCGCGACCGGCGCGGCGGTGCCCTCGCGGACGACGGCGGTGCCGTAGCCGAGGAGGTCCACGATATTGGGGTCGCCCGCACAGTCCGCGGCCGTCTTGCAGGTCAGCGCCGTGGTCGACTTGACCAGGGCGACGGTGCCGCTGGCGGCGGCCATCGCGATGCTGCCGGTGGCGTCGGCGGTCGGCAGCGCGGTGGTGCCGCCGGTGCCCGCGCCCTCGGCGACCAGGTAGCCGCCGCCGGGGGCGAGCGCGCCGGTGAGGGGGGTGACCTGCCAGGTGGATCCGGCGGACGGGGAGGCCGGGAGGTACTGCACGCTGTACCCGTCGAGCGGGTAGGCGGCCGTCGACCGGTTGGCCAGCTCGACGAAGTCGTTCCTGAGCGTGGCGCCGGAGTTGCCGCCACCGCCGTACGCCTCCGAGATCACGACATTCGTCGACGGCGTGGCAAAGGCGGCGGGCAGCGGCGCCATGACGACGGCCGCCGTGGCGGTCGCGGCCACGAACGCGGCGCCGGCTACGCGCACTGCGCTGGGTCTGTGCATCGGCACGTGGTGACTCCTTCAACGTCCGCCGGACGAACGGCGCGTGAGGTGCGTTCTGACAGGCTCGAACCTTGCGATCGGCTGAGGTTACGCGCGTAGAAAAGGGCGTATCAAGGGGTGTGTCGTTAAATCTGCGGGTCCAGTGGCCGACATTCCGTCTCGCGTCGCGTCGCCGCACACCACGGTGGGGGGTAGCGGTGGCCGTTCCGGCGGGCCGCTGTCTCGGGAGCTCATGGTCAACAGTGGGTGCCCAAGGGCCCATGGCCGCAGCCCGGTTCCAAGTGCCGTGCGCCGACTGCGGTGTTGGACGGCACGCGTATCAGGGTCGACCTTGGCGCGCCTCCGCCTCCGCCGCTCACCCGCGTCCGCCTCCCGCTTGCCGCCGCTTCTGGCTCAGCCGCCGTCTCCGACCCGACACCGCCCGGGAGTTGTCGTGCCTCACCCCCGATCGGCACGGCGTGGGGGCGCAGTTGTGGGCGGAGTGGCGCGCCGCTCCCCGATCTGGGCGGACTTTCCTTCTCCGTCATGGCCGCCGCGGCGGAGCTCGGGCGGCCGGCCGCGCGACGACGTCCGGAAGAGTTCCGACGGCGGAGGTGAAGCGAGCGGGCGGCCGGCGGCGTTCGAACCGAGACGTGTGGCGCCGTGAATGGTTTGACGCCCGGGCGTTCGCAATTCACCGGCGGCCGGATTCCCTTTCGGCCGTGGAGAGCAGCCGATAAGGAGGTCAGAGCCTCCCGCCTGCCGCGAGAGCGGCAATGGCCGCGCGCCGGCCGATGCCGGATTCCTGTGACGTCACCCGCCGGGCCATTACTCCATTCGTGTCGGTGAGTGTCGAACACACCGCGCCAAGCCCACCTACGAATCGGAAAGTCGGCTGGAATTATGAGCTGCCATGGGCGTGCTGTGAAGAGCGTGAGTGTGACGTGCGGGTGTGTTCCTTTTTGCCGCGTGGGTGAAGGGCGCGTGCCGGCCGGCCGGGCGTGCGCTGTTCGGCAACCCGCGGCGTTCTGTACGTGGATGCGCCGTGAACGCGCTCTGATGCGAGGTGGCGGCCGGACCCTACCTTGATGGCGTCGGGGTCATGACATCCCCGACAAGCGCAAGGGCCTTGTTCCCAAGGTTGGTTGGGGGACGACGGCCTGTCGGGAGGCCGGCATTCCTGCTCGGTCGTCCGTCGTTGTGAGCCGGTTCTGCCGGGGCACGTGTTGTCGCTGTATTCCATGGTGATTCTGGGAGGGTTCGAATGGACATGCGTTACGAGGCGTATTCCTACGCCGACCGACTGTTCTACGACTCACCCGTGCAGTGGGCCGCTCGGGAGGAATTCCCGGCCGCCACCGAGGCCGCGCCCCCCGGTTGGGTGCGCAGCATCCGGGAGGTGTGGGTGGGCTTCCAGCCACTGACGCCCGAACTGCCCGAACAGGGCTGGAAGATTCATGTCGCGGCCCGCCTCGACAACGCCCCGCACGTCCTCGACGTGGTCCGGCGGTACTGCTTCGACAACGGCGTCGCCTTCAAGTTCCTGCGCAGCCCCGGACTCGTACAGACGCAGAACGCCAAGTACGCGGCCCGCGCCTCCAGCGGCAAGTTCCTCACGCTCTACCCCCGCGACGACACCGCACTGGAGCGCTGTCTCACCGACCTGGACGCCGCGCTCGAAGGGGCGCCCGGACCGTACATCCTGAGCGATCTGCGCTGGCGCGAGGGGCCCCTGTACTTACGCTACGGCGGTTTCGTCGAACGGTTCTGCCGATCCGAGACCGGCGAGCTCGTCCTCGCCTTCCGCGAGCCGTCGGGGAAGCTGCGCCCGGACGTCCGCGCCGCCGTCTTCGAAGTCCCGCCCTGGGCGCCGGTTCCGGCGGTACTCGCCGACACGCTCGCCGCCGCGTCCCAGGCCAGCGTCGACGACTTCCCCTACACGGTCGAAAGCGCCCTGCACTTCTCCAACGGCGGCGGCATCTACCTGGCCCGGCGGACGACGGACGGTGAGCAGGTGGTGCTGAAGGAGGCCAGACCGCATGCCGGCCTCGACCAGCGGGGCGACGACGCGGTCACCCGTCTGGACCTGGAGCACGACACGCTCGGCCGGCTCGCCGGCCTGGACGCCGTACCCGCGGTGCTGGGCCGGCTCACCGCCTGGGAACACCACTTCCTGGTGCAGGAGTACATCGAGGGCGAGCCGTTGCACCGGTGGTTCGGCCGCAACTACCCCTTGGTCCACCCCGAGGTGACCGACGAGGACACGGCCGAGTACCGCGTGAAGGCACTGCGCATCCTCGACAGCATCGAAGAGGGCCTGCGCTCGATCCACGCCCGGGGCGTCGTCTTCGGCGATCTGCACCCACGGAACCTGATCGTGCGACCCGACGGCCGGGTGGTGTTCGTGGACTTCGAACTCTCCTCGCCCGCCGACGCGTTCGTCCGGCCCGCACTGGGCGCGGCGGGATTCGCGGCGCCGCCCGAGCTGACCGGGTTCGCCGTCGACGACCACGCCCTGGCCGCCCTGCGACTGTGGATCTTCATGCCGCTGCTGCCCCTGACGGTACTGAGTCCGCACAAGGCCGAGACGCTCCGGGCCGCCGCACGGGAGAGGTTCGCGCTGCCCTCGGCGGAACCACCGGAGCTCGACGGCCGGCCCGTGACCCGCCCACGCCGGGTGCCCGAGGAGGAGTTCGGCGAGCTGTTCAGCGGCGAGGCGGCCGGGTGGCCCCGGCTGCGCGACGAACTGGCCGCGGCCATGGCGGCCAGCGCCACCCCGCACCGTACCGACAGACTGTTCCCCGGCGACCCGAGCCAGTTCACCCACGACGGCCTGGGACTGGCGTACGGCGCGGCGGGTGTGTTGTGGGCCTGCCACGCCACCGGCGCCCGGGTGGATCCCGCCCACGTCGGCTGGCTGCTCAAGGCGGTCGACCGCCAGCCGCTGCGGCCCGGTCTGCTGGTCGGAGGGCACGGCGTGGCCTACGTCCTCGACCTGCTCGGCCACCGTCAACAGGCCATGGACCTGCTGGACCGTCTGATGAAGGACGACTCCGACGGATACGGCCCCGATCTGCTGAGCGGTCTCGCCGGCATCGGGCTGTGCCTGCTCTCCTTCGCCCGGACGACCGGGGACCGGACCCTCTACGACGCCGCGGTCGAGGCCGCCGAGCGGGCCTTCGCGGGACTGCGCCTCGACCGGGCCGCACCCCCGGACGGAGCGAGGGCCGGTCTCGTCCACGGCGCCAGCGGAACCGCGTTGCTGTTGCTGCACCTGCACCAGGTCTCGGCCGACAGCAATCTGCTCGATCTGGCGGGCCGCGCCCTGGAGCACGACCTCGCCCGGTGCGTGGTGGCCGAGGACGGCACCCTCCAGGTCGACGACGGCATCCGCGTCCTGCCCTATCTGGAGTCCGGCAGCGCGGGTATCGCCGCGGTGCTGCTGGCCCATCTGAAACACCGCCCCGACGCCGGGCTCGCGGAACAACTGGAGCGCATCTCCCGCGCCGCGGTACCCGAGTTCATCGTCCAGCCCGGACTGTTCAACGGTCGTGCCGGACTGATCGGGTTGCAGGCGATGCTGGACCCCGACGCCGCGGAGCGCGCGGAGGTGATCCGGCGGCACGTACGCCGACTCCTGTGGCACGTCGTTCCGTACGAGGGCCATCCGGCCTTCCCCGGGGAGCAGTTGCTGCGTCTGTCCATGGACCTGGCCACGGGGAACGCGGGTGTCATGACCGCCCTCGGCGCGGTGTACGGGGGCACCCCGACGCTGCCCTTCCTGACCGTTCCCACCGAGCCGACCGAGCTCGTCGCTCACCGGGCGCCCGACGCCCGGCAGCGCCCACCGTCCGGCGCACTCCCGGCACCGACCGGCTGACACCGGACGACCGGCACCGGACAGCCGGCACCGGACAGCCGGGTTCGACCGACCGGCACCGGACGACGGACACGGCACCGACCGACACGGCACCGACCGACACGGCACCGACGGTCCGACAGCGCGCCGGCGCATCCCGCCCGCGGCCCGGGAGAACAGGCCGCCCACAGAGTTCCGGCAGAGCGCCGGAAGCACCCACCACCACCACCCGGAAGGGGACCATCATGTCCATCCTCAGCCTGCAGGCCCTGGAGACCCCCGAGGAAATCCTCGAGTACCGCTCCGTTCTCAGCTCCCTGAGCGCCGTCAACTGCACCAACAGCACGGTGAGCACCCTGCTCTGCCTCTGATCCACCCGCCGGGGGGGGGGGCGGGGCGGGGCGCCGGGGCGGCCCCGCGCCCCCGCGGGGGGGGGGGGGCGGGGGCGGCGCGGGGCGCGGCGCG
>NZ_JBHWEL010000003.1:182126-186847 GCF_042734135.1 Streptomyces sp. NPDC059668 | reverse complement strand
CTCTTTATCCCGGGGTTTGGGGGGCTGGTTTTTTTTTTAAAGACTCTGGGGCAAGTTTCCCCCCGGAGGGCTTCATGCACAGCGACCGAACCGACGCCGCTCCGCCGCAGCCCGCCCCGACCGGCTCCCCGGACCGGCCCCCCACACGACCGGTTCCCCCCACCGCCGACGACACCGGACCGGACGACGGTGACCGGCCCGAAGTGACCCGGCCGCCACGCCTGTTGCTGCCGGCCGCGGGCGGACGCTGGGCGGTGGTCCTGGCCCTGGCCGTGGCCGCGAGCACCACCGCGACCCTGCTGCTGCCCGCCCTGCTGGCCCGCGCCGTCGACCAGGCCCTGGCCGGAGCCGGAACCGTCACCGGTCGTCAACTCGTCGCACTGCTAGCCCTGTTGACGGCAGCGGAGGCCGTCGCCCAATACGCCGCCCCGCGCTCCGGCGCCGACGCGGCGGCCCGCATCCGCACCATGGCGATCCGCCGCACGCTCGCCGCCGGTCCCGCCGCCGTCGCCCGCATGCCGGTCGGTGACCTCGTCGCCCGTCTGACCGCGAGCGCCCCGCAGGCCGCACTGGCCGCGCCCGCCCTGGTCTACTCGGCCGCACAACTGCTCATGGCCGTCGTCGCCGTCGTCGCCCTGACCCTGCTCTCCCCGCTGTTGTCCCTGGCGTTCCTGGCCACCGCGCCCACCGGCTACGCGGTGATCCGCCGCCAACTGCGCCGTACGACCCACGCGGGTGACGGATACCAGCGGACGCAGGCGCGCCTGGCCTCGGGCCTGCTCGACGCGCTCAGCGGCAGCCGCAGCATCGCCGCCTCGGCCACCGTCACCCGGGAGATCGAGCGCGTCCTGCGCCCCCTGCCGCACCTGTCGAGACTGGGACACGAACTGTGGGACACCCAGCGCCGCACCGCGTGGTGCACCGGCCTGCTCGCCCCGGCCACCCAGCTCACCGTCCTCGCCGTGGCGGGGACCCAGGTCGCCGCGGGCCGGCTCGGCGTCGGTGACCTGCTGGCCGCCCTCGGCTACACCGGCATCGGCCTCAGCGGCCTCGGCACCGCGCAGAGCCTCCTCGACGTGGCCCAGGCCCGGGCCGGCGCGGCCCGGCTCACCGACGTACTCACCCTGCCCGTCCGCGCCGTCCCCTCCCGTCCGCTGCCCCCCGGTCCCGGCCGGCTGGAACTGCGGGGCGTCGTCGTACGCCGCCAGGGTGCCGTCGCCCTCGACGGCCTGGACCTGACGGTGCCCGACGGCTCCTGGACGGCTCTCGTGGGCGCCCCCGACTCGGTGACCTCGCTGGTGGCCTCGCTCGCCGTCGGCCTGACCGAACCCGACGAGGGCACGGTCACGCTCGACGGCGTCCCGCTGACGGAGATCCACCCCGACGAACTGCCCGCCGCGATCTCCTGCGCCTTCGCCGACCCGGTGCTGACCGGCGCCACGGTCGAGGACGCGCTCGGCCTCGGCCCGGCGCCCCCGCCGACGTGGCGGCTGCGCGAGGCCGCGCGGACCGCGCAGGCCGACACCTTCATCCGGCGGCTGCCGGACGGCTACCGCACGCCGATGTCCGCCCTCGTCCTGTCCGGCGGAGAACGCCAGCGCCTCGGCCTGGCCAGAGCGCTCGCCCCCGACAGCCGCCTGATCGTCCTGGACGACGCGACCTGCGGCCTGGACGGCGCCACCGAAGCCGCGGCGCTGCACGCCCTGCGCGAGGAGACGGCCGGACGCACCGTCCTGCACATCACCCGGCGCGCCACCGTGGCCGCCGCGGCCGACAGGGTCGCCTGGCTCCACGAAGGACGCGTCCGGGCCGTCGCCGCCCACGACGAACTCTGGCCCCTCGCCGAGTACCGTGACGTGCTGGACGGCGGAGCGCCCGGTCCGCGCCCCGTTCCCGCGAAGGCCTCCGCCGGTGACTGACGACACGACACCGGCCGTCCGCGCCGAGACCCCTTTCGCCCGTCGCCCGGGGGCGGACACCGCAGCGACGTTCGCGCCCGCGCCCGTGACCCCCGTGACTCGCGCCGCCCCCGCGGCCCACGAAGGCCCCGGTCCCGCCGCCGGACCGGCGCCGCGACGGGCCGCCCGTGCCGCCGCCGACGTGCTGCGCTCGGCCTTCACCGACAGCCGGCCGGCGGTTCTCCGGCTGCTCGCGTGGACCCTGTTGTCGGCCCTGCCGGCCCTGGTGTCCGGCAAGGCCATGGCCCTGGCGGTAGACCGAGGGTTCCTCGACCACCGGCCCGGGCAGGCCGCCTGCTGGCTCGCCCTGTTCGCGGCGGCCGCCCTCGTCGGCGCGTGGGCGACCCGGCAGACCTACCCTCAACTCGCCCACGTCGTCGAGCCGATGCGTGACCGGCTGGTACGCCGACTGGTGTCCGGCCTGCTGCACCGGGGGGTCGCGGCCCGCGGCCGCCCGGACGCGTCCGCCGCCACGTCCGTGGCCCAACTGACCCGCCAGGTCGAGGCAGTTCGCGACGCCACCGCCGGACAGCTGCTCGTCGTCTCCCACTTCGCCCTCACCGCCCTGGCCGTGCTGGGCGGCACCGCGATGCTCGCCCCGGCGGCCACCCCGCTGATCGCCGTACCGCTGCTGCTCGCGCTGGCAGGGTTCGCGGCGACCACTCCGGTCACGATGCGGCGCCAGCGCCAGGCGTTCGCCGCCGACGAGAACCTGGCCCGCCTGTGCGCCGACACCCTGACCGCGCTGCGCGACATCGTCACCTGCGGGGCCCGCCGGCCGGCGGAACAGGAGCTGCTCGACGCCGTCGCCGCCGGCGTCCGCGCGAACCGCGCACTGGCGGTCACCGCGGCCGTGCGACGCCTCCTCGTCGCGCTGGGGGCACACCTGCCGCTCCTGCTCGTCGTCCTGGCGGCCCCGGCCCTGGTCCGCAGGGGGCTGACCCCGGGCGAGGTCATGGGCGTCCTGGCCTACCTCACCGGCACGCTGGAACCGGCCCTGCGGCTGCTCGTCCAGGGTGTGGGATCGTCCTGGCTGCGCCTGGCCGTCGCCGCCGAGCGCCTCGCCGCCGCCTCCCGGCCGCCGGCCACCGCCGTCGACGCGGACGGTCCACGGCACATGGGGGACGGGGACGACTGCGAGGGCGGTCCGGGTGGCGAGGACCGCGAGGACGGTCCCGATGGCGGGGAGCGTGAGGGCGGTCCGGACGGCGGGCGCGGCGAGTACGGTGACGGCCCCGCCGACGGTTCCGTGCGCCTCCGCGGCATCTCCTACTCCTACGGAGCCGCCGCGGAACCCGTCTTCGACGCCCTGGACCTCACCCTGCACGACGGGGAGCACCTCGCCGTCGTCGGCCCTTCCGGGGTCGGCAAGTCCACCCTCGCGGACGTACTGGCGGGTGACGTCCCACCGGACCGGGGGAGCGTCGTCCTCGGGGGCACGGCGGCGGTCCGGCTCACCCCTCGGCAACTGGCGCGCGTCCGCGTCCTGTTGCCGCAGGACGCCTATGTGTTCGCCGGCGAGCTTCAGGAGAACCTGCGATGGCTGTGTCCGCAGGCGCCGGAACGGGACGTCCTGTCCGCCGTACGTGCCGTCGGCGCGGCTCCTTTGGTGGAACGCCTCGGCGGGCTGGAGGCCACGGTCGATCCGGCCGCGCTGTCCGCGGGCGAGCGTCAGATCATCGCCCTGGTCCGCGCCCACCTCTCGCCGGCCCGACTGGTCATCCTCGACGAGGCCACCCGACACCTTGACGCCCAGGCGGAGTTGCACGTGGAGGAAGCCTTCCGCGTCCGCCCCGGCACGGTCGTCACCATCACCCACCGGCCCGGTCCGGCACGTCGCGCCGACCGTGTCCTCTTCCTGGACGGAGACCGTGCCCTGGTGGGGACCCACGGCGAGCTGTCGGCCACCGTACCCGGATACCGGGCGCTGGTCGGCGGTCACGGGGCGGACCCCGATCCCTCGGACTGACCGCATCGGCAACGGCCGCCCGGCAGATGGGTCGGGCGGCTCGGAGAACTCGGACGGGGTGGACGGGCCGGGCGAGTCGGACGGGGTGGACGGGTCGGGCGGGTCGGGCGGACCGGAACCCGGTCCGCCCGTCTCCGTCCGCTCAGCCGGGACGGAGCATCAGATCGCTCACCGTCCCGCCCCGGGACAGGTCCAACGCGCCCGCCACCACCTGGGCGACGGAGTCCACGGTGAGGCAGGTGGCGGGGTCGTAGGCGATGCCGAGCCGGGCGTGCAGTTCGGCCTGCATCGGTGTGTCGACCTCGCCCGGGTAGACGGACGTCACGCGGACGCCGTGCTGGTACTCCTCCGCGCGGAGCGACTCGGCGAGTGCCTTGAGGGCGAACTTCGAGGCCGCGTAGGCGGCCAGTCCCGGCGGAGCGTGCAGGCCCGCGCCGGAGTTGAGGAAGACGACGTGCCCCCGCTCGGCACGCAGCGCCGGGAGCAACAGGCGGGTCAGCTCGGCGGGTGCCAGCAGGTTCACCGCGCAGATCTCTTGCCACGGCCCGGCTCCCAACTGCCCCACCGCACCGGGCTCCAGGACACCGGCCACATGCAGCAACGAGTCCAACCGCTCCGGCAGCCCCTGGAGTTCGAACGCGGCCGCGAGTTCTCCCGGTACGGAGAGGTCTGCCACCAGCGTGCGACTGCCGGGGAAGGGGGGGGGCCGGGGCGGCGCCCGGACCGGATCTAGGGGCCGCAGCCCCCCATGGTCCCCGCGGGCCGCCGGCCCGCCCGCGCCGGGCCCCCCGCTA
>NZ_JBHWEL010000003.1:155322-182116 GCF_042734135.1 Streptomyces sp. NPDC059668 | reverse complement strand
GCGCCGTATCTCCCCGCCGCCCCCTGCTGCGGCGGGGCCCGGGCGCGCTCCCCCCCGCGGCCGGCCGGGGGGGCCCGCGGCCGCCCGCCCCCCCCCCCCGATCCGGATCTCTGGCCAGCAGCCACAGATCGTCCCCGCGCGCCGCCAGCAGCCGCGCGACCGCCGCACCGATACCGGAATTCGCGCCGGTGATGAAATGAACGCTCATAAACTCATGTTTCCCGCAAGTCGCCCATTTAAGGAGCGATTTCATGCCATGCTGAGCGCCGTTCCGGCCGCGGTCCGATACCTGGACGCTTCACGGTGGCCGTGCACCCGGCACTCCGCGGTCGCGGGTTCAGCCGGCGGACCGCGCCGCTTCGACCAGAGCGTCGGCCGCGAGAAGACCGAGGCTGTGGGAGGCGAGCGGGCTGTCACCCGTGAGGAGTCTGCGGTCCCGGTGGGTGCGGCCGGTCATGTCGTCGTTGACGATCGTCAGGCCCTGTTCACCCAGGAGATCGGCGACCAGCCACGGCAGGGGGCCGGGAAGATAGCCGATCTCAAGGTTCGGCCCCTCGTCGAGCGCGTCGGGGAAGACGCAGACCGAGTACCCCTTGAACGGCGACTCCTCCTTGCCCAGCGAGGCGGCGAGCAGGGCGGCCGGGCCGTGGCACAAGGTGATGACGAACCTGTCGTTGGCCAGGGCCCAGTCGAGCGTGCGCCCCACCGTCCCGCTCGTGGGCAGCCCCACCACGGCTCCGTGCCCGCCCGGGATGAACACCGCGAGGTAGTCCGAGTCGTCCCCGAGACCGTGGGCGATGACCTCGGAGAGCCTCCTCGGCTGCTTGAGCTGCGGTTTCAGCGCCTCGTACGTGGCCATCACCGCCTCGTCCTCGCGGGGCATGGCCCACAGTTCGAGCTTCGCGGGATAGCCCTCCAGAGTGGCGACATCGACGTCGAAGCCCGCTTCCATCATGTGGTGAAGCGGGAGAAGCATCTCGACCGGGTGGTTTCCGGTGGAGAACATCTTCCCGTTCTTCAGCAGCACGTAGCGTTCCCCGGCCGCAATCACGAGCACCTTCCACTTTCCCTCGGTGTAGGCGCCCTTGTGCCGCACTCCGTCGAAATTTGTCTTCGGCGAGGTGTACTTGCTCAGTGAATAAGGTGAGGGGAAGAACGCGTTTTCCTCCGCCGGATCCGGCGTGGGGTCCCTGCTCAGATCGCCTGCTGCGTGAGACATGCGAACGACCTTCTTTCCTGCCCGGCTCGTCAGTGGCCCCGAATTGGGTGCACGACGGGAGAAAGTGGCGCTGCCGCGACTGCGAGTTGATCAAGCCCATGCTACTGCGACCGGGCCGACCCGGCAGGTCGTGGCTGATGCCGGAGACGAAAGCCGAAGCGTATGCCGAAGGTGAAGAGTGCATACCGAAGATGAAGAGTGCACGCCGCAGGTGAATGCGGAGGCGATTGCCGAAAGCGGGAAGTCGGTTCCCCTTTCCCCGAACCGTTGCCGACCGCTCAGTCCGGCGACGCGGCCACCCGGACGCGATCGCTGTCGCCCTCCGAGAGGAACAGGGCCAGTTCGCGGCCCTCCTCGGCGACGTCCGCCCGCTGCGCGCGGGACAGGCGGCGCAGCGGGGTGACGGCCACGGTGCCGGCGTCGACATTCCAGGTCGCGGCGACTCGTCCGTCGACCAGCGCCACGCGCTCACCGGCGACCGACAGACCACGGTGGGCGTCGTCGATGATCCGGCCGCGGTCGTGATAGCCGAGGATCGCGTTGTCGAACGCCGGCAGGAACCGTACCGGGGCGGGCGTACCGGGGTCGGGACGGGGCGCGTCGGGGAGGTCCAGCAGCTCCCGGCCCCGCTCGTCGCGGAAGGAGACGAGCTCCCCGCGGACGGCGGCCACCGCGCCCGGCAGCCCGGCCAGACCGCACCAGGCGCGCAGATCGGCCGAGGCAGCGGGACCGAACGCGGCCAGATAGCGGCGTACCAGCGCCTGGCCGACCGGATCGGAGCCGTCGCCGGAAGGGGCGTCGATCTCTCGGCCCAGCCAGGAGGAGAGCGGGATGTTGCGCACGCCCGCCTTGGTCCGCCACAGCCCGCGCGGCGGCGTCTGCGCCATCGGGACGAGCGCGGCCACCAGCATTTCGCCCAGCGCGCGCGGCCCCGGTTCCGGCCAGCGTCCGGCGAGCGCCCGCGCGAGCTCGGTCATCGACCGGGGCTCGCCGTCGGCCATCACCGCCCGCCCCGCCGCGGCGAGTTCGTCGAGGTCCGTGCCGCCGAGCTCGCGACGGTAGTTCCCGAGCACCCGCTGCCGCAGCATGGCGTCGTGGCGGCCCCGCCAGGCCAGGGCGTCGTCGGCGGTGACGAGGTGGACGGTGCGGCGCATGAGGTGGGTGCGCACCACGCTCCGGCGGACCAGCAGGTCGGAGAGCACCGCCGGGTCGAACGCCCGTAGCCTCGACCAGAGTCCGACGAAGGGTTCCTGCGGTTCCTGCGCCTGGAGACCGCAGAGATGCGCCACGGCGTCGAGGACCGGTACGCCGGCGCGATCGAGCAGCAACTGCCGGGCGAGCGTGGCCCGGTTGAGCGCGCGGTTGCCGAGCACGGTCATCGCCGCTCCTTTCACTTCTGTGTCTTCCGTGTGTTCCACGTGCCCGGCGGGTCCCGGACCGCACCGGTCGGACCAGGCACGACCGGTGCGCCCGGACACCGCCGGTGGGTCCGGACATCACTGGTGGGTACGGGCACCGCCGGCAGGTCCGGGTCTGCCGGTGGGCCCGTGGTCCGGCGGGTGTCCCGAGCCGGTCAGGTCGACTTCTGTCCGTCGAGCGTCTCGCGCAGGATGTCCGCGTGGCCGGCGTGCTGGGCGGTCTCGGCGATGACGTGCATCAGCACCCGGCGCACGCTCCTCACCCCTCCCGGCTCGTGCCAGGGCGCCTCCGGCAGCGGGTGTACCGCGGACAGATCGGGTACGGAGGCGACGGTCTTCTCGGTCCGGGCGGCGACCTCCTCGTAGTTCTCGACGATCCCGGCCAGGGTCTCGCCGGGCAGCATCAGGAAGTCGTTCTGGTGGTCGATCGCCCACTGCGGGAACTCACGGGCGGTCCCGGCCGCGAAGTCGGCCCAGGTGACACCCTCCGGCAGGTCGTACCGCATCGCCGAGGGGCCCTCGACCGCGAACCGCAGCCACGCGTCCTCCATGGACGCGACGTGCTTGATCAGCCCGCCCAGGCAGAGCGAGCTGACCGTCGGCCGCTCGCCGGCCTGCCCGTCGTCGAGACCGCGTGTCGTGTTCGTCAGGGCGGAGCGCGCGCTCGCGAGTGCGGCGAGCAGGTCGGCGCGCTCGCCGTCGGGAGCGGGGGAGGAGTGGGTCGTGGAGGTCACAGTGATCGGATCCTTCTGGTCGTTCTCGTCGTCCGGCACAGGAACACAGTCGCAGGAGTAGCGGTCAGTTCGTGTCCTCTACTCGGGGCAACATGGGCGTCATGCCGAAGACCTCAGCGCGACTGCTCACCCTGCTGTCCCTGCTTCAGGCACGTCGCGACTGGCCGGGGCAGCTGCTGGCCGAACGGCTGGAGGTCAGCCCGCGCACCGTGCGTCGCGACGTCGACCGCCTGCGCGAGCTCGGCTATCCCGTGGCCGCCACGAAGGGCCCGGACGGGGGCTACCGCCTCGACTCCGGTACGGAGCTGCCGCCGCTGCTGTTCGACGACGACCAGGCCGTCGCCCTCGCCGTGGCGCTCCAGACGGTCACCACCACCGGTGCCGGCATCGGGGAAGCCGCGGCACGCGCGCTGAACACCGTCCGCCAGGTCATGCCCGCACGGCTGCGGCATCGCGTCGACGCCCTCCGGGTCACCGCCGTCGAGCGCGCGGGGACCGGACGGGGCACGGGTGCCGACGCCCGGGTGCTCGTGACCCTCGGCGCGGCCGTTCAGGCCCGCGAGGTACTGCGCTTCGACTACACCCGCGCCTTCACGCCGGGAGCCGCCGGGGCCGACCTCGACGCGACCGGGCCGCGCCGGGCGGAGCCCCACCACCTCGTCACCTGGGGCGGACGCTGGTACCTCGTCGCCTGGGACCTCGACCGCGAGGACTGGCGCACCTTCCGCGTCGACCGGATCACCCCACGCACGCCCACGGGGCCCCGGTTCCCCCCGCGTGAACTGCCCGGCGGGGACGTGGCCGCCTTCGTCACCGACCGGTTCCAGGGCTCCGACGGCGCCGGCGGCCGTCCCTGCACCGGCGAGGTGATCCTCGGCCTGCCCGCGTCCGTCGTGTCCACCTACACCCGTGACGCGGTCGTCGAGGAACTCGGCCCCGACCGCTGCCGGCTCGTCCTCGCCGCCTGGTCGTGGCCCGGACTGGCCGCCACCCTCGCCAGGTTCGACGCCGACATCGAGGTCATCGGGCCGGCCGAGCTCAGCGACGCCTTCGCGCTCCTGGCCCGCCGCTGCGCCGCCGCCGCGAACGGACCCGCCGTCCCCACCGCGCCACCGGACCGGGACCGGCACGCACACTGATCGACCCGAACAGCGAACAGGGGCAGCGCGGCGCCCGCGCACGTCCGGACGGGACCGGCAGGGAGCCGGGCCCCGGGCCGCCGGACCCGGCAGCCCGGTGCCGCCCGTGCCGCTACTCGTCGGGCTCCTCCTCGAGCAGGAGCGTGTCCAGGTCCGTGTCGAACCCCCCGGCGCTCGGGAACATCCGGTCCAGGGCCTCGGGCGGCACGTCCTTCTGACCGGCGGGACCGAGCAGCGGCTGTTCGGTCCAGATGCACTTCCCCGTCGGTGTGTAGCGCGTGCCCCAGCGCTGGGAGAGTGCGGTGATCAGTTGCAGGCCGCGCCCCCCTTCGTCGGTGTCGGTCGCGCGGCGGATGCGGGGCATCGTGAGACTGCCGTCGAAGACCTCGCAGATCAGCCCGGCGCTGCGGAGCAGACGCAGCCTGAGCGGGCCCTTGGCGTGGCGTACGACGTTGCCCACCAGCTCACTGGCGAGGAGCTCCGTGGTGGGGGTCAGGCTGTCCAGCCCCCAA
The DNA here is from genome assembly GCF_042734135.1 of Streptomyces sp. NPDC059668. NCBI lineage: Bacteria > Bacillati > Actinomycetota > Actinomycetes > Kitasatosporales > Streptomycetaceae > Streptomyces > Streptomyces sp. NPDC059668. The sequence goes on along the minus strand of NZ_JBHWEL010000003.1, from coordinate 177,094 downwards.
CTGGTGAGCTGCTCACGGACGTGTCGGCGGGCCTGACCGGCCGCCCGCGGGTCCTCGGGGAGCGGCCAGGAGGCCATCCGGTCGCCGGTCAGGGCGTGCAGGCGGGCCACGAGGACCGCCGCGTCGTCGGCCGCCTGGTGCTCGGCGGGCAGCAGACCGGCCGTCAGGATGTCGCAGAGCCCGTCGAGATCCGTGTCGGTGCCGTTCCTGCGGGCCGTACGGAGCAGTTCGGCGAGCTCCGCCATGCCCTCGTCGATCTCCCGCTTCGCGGACTCGACCAGACCGTCGGTGTAGAGCACGAGCAGGCTTCCCTCGGGCACCGGCAGCTCGACCGTCTCGAACGGGGGCTCCGCCGCGCCCAGTGGCGGGTCGGCGGCGAGCTCCGGGAAGTGCACGGTGCCGTCGGGGTGCACCAGCGCGGGCGGCGGGTGCCCGGCGCGGGCGATGGAGCAGATCTGGGTGGTGGAGTCGTACAGCGCGTACAGGCAGGTGACGTACGACGCCTCGCCCATGCCGCCGACGATGTCGTTGAGGCGGCTCATGATCTCGTCGGGCGGCAGTTCGAGGTCGGCCAGGGTGTGCACGGCGGTCCGCAGCCGCCCCATGGTGGCCGCCTCGGGAAGGCCGTGCCCCATGACGTCGCCCACGACGAGGGCGACCTGGCCGCCGGAGAGCGGGATGACGTCGTACCAGTCGCCGCCCACGTCCATGCCCTGTCCGGCGGGGAGGTAGCGCGCGGCGGCGGTGCACGCGGGCAGGCTGGGCAGGTCCTGGGGGAGCAGACTGCGCTGGAGTTCGCGGGAGCGGGTGTGCTCGGCGTCGTAGAGGCGGGCCCGCTCCAGGGCCTGGGCGACGAGCGCGCTGATGGTGGCCAGGAGGGTGCGCTCCTCGCCGGTGAGGCTGCGCGGGCTGTCGAAGGACAGCACGCACACCCCGAACGTGTGACCGGACGCCGTCAGTGGCAGGAACGCCCAGGCCTGCTTGTCGGTGCGCTCGGCCCGGTGGGCCAGCGCGGGCGCGTGCGCGATCAGCTCCTGCACCGAGGCCAGGAACAGGGGCCGGCCGGACGCGATCGCGTCCCAGGACGGGTCGCCGGGTGTCCGCGGGCGGTTGTCGAGGAGGTCGAGAAAGCCGGCCGGGTACCCGACGGCTCCGACGTTGCGGAGCAGGTCGTCCTCGACGGCCTGGACCAGGAGTCCGGCGGCGGCGAACGGGGGCAGCACCCGTCGGGCGACGGCGTCCACCACGTCGCGTGAGGTCGTCGCCTTGGCGAGCGCCGCCGTCAGCTCGCTGATCCGGGCGGATCGTTCGGACGCGGCGCGTTCGGCGGCGACGCGTTCCTCCTCCATGCGCCGTCTCGCGGTGACGTCGGTGAAGTAGAGGGTGCGGCCGTCGGGTCCCGGGACGAGACGCACCTGGTAGCGGCGCTCGCTGTCCAGCATGCGTACGTCGAAGCTGGCGGGTTCGTCCTCGGCGGCGGCCTGCCGGCACTGGCTCTCCAGTCCGGGAACCTGCTGGGCGGAGGGCAGCTCCCACAGGACGCGTCCGAACAGCTCCGCCTCGGAGAAACCCAGCGTGCGTTCCGCTTCCAGGTTGGCGAAGGTGATCCGCCACTCGTCGTCCACCGCCAGGAAGCCGTCGCTCATGTGCCGCAGCGCCCGGCTGAGCGCGTCACGGGCGGAGCGGGACTCGTCGCTGTTCCACCCCAGGCCGCCCATCCGGAGCGGTTCGCCGTTCTCGTCGTACGTCGCGCCGGCGCGGGTCTGGGTCCAGCCCCAGGTGCCGTCCCGTTTGCGCACCCGGTACTCGGCCTCGAACACACCGTGGTCCCGGATCGCCCGCTCCGCCGCCGCGAGGGTCGGTGCCAGGTCGTCGGGGTGGACGATCCGCATCCAGTTCTCGATCCGGCCGGTGAAGTCCGCCGGCAGGGTGCCGTAGAGCTCCAGGGCCTCCTCGTCCCAGATCAGATCGCCGGTCCGGATGTCCCAGTCCCACGCTCCGACGCTGACCTCCTTCAGCGCATCCCGCAGACGCTCCCTGTTCAGCTCCGCGTGCGAGGGCCCGGCCGGCGGCGGTGCCTGGACCATGCGTTCCTCGGCCCAGCCGACGACGGCCCTGAGGAACTCCCACTGCTCAGGGGTGGGCTCCCCGGCGTCGCCCATCAGCACGGTCAGCGCACCGATGCCGCGGTCCCTGCCGAACAGCGGCACGGCGGCCAGGCCGGTGCCGGGCCAGGCGGCCTCGGCGGGCTCCGTCGGGGGGATGCCCGGTCCGGCAGCCCCGGCAGCCCCGGCAGCCCCGGCGCTCGGCACGGTGCTGGACAGGGGCACCCACACGCCACTGCCCCGCTGAAGGGCGCGGGCCGGGGCGAGCGGACCCTCCTGGTCGACGATCTCCCAGGCCTGGGTGAGGGCGGGCGGGAGACCGGCCGACGACACCATGCGCAGCATCGACATGGGGCCGCGAAGATGGATCGTTCCGCCCAGGGCGCCCAGCTCCCCCAGCGCGTGCTGCAGCGCCAGCCGGAAGATGTCACTCTCCGTGACTCCGGGGGCCACTGTACGCAGCAGAGCCAGCCGTGCGTTCATGCGGGGAACCCTATCGTCCACGTTTCGCCCGAAACCGCGCCCTCGCAGGATTCTCACGCCGTGCCGCCGTACGCGCCACCCGAGCCTCAACGCCGTTGCACGCGGAACCAGTTCGTTCCGGTTGCCGACGGCCGCGGAACGCTGTACACGAGGGGCGTACCGGACCCGCTCCCCGCCGGCGTCTCGTCGTCGCCCCATCTCCACCCCGTGGACGAAGACGGACGAGGAGCGGACGGGGAGCGGGGTGGCAGGAGAGGCGATCCCCGGCGGACAGTGGCATGATCGCGCCCGGCATGCGACGGTGGCGCGATGACGACGAACGACTACGACCGCGTACGCCTCGGTATCGAGGCCATGACCGCCTACGTCTCCGGCGACAACCTCATGACGAAGTACATGATGGAGCGCGCGGAGTCGGACGGGAACCTCGACCAGGTCGCGGACGGTGTGACGGGACTGTGCGCCCTGCTTCTGCGTCAGCTCGCGGAGATGACGGGGAAACAGGAGCTGGAGATCCTCCAGGAGATCGCCCGGGGCCTCAACCGCACCGAGCAGCGCGAGCAGTAGCCGCACACCGTCCCGCCCCGGGGCCGCGGGACGGTGTCCGGCGGCCCCGGGGCGTTGAACCGTCCGTCCGGGACGGTCCCGCCTTCATCCGGAAGCCGGGAAGTCGGCGCCGCGGGAGACGGTCTCGCGAGCGCGGATGCCCGCGAGAACCGTGTCCAGCTCCTCGACCACGGCGTCGTATCCCGCGCCGCCCAGGACGAGGTGGTGCGGCGGCTCCTCCTCGTCGAGGGCATCGAGGACGGCGTGGACGGCGCGGACGGGATCGCCGGGCTGGCTGCCGTCCTGCGCGATCATGAAGTCCCGTACGGACTCCACCATCGGCCGGTAGGCGTCCACGGTCTCGGTCACCGGCTCGTCCGCGAAGCCGGTGTAGGCCCGGGTGCGGAAGGCACCGGGTTCCACGGCGAGGACCCGGATGCCCAGCGGTGCCACCTCCTCCCGCAGCACCTTGGTGAGCCCTTCCAGCGCGAACTTGGCGGCGGTGTAGTAACCGAATCCGCCGACTCCCCGCAGGCCCGCCACCGAGGACATGTTGACGATCCATCCCCTGTGCAGGGCGCGCATGCCGGGCAGAACGGCGCGCAGGACGGCCACGACGGCGAAGAAGTTCAGTTCGAAGGTGCGGCGGACGGCGTCGTCGGTCATGCCCTCGACGGAGCCGTACCAGCCCCGTCCGGCGTTGTTGACCAGGACGTCGATGCCACCGAAGCGTGCCTCCGCCGCCGCGACGGCGTCCTCGATCTGGCGGGCGTCGGTGACGTCCAGCGGCAGGACCAGCACTCTGTCGCCGTGGGGTACGGCCCACTCGTCGAGCAGTTCCGGCCTGCGTGCCGTGAGGACGACGTTGTCTCCGCGCTCCAGGGCCGCGTCCGCGTAGGTCATGCCGAATCCGCCCGGGGTGCCCCCGGTGATGAACCAGGTCTTCATGGTCTGCTTCCTTCAGCTTCGTTCGTTTGCTGTGGGCTTCGCGAAGCTTCGGTGAGCTTCGTACTCGTACCGCTTCGTCCGTTCCGGGGTGAGCGCGTCCTCGCGCGCGTGCCGGGGACGTGTCGGTGACGGACGTGGGGCTCAGGCCTCGATGACGAGCCGCTCGATGAGTCCGTCGCGCAGGGTGAACCGGAAGTGGAGGTCGACGATCCCGCCGGGGAAGTCGCCTTCGAGCCGCTGGGTGACCGTGTACTCCCGGTCGGATGTCGCGTGGACCGCGATGGGCTCGATCGTGTAACTGTACTCACCGGCGGTGCGGTTCATCCACCGCTCGATGGCGTCGATGCCGCCGTGGGTCACCCCGTCGTCGGTCACCGTGGCGTCCGGGGTGAAGTTCGCGAGCTGCGCCGCGGTGTCGTGCAGGCGGTGGGCGGCCAGATAGCGGGTGACGGCCTGGGGGAGTGAGTCGAGGGTGACGGGTGGCATGGGTTGCTCCTTCGGGTCGTGTGGGGTGCCGGACGACGGACTCCGCGCCGCGGGGCACGCTGTTCGTCCGGGCGGCTCGCGCGGGTCGAGTCACTTCTAAATTCGAAGTAACTGACTTCGACTATAGCAGTGACTTCGCCGGATGCCGGTCGGCGCGCGAGGGGGAGGCGAGGGGTGGGGGTGAGGGGTGGGGGCGGCCATGATCACGGCGCCCGGAGGTGCCCCACTACCTACTGCTAAGATAGAAGTTTGTGGGAGTCGGCCGCTGACGCCGCTGACACCGCGGACACCACTCACGGAAGGGGGCGCGGATGCCGGCCCGAATTCGCCTGGAGGACCGCGAGTGTCCGCTGTCCCAAACCGTCCAGCACGTGGGCGAGTGGTGGACGCTGCTGATCCTGCACGACGCCTTCGACGGCTTCACCAGGTTCGACCAGTTCCAGGAGAACCTCGGCATCTCGTCCAGCATGCTGACGAGCAGGCTCAAATCCCTGGTGGCCGAAGGGCTCTTCGAGCGGCGCCAGTACCAGACCCACCCGAACCGCTACGAGTACGTCCTCACGGAGTACGGCCGCTCGCTGCGCTCGGTCATCGTCGCCCTCGCCGCCTGGGGGAACTCCCGGCTCGACGCGGACGAGCGGGCCATGATCCTGGTGGACGCGCGGACGGGCGCCGAGGTCGACCCGGTGGTCGTCGACCGGACGACGGGCCGGCGTGTCGACACGGACGAGTTCGTCTTCACGGCCGGCCCGGCCGCGAGCGAGGCCATGCGGACCCGGTACGCGGACGCGGTGGACGGCTCCTGACCGTCCCGGCCGGTCATCGTCGTCGGCGCTCCCGCGAGGGCCCGGTCAGGACCCCGCGAGCAGGGTGAACTCGGCTCGGCCGCGGACCTCGCCGTTGACCTGGAGTTCCAGGGCGTGCGAGCCCGGATGGAAGACCCGGGTGGTGATCCTCCGGAACGAGTGCCGACGGCTGATCGAGACGCGTTCGCCCGCCTGAAGGGTCCTGGTGGTGAGCTTGAAGACCTTGGGCGCGGTGCTGCCGTTCGCCTTCTGGTAGTGGATCACGTAGTCGATCGCCAGCTTGGCCGGTGCCGCCCCTTCGTTGGCGACGTCGAACGCGAAGGTGATCTCGTCACCCACCGTCACCCGGTCCTCGCCCAGTCGCGGTCCGAAGACGGCGACCTCCGTAGCCGGCTCGAAGCCCAACAGGGCCAGCGCCCCGGGGTGTCCCTTCTTCACGGCCGTACGCAGCGCGTGCCGTACGACGCGAGGGGTGTGGCCGTCCGGCGCCGCGCTCCACCCGGCAGCCACCTCGACGGCCAGGTCCGGGTCGGCGTGACTGATGTCGTTCACGTGGTTGGCCACGGAACGCCGCACGTACTCGGACGGATCGCGGTACAGCGCGTCGAGGACGGGGCGGGTGAGGTCGGGGCTGTTCAGGAGTCCGGGCACCCGGACCGCCCACGGCAGCCGGGGCCGGGTCCCCTCGCTCGCCAGGCGCCGCACGTGCTCGTCGGGGTGGTCGGTCCACCGCCGGACTACGCGGAGACTCCGGGTGAGATCGGCCCTGAGCATCCGCCGGATCGCGAACTCCGCGGTCAGCCGGGGGGTCAGATCGGCCAGCAGGTGGAGTGCCGCCTCGAAGGCGTCCGGATCGTCGTCCTCCAGGGCGCGGGTGACGACGGCCTCCGTCACCGGCCAGATCATCCATCCCGTGAACCCGGGATCGGTGAGCGCCGTGCGGACGACGGTCCGTGTCGCGGCGAATCCCCCGGGGAGGTGCGCCGTCAGGACGTCCCGCACCAGGTCGCTGCGCTCACGCAGGGCCAGGCCGTCGAGTTTCTCCCCGCACACGCGAACGGCCTCCGCGTCGCGCGGCCGGCCGGCCCTGGCGAGGCAGTCGGCGAGACCGGCCACCGCCGCCGATCCCAGCAGTTCCTCGGCCAGTGGCACGTGACGCTCCTTGTCTTCGCGCAGGCGGAACGTGGAGGACGGTCCGCGGGAGATTCCTGATTGCTGGTGCGGGGCGTCGACCGTTTCCCGTACCTGTTACTTCTAGATTAGCAGTAACAGGATCGCGGGGGCCGTGAGAGGTGCGGACCACGACGGGCCGGCGCCTCGCCGCCTGCGGTCAGGCGCGGTCAGGCCGGCTGCCACAGCTCGACCCGGTTGCCCTCGGGGTCGGTGACCCAGCCGAAGCGGCCGACACCTTCCATGTCCTGCGTTTCACCGGCCACGTCCGCTCCGGCCGCCCGCAGCTGCGCGAGCATCGCGTCGAGGTCGCGGACCCGGAAGTTGAGCATGGCCTGTTGGGTGCGGGACCCGAAGTAGTCGGTCTCGGACTCGAACGCCGCGAACACCGTCGGCCCGGCTTCCTGACGCCACAGGCCGTGCTCGTCGGTGTCCAGGCCGAGGCAGTCGCGATACCAGGCGCTCAGGGCCGCCGGATCCGCGGCCCGCATGAAGTACCCACCGATTCCCAGCACACGTTCCATGCCGCCATCTTGCCAGGGCGCCGAGCGGGCGGGCGGGCCACCGGACCGTCACCGGCCGCCGTCCCCTCCCCGCGGTGGGGAACTCGTAAGGGGGTGTCGTCACGACACACCGGGCGGGCCCTTCCCCGGCGCGGGTCCACGGTGAGGGGGCCCGTGAGCGGCGGCCTCCCTTTCCGCCGTCTCCGGGCCCTGTGGCAAGGGGCCGCCATTCGGGTGAAGCGCGTGTTACTCCAACGGTGTCGGGGGCCAATGGGCAGAGGCTTGTCGTACGGTGCCGTGGTACCCGAGCGGCCGATTCGGAGTGGCAGCGCGACGGTCGACGAATAAGACTGAAGTTCATGGTTTTGTGATCACGTAGGAGAGTGCGGTCTTGTGGCTCGGAAACGGCTCGGACGAGCCATTCGCCGGAGCGTGAGGACACCGGACCGGCCGCCCGCGGCAATCGGGAGCCGAAATGTCTTCTCAGGAGGTCGAATGGTGGAGCAGTCCTCCGAGGTCTTCATAGTCGGACCGGACGAAGACGAGGCAGCCGTCGCCCGGCGGAGTGGCGCGGACCTGACGGCGGCGGAGACCGAGAAGAAACTCGCGGAGGTCCTGGCGGGCGTCGTGGCCGCGGAGCACGTACCGGTCGACAGCCACTTCTTCGACGACCTCGGTGCCAACTCGCTGGTCATGGCCCAGTTCTGCGCACGGGTCAGGAAGCGGCCGGACCTGCCGTCCGCGTCGATGAAGGACATCTACCGGTACCCCACGATCCGAAGCCTGGCGACGGCTCTCGTGGACGCCGCCCCCACCCCCGTGGACGCGTCGCCTTCCACGGCACCGTCCGTACCGGCACCGTCGCCGGCCCCGGTGCCGCGGCCGAGCACGTCGCGCTACGTCCTGTGCGGAACCGCCCAATTGCTGTTTTTCCTCGGGTACTCCTTCTTCACCGGCCTGGTCGCCGCCCGCGGCTACGAATGGATCGCCGCCGGGTCGGGCCTGGCTGACGTGTACGCGCGGTCGGTCCTCTTCGGCGGCCTCGGATTCATCACGCTGTGCGGATTCCCGATCGCCGCCAAATGGATTCTCATCGGCCGCTGGAAGCCACGTGAATTCCCCGTATGGAGCCTGACCTATCTGCGTTTCTGGCTCGTCAAGGTACTCCTTCACGCCAATCCGATGATCTTCTTTGTCGGTAATCCGCTGTACGTGCTCTATCTGCGGGCGCTCGGCGCGCGCATCGGCAGCGGGGTCACGATCCTCTCCCGGTCGGTCCCCGTCTGCACCGACCTGCTCACGATCGGCGCCGGGACGGTGATCCGCAAGGACTCGTTCTTCCTCTGCTACCGCGCGCACTCGGGGCACATCCAGACCGGCCCGGTCACCCTCGGCCGCGACGCGTTCGTCGGCGAGAAGACCGTCCTCGACATCGACACCGTGATGGGCGACGGCGCCCAGCTCGGCCACTCGTCCGCCCTGTACCGCGGCCAGGTCGTCCCGGACGGGGAGCGCCGGCACGGCTCCCCGGCGGAACCCACGCGGATCGACCACGTGCGGGTCGCGCCGGCGGCCTGCGGCACCCCGCGCCGGGCCTGGTTCGGGATCGCCAGCCTGCTCCAGCTGTTCTTCCTGTACCTCCCGCTGGCCGTCGGCGGGCTGTACATGCTGTTCGCCCAGATCCCGGCGCTCGGCAGGCGGCTGGACTCGGCCACGCCCGCGATCGCGTCGTCGGGCTTCCTCGTCGACGCCCTGATCCTGTCCGCCGCGCTGTTCTTCGGCTTCGTGGTCCTGGGGCTCGTCGCCCTGTTCACCGTGCCGCGGCTGCTGTCTCTGGCCATCGAGCCCGACCGGGTCTATCCGCTGTACGGCTTCCACTACGCGCTGCACCGGGCGACGACGACCTTGACGAACATCAGGTTCTTCGCCTGGCTCTTCGGCGACAGCTCGTACATCGTGCCCTACCTGCGCGGCCTCGGTTACGACCTGTCGGAGGTCGAGCAGACCGGGTCGAACTTCGGCTCGGAGATGCAGCACGAGACGCCGCTCCTGGCGACCGTCGGCAGCGGGACGATGATCGCCGACGGCCTCTCGCTCATCAACGCGGACTTCTCGAGCACGTCCTTCCGGGTGTCCCGGGCCACGATCGGGCCGCGCAACTTCCTCGGCAACAACATCGCCTATCCCGCCGGAGGCCGGACGGGGGAGAACTGCCTGCTCGCCACGAAGGTCATGGTTCCCCTGGACGGCGAGGTCCGTACGGGGGTCGGACTGCTCGGCTCACCGTGCTTCGAGATCCCGCGGTCGGTGGAGCGCGACTCGCGGTTCGACCACCTCCGTACAGGAGGGGAGCTGCGCCGCAATCTCGCCGCGAAGAATCGTTACAACCTCCGCTCGATGGCGCTCTTCCTGTTCCTGCGCTGGCTGCACACCCTGGCGCTCACGGCGTTCGGTCTCGCCTCCGTCAGCCTGTACGGAGTCCTCGGGCACGTCGTCATCGGCGGGTACGTGGCGATCACCCTGACGTTCACCGCCCTGTACTTCGCCCTGGTGGAACGTTGCATCGCCTGGTTCCGCGGACTGAGTCCGCGACTGTGCTCCATCTACGACCCGTACTTCTGGTGGCACGAGCGTCTGTGGAAGGTGCCGGACCACTACCTCAACATCTTCAACGGGACCCCCTTCAAGAACGTGATCTGGCGGCTGCTGGGCGTGCGGATCGGCCGCAGGGTCTTCGACGACGGCTGCTACCTGACGGAGCGGACGCTCGCCGCGATCGGGGACGACTGCACACTCAGCGCCGGCAGCAAGATCCAGTGCCACTCGCAGGAGGACGGCACCTTCAAGTCCGACCGCACCACCCTCGGCTCCGGCTGCACCCTCGGGGTCGGCGCCCATGTGCACTACGGCGTGACGATGGGTGACGGCGCCGTGCTGGCACCCGACTCCTTCCTCATGAAGGGCGAGGAGGTCCCCTCCCACGCGCACTGGGGAGGAAACCCCGCCGTGGAGACCGCGGCTGCCCCGGCGCACCCCGACGGCATCGGCGCGGCAGCGGTGACGGGAACGTACTCGGCCGGCAGCAACGCGGCTACGGCGAGTTGAGGAAGGCCATTCGATGGGAGCGAACGTGGAGGCGGACCGGGAGTACTGGGGCCGTGTACTGGCCGCCGGGGGATTCACCCCGGTCCCGCGGTGGTCGCGGGAGCCGGTCGCGGGGGTGGCCGAGTACGAGGCGGCGGTGCCGGGCGACGTGATGGAGGCGGTGCGCGGCCTGGCGCGCGACGTCGGCGCGCCGGTGAGCTCGGTGCTGCTGGCCGCGCACGCGAAGGTACTGGCCGTGCTGTCCGGCGAGCTGGACGTGGTGACCGGATACGCCGCCGCGGGGACGGACGCCGGTCCGCTGCCCTGCCGGCTGACCGTCGCCCCGCAGTCGTGGCGCAGGCTCCTGGTGAGTGTCCGCGGCGCCGAGGCCGACCTGCTGGCGCACCGCGACTTCCCCGTGGACACGCTGCGCCGGGAGTCGGGGACGGCCGGCCCGTCGTACGAGATCACGTTCGACCCCGCCGGGACCGCGGACGTACTGGCCGGGGACGTCGTGCTGGACGTGGGCTGGTGCGATCGCGGCGCGGACCCGGTGCTGCGCCTGCGGTACCGCACCGAGGTGCTGGACGCCGAGTGCGCGGCCCGGATCGCCGGCCACCACCTCACGGCGCTCACGCTGATGGCGGCCGACGCGGACGCCGACCACGCACGGCAGAGTCTGCTGTCGCCCGAGGAGGTGCGCCACCAGCTCCAGGCACTGGCCGGACCGCGCCGGCCGCTGCCCGAGGGACGGGTGCACGAACTGTTCGAGCAGCGGGTGCGGATGCATCCCGGGACGGTGGCAGCGGTCCACGGCGAGCGGGCGTGGACGTACGGCGAACTCAACGCCCGCGCGAACCGGCTGGCGCGGGCCCTGCTGGCGCGCGGACTGGACCGCGAGGACCCGGTGGCCGTCGTCACCGAACGCAACCTCGACTGGGCGGCCGCCGTGCTGGCGGTGTTCAAGGCCGGCGGCGTCTATCTGCCGATCGAGCCCCACTTCCCCGCGGGACGCGTCGAGGCGACCCTGTCGCGTGCCGGGTGCCGGCTCGTGCTGACCGAGTCCGGCAGCACCGACACGCTCGACCGGGCGCTGGGCGCGCTGCCGGGCGTCGAGAGGCTGCTGGTCGAGACGGCGTACGCGGAACAGCACGACGACAGTGACCTCGGGGTGAAGGTGACGGCCGGCCAACTGGCCTACATCTATTTCACCTCCGGCTCCACCGGTGAGCCCAAGGGTGCGATGTGCGAGCACGCGGGCATGCTCAACCACCTCTACGCCAAGATCGACGACCTGGGGATCGACCAGGACCGTGTGGTGGCGCAGACGGCCCCCCAGTGCTTCGACATCTCGCTGTGGCAGCTGCTGGCCGCGCTGCTGGTGGGCGGCCGGACGCTGCTCGTCGGACAGAAGGTGATCGTCGACGTCGAGCGGTTCGTCGACACGCTGGTCCAGGAGCGGGTGGCCGTGGCACAGCTCGTCCCCTCCTACCTGGAGGTGGTGGTGTCGTACCTGGAGCAGCACCCCCGCGAACTGCCCGACCTGACCCGGGTGTCGGTGACCGGAGAGGCACTGAAGCGGGAGCTGGTCCAGCGCTGGTTCGCGATCCAGCCGGGGATCGGCCTCGTCAACGCCTACGGGCTGACCGAGACCTCGGACGACACCAACCACGAGATCATGGACGGCGTGCCGGACCGGGTACTGCTCGGGCGCGCGGTCAACAACGTGCACGTCTACGTCGTCGACGAACATCTGTCGCTGGTGCCGCTCGGTGCCCCGGGCCTGATCGCGTTCTCCGGGGTCTGCGTGGGCCGGGGCTACGTCAACGACCCCGAGCGGACCCGCGAGGCGTACCGGAAGGATCCGTACCGGTCGGGGGAGCGGCTCTACCTGGGAGGCGACCGGGGACGCTGGCATCCGGGCGGCTCGCTGGAGTTCCTCGGCCGCCGGGACAACCAGGTCAAGATCCGAGGCTTCCGCATCGAGATCGGCGAGATCGAGAACACCCTGCTGCGGGTGCCCGGCGTCCGGGACGGCGCGGTGGTGGTCGCCGAGGCGGCCGGCGGCACGCACCTGATCGCCTACTACTGCGGCCGCTCCCTGAGCACGGAGGTGCTGCGCGAGGCGCTGGGCGCCGTACTGCCCGACTACATGATTCCCTCCGCCTTCCACTGGCAGGAGAGCCTGCCCCTCACCGCCAACGGGAAGATCGACACGAGGACCCTGACCGCGCTGGCCGAACGGACGCCGCCAGGGGCCGCCGACGACGGCGCCGAAGAGGACCGGAGCGCTCCGCAGAGCCCAGCCGAGCGGAAACTGGCGGGCCTGTGGGCCGAGTTGCTGGGTGTGCCCGAGCACAGCGTCGGCCGGCGGGACCACTTCTTCGACTCCGGCGGCACCTCGCTGACGGCCGTGAAGCTCACCGTCGCCCTGGACCGCGCGGTGTCCCTGAAGGACATCACCGCCCACCCGGTGCTCGCCGATCTCGCCGCGCTCCTCGACGGCGCGCCGGGCCGGCGCCACGAACTGCTCCAGCCGCTCGCGGAATCGGACGGCCCCTCGGAGTACGCCCTGGTGTGCTTCCCCTACGCGGGCGGCAACGCGGTCAACTTCCGGCCGATGGCCGGCGCCCTGGCGGCCACCGGTCACGGGCCGTCGGTCTACGCCGTCGACCTGCCCGGTCACGACCTGGCCGCCCAGGAGGAGCCGTTCGCACCGTCGGCACAGGTGGCGCGGCAGGTCGTCACCGAGATCGTCGGGCGCGGTCTGACCCGGGTCGTGCTCTGGGGGCATTCCTCGGGTGCCGCCCTGGCCCTGGAGACGGCGAGGCTGCTGCGGGAGCGCGGAGTTGACGTGCCCCGGGTGTTCCTGGGCGCCCAGCTCCTGGGTACCGCGGACGCCCGGCGGGCGGCCGTCATCGAACTGGCGGGACGGAGCAACGCCGAGATCGCCGCCGGTCTGGGGTCGGACAGCGGGTACACCGAGCTCGGTGAGCTGAACGCGTCCCACGCCGAACAGGTCGGTGCCGCCTACCGGAACGACTGCGTGGCCGCACACCGCTATCTCACCGGCGCCCTGGAGAACCCTCCGACGGCCAGGCTCTCCGTGCCGGTCACCGTGGTCGTCGCCGCCGACGACCCCCACACGGCGGGGTTCGCCGACCGGTACCGCGACTGGCAGCTCCTGGCCGAACAGGTGGAACTGCACGAACTCCCCGACGGTGGGCACTACTTCCCGCGCACCCGGCCGGACGCGGCCGCACAGGCGGTCCTGGCCGCCGCCGAACTGCTCGCCTCCCCCTCACCCACGTGAGCGGCCCCCACCCACCTGAGCGACCCCACCCACCTGAGCGGACCTCACCCTCGTGAGCGGCAACCGAAAGGAATCCCGATGTCGTCCTCGTTCCTGGCAGCCCTGCCCGAGGCGGAACTGCACCCCGGCAAACCCCCGATCCTGCATGTCGACGCCCCCGGTGACGCGCCCGCCTGGGCGGCCGAGAACCGCGAGGCGCTGCGCGGTCAGGTCGCGGAGCACGGCGCACTGCTGGTCCGGGGCCTGGGGCTGCGGGCGGCGGACCAGGTCGGTGCCGTCTTCAGGGGACTGGGCGGCGATCCGATGGAGGACCGCGAGGCGTTCGCGCCCCGGCAGGTCCGCGGACCAGGGCTGTACTCCTCCTCCACCTGGCCCTCCAACCAGCCGATGTGCATGCACCACGAGCTGAGTTACCGGCTGGAGTTCCCCGGCCTGATGCTGTTCGCCTGCCTGAGCGCGCCCGCCGAGGGCGGAGCGACCGCGGTGGCCGACGCCGAGCGGGTGCTCCAGGCACTGCCCGCCGCGCTGACCGAGCGGTTCGAGCGCGAGGGCTGGCTGCTCACCCGCAGCTACAACGACGAGATCGGGGCGTCCCTGACCGAGTCGTTCGGCACGGAGGACCACGCCGCCATCGAGCGCTACTGCCACGAGCACGCCATCGACTTCACCTGGGAGCCCGACGGGTCCCTGCGCACGCGGCAGCGACGCGACGCCGTGGTGCGGCACCCGCTCACCGGCAGGCGCTGCTGGTTCAACCAGATCGCCTTCCTCAACGAGTGGACGCTGGCCCCCGAGGTGCGCGAGTACCTGGTGGACGTCTACGGCGAGGACGGGCTGCCGTTCAACACCCGCTTCGGAGACGGTTCCCCGATCGGCGAGGACGTCGTCCGGCTCATCAACACCACGTACGAGGACCACACCCGACGCGAGCCCTGGCAGGCCGGCGACATGCTGCTCGTCGACAACGTGCGCACCGCGCACAGCAGGGAGGCCTTCACCGGGGAACGCGAGGTGCTGGTCGCCATGGCCGAGCCCCGCCGGTCCGCGGACCGCCGCCCCACCTCCGAGGGGGGCCCGCGATGACCGTCCTGCCCTCTCCCGTCACCGAGGCCGCCGCTCCGCGTTCCGCCCCGGCGCCCACCTTCGCGGTGATCTCCGGCGCCCAGGTGCAGCAGGCGCTCGGCGGACGCGAGCGACAGCTCGTGGAACTCGTCGAGGCCGCCTACCGGCTGCACGGCTCGGGTGACTCGGTCAACCCGCCCTCGTACTTCCTGCGGTTCCCCGACCGGCCGGCGGACCGGATCATCGCGCTGCCCGCGTCCATCGGCGGTCCGATCCGGGTGGACGGCATGAAGTGGATCTCCAGCTTCCCGGGCAACGTCCAGGCGGGCATCCCCCGTGCCTCCGCGGTCCTCGTCCTCAACGACCACGACACCGGATACCCCTTCGCCTGCCTGGAAAGCTCCGTCATCAGTGCCACCAGGACCGCGGCGTCCGCCGCGCTCGCGGCCGACCGGCTCAGCCGCGGCCGTCCCCGGCCCACCCGGGTCGGATTCGTCGGCACCGGTCTCATCGCCCGCTACATCCACACCTTCCTGGCCGGCACCGGCTGGACCTTCGACGAGGTCGGGGTGCACGACCTGTCGGCCGACAGCGCCTCGGGCTTCTCCGGCTACCTGCGGGAGGCCGGGACCACCGGACAGGCCCCCAGGGTCACGGTCCACGACAGGGCCGAGCAGCTGATCCGCGCCAGCGACCTGGTGGTCTTCGCGACCGTCGCCGGCGAACCCCATGTCACGGACCCGGACTGGTTCTCCCACCACCCGCTGGTACTGAACGTGTCGCTGCGCGACCTCGCCCCCGAGGTCCTGCTCGCCTCCGCCAACATCGTCGACGACGTCGAGCACTGCCTGAAGGCCGACACCTCACCCCACCTGGCCGAACAGCTCACCGGCGGCCGGGACTTCCTGGACGGCACCCTCGACGACGTGCTGACCGGACGGGTGACCCCGCCGGCCGACCGGACCGTGATCTTCTCGCCCTTCGGTCTCGGTGTCCTCGACCTCGCCGTCGGCAAGTACGTCTACGACGAGGTGGCCCGGAAGGGGGACCTCCGTCTCGTCGACGACTTCTTCCACGACCTGCGTCGGTACGGCTGAAGCGGAACCACCTCAGCTCTGGCATCAGGAGGCCCACCGTGCCCGTCATCTCCGCTCCTCACGCCTTCAACGAAAGCCAGCTCTACGTCGACCTCCAGTCGATCTTCGGGCGCTCGCTGTATCTGAAGTGCGAGGGCTTCAACTTCGCCGGCTCCATCAAGCTGAAAGCCGCGAACGAGATGGTGGAGAGCGCCGAGCGCGAGGGGATCCTGAAGCCGGACTCGATCCTGGTGGAGTCCTCGTCCGGGAACCTGGGCGTGGCACTGAGCATGATCGCCGCGAGCAAGGGCTACGAGTTCCTGTGCGTCACGGACTCCCGGTGCAACCTCTCGACCCGGCTGCTGATGGAGGCGCTCGGCAGCGAGGTGCACGTCATCTCCGAACTGGACGCCAACGCGGGATTCCTCGGCGCGCGGATCGACTACGTCCGCGCGCTGTGCGCGTCCGACGACCGTTACGTGTGGCTCAGTCAGTACACCAACCCGGGCAACTGGCAGGCGCACTACCGCACGACGGCGCCCGAGATCGCCAGCCACTTCCCGGGCCTGGACGTCCTGTTCGTCGGGGCGGGCACCACCGGGACCCTGATGGGCTGCGCGCGCTACTTCCGGAAGTGGCACCGGCCGGTGCGGATCGTCGCCGTGGACAGCGTCGGCTCGGTGGCCTTCGGTGGCAAACCGGGACGCCGGATGATCCCGGGCCTGGGTATGAGCATGCAGCCGCCGCTGCTCGACGAGTCCCTCGTGGACGAGGTGATCCGGGTGGAGGAGGCGGACACCATCCGTACGTGTCACCGGCTGGCCCGCCGCGGCTTCCTGTTCGGCGGCTCCACCGGGACGGTGGTCAGCGGAGCCATGGAGTGGCTGAACCGGCATGAGGCGCCCGCTGTCACCGCGGTGGCCATCGCCCCCGACCTCGGCGAGCGCTACCTCGACACCATCTACCAGACCAACTGGCTGCAGGATCTCTACGGCGAGAACCTGCTCGACCCCGAGCAGGTGGCCGTCGGCCAGCGCAGGGTACGGCCCACGCCGGACCCGCCCGACGCACCGGAGGCGCCGCCCCGGCACCGGAGCCGCTGAACGCGGCGTCCGCGGCCCACGCCCGCGTGAACCCTCGGGTGCCGGGCCGGACACCGCCCGGCCGACGGGAGGGGCCGGTCGTCATCGCGCTCGGCCGGCCGCCTCGGCTAGCCTGCGGCCATGGAGCAGGACCAACCCCTCATGCGCGACGTCTTCCCGAAGCTGGTCGCCGAGCTGATCGCCCTCCTGGAGGACGAGGGAGAACGCGAGTTGGCCATCTGCGCGTGGGATCTGCGTCTGGTCGGTGAGTGCGGCTGCGGCGACGGCTTCTGCCAGAGCATCCGGACGGCGGATCATCCGGAGGACCAGCCGTACGGACCGGGCCATCGGTGCGTGCCTCTCCTGCCCTCGAAGGGCATGCTGAACCTGGACGTCGTGGACGGCCGGATCATGTATGTCGAGATACTCGATCGGCCGTCCATGCTCCGTCGGACCGAGCAGCCGTGACGTCCGCCCGAGCGGGACACGAAGGTCGGGCCCGGACCTGACCGCCGTCCACCTCGTCAGTACCCGTGGCCGTCGTACGCCGTCGTCGGCGAACCCGTACCGGTTCGGCGGCGGTCAGCCGGGCTTCTCGCCGGTGTCGCAGACCTGGCGGGCGATCTCGCGCAGTTTGACGTTGCGGTCCTGCGACGCCTTCTTGAGCACCTTGAAGGCGGCGTCCTCGGGCAGCCCGTAGCGCTCCATGAGGATGCCCATCGCCTCGCCGATCTCGTGGCGGGTCTCCAGGGCGTCGCCGAGCTGCTGGTGCGTGCGGGCCGCCGAGAGGGCCACGGCCGCGTGCGAGGCGAGGATCCAGCCGGCCCGCCGGGCGGCCTCGTCGAAGGCGCGCGGCTGGTGGGAGTACAGGTTGAGGGCGCCCAGTTCGTCGTCCTCGGTGAAGAGCAGGAAGCCCATCACGCTCCCCATGCCCATTTTCCTCAACTCGGGGGCGAAACGGGACCATCGCTCGTGCGGCCGGTTCAAGTCCTCGATCACGTAGACCTGCTGACGGTCGGTCACGGCGTCGAAGCAGGGGCCCTCCCGCAGGTCCTGCTGGACCCGGTCCGCGCGGCGCACCACGTCGCTCGTCGCCGCCAGAGCGTGCACCTCGCCCCGTCGCACGGTGAGGATGCCGGCGTCGTCGCAGCCGTTGATCAGCACCGTCGCGTGTTCCACGATGCGGTCCAAGGTGTCCTGGACCGAGTCCTGGGCCAGCAGATCGCGCGCCATCTCCGCCAGGGCGACGGCGAACCGCTCCCAGACCTCGCCGGGCTCATGTGACATGTGCCACCTGCTCTGCTGTTGAAGCCGCGTCGTCGCCCATCCGGGCTCCCATTTTGCCACCCGCGCCACCTCGACGCGCCCCATGGGCGCCTTCGGAGAGGGCGCCCGCGCACGGCCACCGGTGTCGTTTCCCGTTCAATCAGAGCTGTCCCGGCAAGACCCCGTGTTTCACCCGTGGATCAACGGTGACCCGAAGGGGAGACCGAAGTCCGACGAACGACACCACCGTGATCGCAGGAGGCTCCCATGGACAACTGGCGCGAATCGGCGGCATGCCGCACGGTCGACCCCGACCTCTTCTTCCCCATCGGCAGCACGGGCCCCGCGCTTCCGCAGGTCGAGGAGGCGAAGGCCGTCTGTCGGCGGTGCCCCGTCCGCGACGAGTGCCTGCGCTGGGCGCTCGACACGGGCCAGACCATCGGCGTCTGGGGCGGGACGAGCGAGAACGAACGGCGCGCGCTGCGGCGGCGCACGGTCGGCCGCGCCGCCAGGGATGCCGGAACCTAGGGCAGGTGGGCAGAAGTGCGCGAGAGGTGGCGTCCGCGTGGTGTGGAGCAGTAGGAGAGATCCCGCCGACGAGTCCGGGGCAGGCGTGATGGAAAGTGATCCGAGCAGGCGCAAGCGGCCGTCGGACGAGGAGTTCGAGAGCCTGGCCGTCGTCTTCCCCGGTCAGCTGTGCGACGTGACCGACGCCCGCCTCTCCGCGGAGAGCTATCTGCGCGTCCTCGCACGGGCGTCACCGCCCTCGTCGCCCGAGTACTGGGACGACGTCCTGCTGGTGGTGACGGAGCTCGCCGCCAACACGATCCAGTACGCTCCCGGCCCCTTCGAACTGCGGGTACGGCCGACCGGCGACGGCGTGCAGGTCACCCTGCGCGACAGCAGCACCACGCCGCCCGCGCCCCGGCGAATGAACCCGTCCCGGGGCGCGGGCGGCATCGGCTGGCACCTCATCCACGCGCTCTGCCATCGGGTGAACGTCGTGGTGCGGCCCGACGGGAAGGACGTGCACGCCCTGCTGCCCTGGTGACGCCCGGACCTCCCGGGGTCCGGGCGTACGGACGCCCACCGCGCGCACCGTGGGCTGCTCCCCGTACCGGCTCGTCGCTCCCGCCAGGTGTCGATTCCCCGGACGGGGGCACACGGAACCGCTGTAGGACACATCAGTTCCGTGCACCCGAACGAGGTGGAGCAGTGAGCCTGGAGCAGGACCGAGCGACGGCACCCGTCGACGTGACGGACGACGAGGTGCGTGAACCCTCCGAGGAGGAACGTGCCGCCTGGGCGCGCGTGTGCCGTACCGCGACCGGAATGCGGCACCACGAGGCCAAGGCCGAGCTGGAGGCCGTCCGGGAGGCGTCCCGGAGCGAGGCGCTCACCGACCAGGAGTCGCTGATCGTGCGCGCGGAGGCCGAGGAGTGGGAGCGGATCGCCGAGGCGCTCGCCGACCACGCGGGGACGTACGACCCCGACCACGATCCCTTCGTCCAGGGCGAACTGACCGCCCGCGCGCATCGGACGGAGACGGCGGCCCACCGTCGGTGAACCGCTCCGCGAGCGCCGCCTTCGTGTTGTCAGTGCCGTCCGCCACAATGCCGAGCAGCAACGAAGATCGTTTCCGCTCCCGGCGGCACACGATCGGACCCGTCCGTCGAGAGGCCGCCCGCACATGACGCCCGCCCCCCATCGCCGCGCCGTGCCGCGAGCCCTGAACGGAGACCGCTGACGATGCTCCGAGCCCTCCCGCGCCCAAGCGCTCCCCTCGGCCCCGACGGTGCCGAGGTGCTGCGTCTCATCACCGTGCAGCGCGCCCCCGTCTGCCTCACCGTGCAGGCCAGCGGGCGGCGCCGGTACGGCTACTGGCAGCCCATGGATGCCGGCGCCGGGCGGGGAGGGTGCTATGTCGCCCTGCCCACCGACGAGTGCGACGCGCTGCACGCGGCCGGCCGGATCGTACTGGGGGAGCCGGTGGTGGACCCGGGCAAGACGACGTATCCGGTGCGCCCCGCCGTACGGGGCGCGTCCGCGTCGCCCGGCGGGGTCCGGCAGGCTCTCACCGCGTGAGGAGGGGCGTGGGGGTCACGAAGTCGTGTGGCGGTTGCGCACCCACAGAGGTACGGCGAACCAGCAGACCAGGTACCAGGCGACGATCCCCGTGACGATCCAGGGCACATAGCCGTCATGGGTGGCGACCCGCAGGATGAGCAGCAGCGACGCTGTCATCGTCGCGAGCAGCAGCACGAGCCCCGCGAGCGTCATCCGTGACGCCCACACGACCGCCCGTTCCTTCACCCGTCTCCCGGCGACGATCCGGTGCAGGGACACCGGGCCGATGAGCGCCCCGGTGGCGGAGGCCCCGAGAACGACCGTGACGATGTAGATCGTTCTGTCGACCTGTTCCAATTGTGTGTAGCGCGGGGTGAAGACGACCGTGAGCAGAAAGCCGAACAGAATCTGGACGCCGGTCTGCGCGACCCGGATCTCCTGGAGGAGGTCGCCCCATTTGCGGTCGGCCCTCTCCTCCTCGGTCTCCTCACGCCCCGTGTCGCCCTGTGCGCGCTCCGCGCCCCGATGAGCCTCTTCGTGTGCCGACTCGGACAAGTCTTCCTCCCGGTTGACCCCGGTTGACCGGGCGATGGTTTCGGTGGATCCAATGTCCTCGAACATCCCGAAGAAAGACGCGCGCGCTCATATCCGCCGTGTCGCGGCGGTGAAAGGATTATTTACCGGGGTGAGAGCGGTACGACGGCCGTGATGCGCTTTCCCCCCGCTTGGAGAAGCGAGATCACGATGTCGCGGGCCAGCAGACAGATGATCGGCCAGCCGTGGCCCCCGATCGACGGGGACCCCTGACCCTCCGCACGTCGTTTGGGTGCCGGTATCTCGTCGCTGCGGTCGCTCACCGACAGGCGTACCTCACGCTCGCCGGGTATCACCTCGAACGCCGTCACTCCGCCGCCGTGCAGCATCGCGTTGGTGGTGAGTTCGGAGGCGACGAGCAGGACGTCACCGACGGCTGTCGCGTCGGCCGTCGCCCCGGGGCCGGACGCCGTCCCGGCACCGCGGGACCGTCGCGCGCTGTCGAGTGCCTGCCGTACGGCCTCACGCACCTCGGCCGGGCTGCGCGGGCCCGGGGAGCGCGACTCGGGTGGGTCGTCCGCCGTGCCGGTGGAGTGCGTCCGGGACTCTCCGCACATTTCTTCACTCCTTGCTAGAAAAGAAGCGGGCCCGCCGCATGAGCGTGCGGCGGGCCCGATACGGCGCGTGACCCTCAGTGCCGGAAAATGTCCTTCATCTTCTCCTTGGCCTGGCGGGTGTCGCCCTTTGCCTTCTCCGCCCTGCCTTCGGCGGTCAGACGCTCGTTGCCGACGGTGCGGCCGACGGTTTCCTTGGCCTTGCCCTTGGCCTGTTCCGTCTTCGCCTGTGCCTTCTGGTTCTTGGTCACTGCAGATCACGTCCTTACCGCATTGACTGTGCGATCCACTATTACGGCTGACCTGATAGGGCCGTCCCAAACCCCTGACGGGAAATGAATGACGTTTCCCCGGGGGAGGCGTCCCGGATGTGGGCGGCGGAAAGGTGATCACCCCGTCGGGGGCCGCCCGCGCGGTCGGGTTGCCCGACGAGGCCACCGGGTCGTTCCGCGTGCCGCGGCCTGCGCTATAGTCGATCTCGCGTTCGCCGCCCGAACTGTCGGCGGAGAGCCCGGCGTTGGTGGTCCAAGGAAAGACGTCCCGCTTCCTGCGGGGAGATGCAGGTGCAAGGCCTGCCCGGCGCTCCACAGAGTCGCGGGGAGCCGAATAACGAGGGGGGGCTAGCCT
>NZ_JBHWEL010000003.1:135538-155312 GCF_042734135.1 Streptomyces sp. NPDC059668 | reverse complement strand
GGTGGACAACTCAAAGCGGCCCCGCTTCGGGCGGTGCTATCCCGGTGATGGGCCTCCGCGCGCTCCCACCGAGCCCCCCCCCCTATCCCCCGGCGCCGGGACTCGCTTTTTCCCGTCCGCTGCCGCGGGCCGCGGGCTCCCCATCTGACCTGGCCCCGGGTGTCCCTCCCGCGGAATCCTGGCCGAGCGGCGTCAGCGCGGTTGTGCGTGAGCACTCGGTGGGCGGGCCCCTCCCTCGCAGGGGGCGGACGAGCCGCGGCCCGGGACCGTCCGCCGCACCGCCGCTCGCTCGACCTCCCCCAGCCGGGTCGCCGGCGGTCTCACGGTCGATTCGCCGCGGTCACCGGGCGTGACACGACCGGGTTCTGCGGAGTCGGGGTCCGTCCGTCCGCCCGTTCGGGAGCGGCGGCGCAGGGCCTGGCACGGCGCCAGCCCTTAGGGGCCGGAGGCATGGCGGGGCAGGTCTTCCGGCCGACGTGGCGGCTGGCAGCCGTGGTCCGTGCCGTCGTGGATGACGGGCGGTCGGGCAGCCGGGTGCGGTGCCGGAACCGGCAGTCGGCGGCGGAGGGCGGTGTCCGCTCAGGCCGTCATCAGCGCGGCGGCCCGTTCCGCGATCGCGTAGACGGCGGCGTTGGTGTTCGCGGACGGGATGGACGGCATGACGGAGGCGTCGGCCACGCGCAGCCCCTGGACCCGGTGCACACGCAGATCGACTCCCACGACGGCGTCGTCGTCGGACCCCATGCGGCAGGTGCCCGCATAGTGGCTGTAGGACCGCAGGTTGCCGCGCAGGTAGGCCCGCAGATCCTGGTCGCGCACCGAACCGGGGCCCGGCAGGACCTCGCGCCCACGCCAGCTCGCGAGAGGCGCGCCGTTCCCGATCTCCCGCGCCGCGCGTAGCCCGCTGACCATGACGTCGAGGTCCCGGTCATCGTCGAAGTAGCGGGGATCGATCAACGGGGCGGTTCCGGGAGCCGCTCCGGCGAGACGGACGCTCCCTCGGCTGCGCGGGGTCATCAGCGCCACCAGGACGGTGTAACCCTCCCCGTCGCCCGGCCCCGGCAGGCCCTCGGCGCGCAAGGGCATGTCCACCAGCTGGAGTTGAACATCCGGGCCGGTGAGGTCCGGGCGAGTGCGGATGAAACCCTGGACCTCGGCATGGTTGTTCACGGTCGGCGGCACGGCACGCGCGGACTCGTAGACGATGCCGGACATGGGGTGGTCCTGGAGGTTCGCGCCCACGCCGGGCAGGTCGGCGGTGACGGGAACGCCGACGTCCCGCAGGTGCCGCGGTGAGCCGATGCCGGACAGCAGGAGGATCTGCGGGGACCCCACCGCTCCGGCGCAGAGAACCACCTCTCCCGTACAGCGCGCGACGACGACGTCCCCGCCGTGGGCGTACTCCACGCCCCCGCAGCGTCCGTGCGTGTCCAGGTGCACCCGGTGCACGAGGGCGTCGGTGACGATGCGCAGGTTGGGGCGGCTCATGACGGGCCCGAGATAGCCGTGCAAGGCGTCCTGCCGTCGTCCGTCGGCGATGCTCAGGTCACCCCATCCGAAGCCTTCCTCCAGACCGGCGCTGAGGTCTTGAACCTCCGGGTGTCCGGCCGCGACGGCAGCCCGCAGGAACGCCTCGGCCACCGGGTGCCGGTCCTGTGCCGGCCCCACCCGCAGCGGGCCGGACGTACCCCGCACGGCCGGGTCACGACCGGCGACCCCGCTCACGTTCTCGCTGCGTGCGAAATAGGGGAGAAGGTCGTCGTACCCCCAGCCCGGTGCTCCGGCCGCGGCCCACCCGTCGTAGACCGAGCGATGGCCTCGCAGGAAGTTCATGGCATTGATGGCGGAGCTGCCTCCGAGGCCCCGGCCCCGCGGCCACGGGACCTCCCTGTTCTCCGCCGCGGCCTGCGGGACCGTCCTGTTCGCCCAGTCGGCCTCCGTGCCGGACAAGGTCGGCCAGGCCGGCGGCGCGGCCACCGCTTCGGGCTGCTGTCTGCCACCCGCCTCCAGGAGACAGACACGGGTACGAGGGTCCTGCGACAGGCGCGCCGCCATCACGCAGCCCGCGGAACCGGCGCCGACGACGACGTGGTCGAACTCTTCGGTCGAGGGCATCCGCTCCTTCCTTCCTCCCTTCCTGTCCTCCTCTCCTCCTCCGCGAGCTCGTGGCGCGGGCGCCCCCGCGTCTCACACCGGCCGGCGTTTCAGATCGCGGGGTGCGGCCAGTGGGCGAGGCCGTCGGGGGTGGGTGCGTGCTGGGTGGCGTCCTGGGGCGAATCGTAGAAGTCGTAGATCGGCTGAAGGCTGTTGATCTCGAAGACCCTGCGTATCCGAGGGGAGGGGCAGGCGATGCGGAGCGAGCCCTGACAGGCTTTGATGCGTTTGGTGATGGCGACGACGGCGCCGAGCCCTGTGGAGTCGAGGAAGGGGACGAAGCACAGGTCCAGCACGAAATACCGGTGTCCTTGGTCGAGGAGGCCGATCGCCGCCTCACGCATCTGCGGCGCGGTGTGGAGATCGATCTCGCCGTCGACTTCGAAAACGGTCCAGCCGTTGAGCTCGTGGTGGCTGACGGCTATGGCGTGATTGCGGATGAGGTTGGTTCGCATCGCTGGCTCTTTCTCCGCGGGTGCAACAGGAGCCCCCGGCGACGCGCCTTTCGTGACACCGGTCGATACCGGCACATGTCGCCCTTCCTCCACCATACGAGCCCCCGGGCCGTGACGGCATCGTGGTCGCGGCCGAACTCGACCGGGTGAGGACGCTTCGATGCGGCTTCCCGGCCCACGCGGCCGCGACCACGTCCCCCCGTATGCTCATGGTCATGAGTGCCGCACAGCCCGTCCGCAGGCGCGACAGCGCCGCGACCCGGGAGGCGATCCTCGCCGCCGCGGTCGTCGAGTTCACCGAGCACGGCTATGCCGGAGCCGGGGTCCGGCAGATCGCCGGGCGGGCGGGCGTGACCGCGATGATGATCAACCGCTACTTCGGGTCGAAGGACCGTCTGTTCGCGCAAGTGGTGGACCGTGCCTTCAGCCCTCCGACCATCGTCGGCGACGAACGTCCCGGTCTGCCGCATGCCATCGCGCACACGCTCGTGGAGCGCACGGCGCCCGACGCCGAGCGGCTGGACCCGTTCCTGCTGCTGCTCCGGTCGGCACCGGACCCCGAGGCGGCCGACATCCTTCGACAGGGCATCGACGACCACGTGGGTGCCCGCCTCGCGGGGCTGCTCGGTGGTCGCGACGCGGACGTCCGGGCTCAGCTCGGACTCGCCCTGGTCGCGGGAACGTGGTTGCTGCGTACCGTCGTCGGCACCACGGCGCTCGCCTCGGCCGACGACGATCACCTCGTGGACCTTCTGACCAGCATGCTCGAACCGATCACCGGGGAGGCCGGCGCAACCTCAGCCCCAGCCCCAGATGCAGCCGCAGCCCCAGCCCCGGCGCCATCCCCTGCCGCTGCCCCCGACGCCGGGTCGAGCACCGGCGGCGCCGGGGGCGTCGGCTAGCCGTTCCGCGGCGGCGCGGACGTCCGGGGGCTGGACGCGGCGAGGGTACCGGGCCCGCCCGCGCGGCCCGCGGGGCCCGCGGGGCCTTCCGGTCAGAACGCGGAACGGATGAGTCCCCCGTCCACGCGGATGGTCGCGCCGCTGATGTACTGGGCGTGGTCGCTGCACAGGTACGCCACCGCCGCCGCGATCTCGGCCGGCTCGCCGAACCGTTCCTGGTCGTTCGGGATGAGCGCCCGCACGGCGTTGGGCTGGATCTCCTCCCACGACGCGCCCCATCCGCGCGCGGGTCCGATCTCGGTGACCAGGTCCTTGGTCGCCTCGACGAGGATCGCTCCGGGCGACACGACGTTCGAGGTGACACCGGTGCCCTTGAGGTCGCGGGCCAGCGACACCGCCAGGTTGTGCCTGGCCGCCAGGGTGGCGTTGTACTGCGGGTGGGTGTTCATCGGCTGGGAGGCGAGACCGCCACCGATCGTGATGACCCGTCCCCAACCGCGCTCACACATCGCCGGGACCAGGTGCTGGATCAGCCTGACGCCCGAGACGACATTGACGTTGTAGGTGTCGAGCCACTCGCCGGGGGTCGCCTCCGCCCATGACAGGTGCCGGTAGAAGCCCGCGTTGTTGACGAGGATGTCGACGGGGCCGTGTTCGGTCGCGGCCCGGGCGACCTCGGCGGCCGCCTCGTCGTCGGCCAGATCGCCCAGCACCGTGAAGGCCGCCCCGCCGTCCGCGCGGATCTCCCGCGCGACTTTCTCCGTGCGCTCCTTGTCCCGGCCGTGGACGACGACCGCCGCGCCCTCGGCCGCCAGCAGCTTCGCGGTGGCCTCGCCCAGCCCGGCGCTCGAACCGGTGACGAGCGCGCGCTTCCCGGTCACATTGAGATTCATGTCCTGCTCTTTCTCCTGGGTCTCCTGATGCCGTGACCGGCGCAGGAAGTGGGTTCTGCGAGTAAGTCTACACCTGTATACATCCGTGTCGCCGACCTCGATCCATGCGCTCGGCTGTCGGTCGGCGTGCCCGGCTACCGGTCGGTGCGTCCGGCCGTCGCTCGGCCCGCGCCGCGCGGCCCGTCGCGGTCGAGCGATCGGCCGCGACGAGGCACGCGACACGGCGGCGACTTTTCTGACCGGCAAGAGTCGATCCGTGGTGTCACATGCGCCACATGTCAGCACAATGATGAAGTGAATAATGCCAGTACTGCTACAGTGACGTTGCAGTTAGAGCGGAATGCGCCTAGGAAAGGGAAAGAAGTCATGACGACGACCTACGACCGGCTCTTTGTGGGCGGCTCCTGGATCGAGCCGAGCGACGCCGAGCTGCTGGAGATCCGTTCCCCGCACGACCAGTCCGTCGTCGCCCGCGCCGCCCAGGCCCGGCCCGCCGACGTGGACCGCGCGGTCGACGCCGCCAGGACCGCTTTCGAAGAGGGCGTGTGGAGGGACACTCCGCCCGCCGAGCGCCTGGCGCTCCTGCGGCGCTTCAACGCGTTGCGTGAGGCCGACGCGGAGAAGATCGCGGCCCTCATCACCGCGGAGAACGGCTCGGCCGGCTGGTTCACCCTGGCCGGACAGGGCGGCCTCACCAGGCTGGCCCACGGCTACTTCAAGGCGGCTGAGGAGTTCGGCTGGGAGGAGACGCTGGAGCCCTCCGACCCGGCGAACCCCTTCCGCAGCGTGGTGCGGCGGGAGGCGATCGGTGTCGTCGCCGCCGTCATCCCGTGGAACTCGCCGTTCTCCGCCGCCACCGCCAAGATCATCCCGGCACTGCTCGCCGGCAACTCCGTGGTCCTGAAGGTCTCCCCGGAGAATTCCCTGAGCATGGGCTTCCTCGCCGAGCTGCTGGAGCGGACCGGCTTCCCGCCGGGTGTGATCAGCGTCCTGCCCGCCGACCGCGAGACCAGTGAGTACCTGGTCTCCCACCCGGGTGTCGACAAGATCGCCTTCACCGGCTCCACCCGGGCGGGTCGGACCATCGCCTCCATCGCGGGACAGCAGCTCAAGCGCGTCAGCCTGGAACTCGGCGGGAAGTCCGCCGCGCTGATCCTCCCCGACGCCGACGTCCAAGAGGCCGTCCAGGGACTGAAGTTCGGCTCCCTGCTCAACAACGGCGAGGCGTGCATCGCGCAGACCCGCATCCTCGCGCCGCGGGGCCGGTACGAGGAGGTCGTCGCCGCGCTCAAGGAGATGGTCGAGTCCCTCCGGGTCGGTGACCCCCTCGACCCGGACACGTTCATCGGTCCGATGGTCCGCCGCGACCAGCAGCAGCGCGTCGTCGACTACATCGAGATCGGGATCAAGGAGGGTGCGCGCCTGGTCACCGGCGGCCCGCAGATCCCCGAGGGCCTGGAGGCCGGCAGCTACGTCACCCCGACCGTGTTCGCGGACGTCGACAACTCCATGCGCGTCGCCCAGGAGGAGATCTTCGGCCCCGTCCTGGTCGTCATCGCCTACGACGACGAGGACGACGCCGTCCGCATCGCCAACGAGTCCGAGTACGGGCTCTCCGGCGGTGTCTGGTCCGCCGACAAGGCCCGCGCGCTCGCCGTGGCCCGCCGGCTGCGGACAGGCACCGTCACCGTCAACGGCGCCCCCATCGGTTTCGACGGCCCCTTCGGCGGCTTCAGGAACAGCGGCCTCGGCCGCGAATACGGCGCCGTCGGCCTCGGCACGTACACCGAGTACAAGACCGTCACCATCGCCTGAGGCGCGACCGTCCCTCGGAGACGGGCGGGCACCACCGAATCGCCGGTCCTTGTGGGCCGTTGGTCGTTGGTCGTTGGCCGTCGGCCGTCGGCCGGGACACGAGGACCTCCGAGTGGTGCGGTTCCGGACGGCTCCACCACACCGGAGGTGCTCGCCCTTCAGCACCCCGAGGACCAACAGGTGTTGACGACGGTCGTGATCAACGCGCCTGGTTCACGGACGCCTCGACGATCGAGAAGACGGTCGGAGTCGGTACCACCCGGTCGAGGGTGAACCCGGCCCGTTCCAGCAGCGTGCGGAACTCCGGCTCGGTCCGCTCCCTGCCCGGCAGCATGCCGAGCATGGTCAGGTCCACCATCTTCATGATGTGCGGCGTGTCCCCGGGCGGAACCACGCCTTCCAGGACCAGCAGCCGGGCCCCCGGGTTCGCGGCCTTCCGGATCGACTCGAGAATGCGGGCGCCGGACTCGTCGTCCCAGTCGTGCAGGACGAGGCTGAGCACGTAGACGTCGGCCGCCGGCACCGACTCGAAGAAGTCACCCGCCGTGAACGTGATCCGGTCGCCCATGCCCTGCTCCGCCAGGCGCGAGACGGCCAGCGGCCGAACCGCCGGAAGGTCGAGGACCACGCCGGTACGGTCCGGCCGGTCGGCGAGCAGCTGGACCAGCACCGAACCGTCCGCGCCGCCGATGTCCGCCACCACCCGGCCGGGCGGAAGCTCGTACGCGTCGAACACGCCCTCCCGCAGCGCACCCGTCACGTCGGCCATCGCGCGGGTCATGAGGTCCGACCGCGCCGGGTCCTCGGACAGCCATGCGAACATCGGCTTGCCGAAGTACCGGGTGGCGCCCGGTACGCCGGTCCGTACCGTCTCCAGCAGCTCGGCGAACGGCCCGTAGTGCGTCTCCATCCACAGCTCGGCCACGGCCGCCAGCGAAGCCGGATGATCGCGGGACAGCAGCGCTCCCAGCGGCGTGGTCGCCACCAGATCGCCCTCGGTGCGGAACACGCCGACCATGGTCAGTGTGCGGACCAGCCGGGCGAGCGGGTCCGCCAGCGCGCCGCTTCGCTCCGCCAGGTCGGCGACGGTACGGGGACCGCCGTCCAGCAGCGTGCAGACGTCCAGCTTCGCGACGACGTAGAGGGCCTGCGAGACCTGGAAACCGCCGAGCAGCTGCGACATCACGACGGCGGGCGGTGGTGCGGGTGCGGACATGGAGGCCGGTCCTTTCGAAGGAGAGCGTGCGCGCACCAGTCTCCAGGCGGCCGGTTCCCGCGCCGTCCACGTCCGATGGACGTCCGCTTCCTCGCCGAGCGCCGCCGCCCCCGGCGTCGTCGGTCCGCTCCGCCGCCCCTGCCCGTCGGCGGGCGGCCTGGGACCGGTCCTGTCGCCCCGCGACGCGGTGCACGTCGCGCGGCGAGCGCGGCGCGGACGCGACGAACGTGCGGGCGCCGAGGCCTAGGGAGAACTCCGCCGAACGGGTGACGCGGCGCTCCTCGGTCGTGGGGTCCGACCCCGGCCCGCGCGCCGCCGAGCGTGGGCCGGGTGTCGGCCGGCGCGTGCGGCCCGAGGCCCGCGCCGGGCGCGAGCGCCGGAGGCGAGGAACCCCTTCGCCGGTGGGGCGACCGCCACGTCGTCACCGTCGCCTGAGGGGAGGCGCGGTGTCCGTCGCCGTCGTCTCAGGAGAGGCGCAGTGTCACGGACTTCCCGGGCGCGAGGGTGATCTGCTTGCGCAGGGTGCCGGCGCGCAGCTCGGTTCGGGTGCCGCCGACGCTCCGGACCGTGGCGGTGGTCGCCCTGCCGTCTCGCCAGGAGAAGTCCACCTCGAAGCCGCCCCGGGCGCCGATTCCGGTGACGGAACCCTTTGCCGACCAGGCCTGCGGCAACGCCGGCAGCAGTTCGATGACTCCCGGCCGTGAGTAGAGGACCATTTCCAGGGCCGCGGTGGGGCCACCGAGGTTCGCGTCGATCTGGAAGATCGTGTAACTGCCCTGGCTGTACATGTCGAACCAGTTGGCCGAGGTGCCGTTGCCGTTGTTCATCGACGGACGCAGGACGGTGAGGTAGAGCTGGTACGCCTTCTCGGCGTCCTTCAGACGCGACCAGCACAGCGACCGCCAGGCACAGGCCCAGCCGAAGCTGTCCATGCCCCGGGCGGTGAGCAACTTGCGTACGCCGTCGATCAGTTCGGGCGGGCTGGTGTCGGCGGCTATACGGTCACCCGGGTAGAAGCCGATGAGGGGCGACAGATGCCGGTGCGTGGTCTCACCGAGGTTGTCCGGGCTCATCCACTCCTCGAGCCAGCCGCTCTTCGGGCTGACCCGCGGAAGGTAGAGCCTGGCCCGCATCTCGTCGAGAGCCGCGGCGAGCTGCGCGTCCCGGTCCAGGACGCGGGCCGCGGTCGCGAACTCGCGGAAGAGTTCCCACGTCAGTTCCTGCGCGTACGTGTTGCCCTTGCCGTCCGGTCCGTGCTCGGGTGACCAGGACGTGTCGTCGATCAGCACCTCGCGCTCGGCACCGTCGGGGTCGGTGACCGTGGTGGTGACGAGCCGTGCCTTCCAGAACTCCGCGGCCCCCTTGAGCACCGGGTAGATGGTCTTGAGGTACGCGCGGTCCTGGGTGTACTCGTAGTGGCGCCACAGCGAGTTGCAGAGCCAGGCGTTGCCCGAGGGGTGCCAGGCCCAGCCGCTGCCGCCGTGGATGTTGGTCGAGAAGGCGATGGCCCAGCCGGCGATCTTGCCGCTGCTGTTGCGGAACCGGTTGTCGGGGTTGTTGTAGAGCCGCTGGGTGACGTCCGTCCAGACGGGCAGTTGGGACCGGCAGTACCGGGCGAGGGCCTCGGCGTTCTCGCCCAGCCCGGCCGGGTCGGCGAGCCAGTAGTTCATCTGGACGTTGATGTCCGTGTGGTAATCGGCGTACCAGTCGGGGTTGTTGTTGTGGATCCACAGTCCCTGGAGGTTCATGGGCAGCCAGTCCCTGGAACCGGTGATGGTCAGGTAGCGGCCGTACTGGACGTACGCCGCCTCCAGTTCCGGGTCCGGCGTGGACGCGTCGGTGTATCTGACGGCGATGCGCGACCAGGAGTCCAACGACCGTTGCACCGTCGAGGAGTTGCCCAGGTCGATCGTGAAGCGGTCGTACAGGCGCCGGTAGTCGTCCACGTGCGTGCCGAGCAGGGTGGTGCCGGACACCTTCGCCGCGGCGGAGACCTTCGTGCGGGCCACGGCGAGCGGGTCGGTGGACGGCTCGCGGAAGTCCTTGCCCGCGTCGGCCGAGTAGTCGGTGCCTCCGCACAGGACGATCAGCAGTTCACGGCACCCGGAGAAGGACAGCTTGCCCGCGTCCACGGAGATCTTCCCCGTGCTGCTGACCGCGCTCACCGAAGCCGCGTACCGCAAGCCGTTCTTCAACGTACCGGCGAACGAGAGCTGCCGCCCGGCGGCCGAGGTGGACTCACCGTGGGTGCCCTCCAGCGAGATGGTGCCGGTATGGCTCCCGTCCCCGGTGAGTCTGATGACGACGACGTCGTCCGGATGGCTGGCGTAGGCCTCTCGGCGGAAGCGGGCCCCGCGGTGGCGGTAGGTCGCGGACACGACACCGTTGCTCAGGTCGAGGCTGCGTCTGTAGTCACTGATCGTCCGGGTCGTGTGGTCCGGCAGCGTGATCCGGAGCTTGGCCAGGAGCCCGAAGCTGCCGAAGTCGTCGGGCCCGTAGGGGAGTTGGCCGTCATCCGTGAGGGTGTCGTTGCGTCCGCCGCTCCAGAACGAGCCGTCCGTGAGGTAGAGGAAGTCGTCCGCCGGGTCGCAGCCGACCAGAGCGCCCAGCCGGCCGTTGCCCAGGGGCAGGGCCTCCTGGATGACGCGTGACTCGGCGGCCGGCGTGCGATACCAGAGGGTGGTCGCCTCGGCCTCCGGAACGAGGGGCACGTGGGTGGGGCGGTCGGGAGCGGCGTGTGCGACGAACGGCGGCATACCGCCGAAAGCCGCGAGGCCACCACCAGCAGCGCCGGTGAGGCGCAGGAAGTCACGACGAGAGGAAGAGGGCACGGCACAGGGTCCCTTCAGCGGGAGGCGCGCAAGATTAATTCATAAAATATGAGCCAGATCTTTGTCGCGTCAATGGTCGAGCGCATCATTGATCCCACCTATGTGCGGTGCATTTCTGAATAAAGGGGATCTGCATCGACAAAGACGGTCCACTCATCCGATGAAACGTAGGGAACGGTGGTCCGGACCGGGTGAGGACGCCCCGGCTGCGTATCATCGCCCCGTGACGATCACCGTGCGGAAGTCTCGTCCCGACGACCACCGCGCGATCCTGTCCCTGATGGACGAGGCGCGCGGACTGAACCTCGGTGACGAGGAACGGGCGCGGCGCGGGTTCGTGCAGGGGGTCATGAACCAGGAGGTCCTCGACCGCTTCCAGGAGGGTCCCGGCGTCTTCGTCGCCGAGGAGGCCGGTGAACTCGCCGGATTCGCGATGACGAGCGAACCGGTCGGCCTGCCGTCAGGACACCCGGCCGCTGCCGCCGTCGAAGCGGTACTCCGGGCGGCGGAGGGCCGCGATCCCGGAAGGCTGTTCCTCTACGGTCCCGTCGCGGTCGACGTCCGCTTCCAAGGCCGCGGCGTACTGACGAAGTTGCTCGTCGCGCTGAGCCGTGAACTCGAGGGCGCCTTCGATCTGGGCGTCGCCTTCGTGGAGACGTCGAACGAGCGCTCCTTGGCCGTGCACCGGCACTACGGGATGCGAGAGGCGGCGTCCTTCGAGGTGGCCGGGCGCTCCTACGTGGCGTTCACCTTCACGCCCGCGTCCTTCGCGCGGCGGGATTCCTGACCCGGCGCCGGCCCTGCGTCCGGCATCCGGCATCGGGCATCCGGCAGCCGGCCGCCGACGTGCGACCGTCGGAGGGCGGGCGGAACCCTCGAAGAAGTTGAACCTTCCACTTCGGCCACCTGCGTCGCATCGATTGCGTGACTGGCCAGACCGGTGATGCCGGTATCCGCGCCTCTTGAGCGGTGGGGAGAGATCCCGTCAGGCGGGCCCCTTGTTCCGGCCGTGCCCGCGCGGAATCACCTGACTGGCCTATATGGTGGGAAAAGTCTATGAAGTAGCGCAAATCAGTCGAACCTACTCACCGGATCCGCCCCCAAGAGGGGCTCGAGTCGTTTAGCGACCCGTCCGGAGGAGGACGCGATGACGGACGTGGCGAGCAGGCGGGACGTGGACGAGCGCCCCGCGATCATCGAACGGGTCGTGACACTCGACGTGAACGGCCGTCCCTACACGCTTCGCCTGGACACCCGGGTCACCCTGTTGGACGCCCTGCGCGACCGGCTGGGCCTGGTGGGCACGAAGAAGGGTTGTGACCAGGGAGCCTGTGGCGCGTGCACGGTCCATGTGGACGGCCGCAGAGTGCTGTCCTGCCTGACCCTGGCGGCGCAGGCCGAGGGCCGCGCGATCACCACCGTCGAAGGCGTCTCCGGGCCCGACGGACCACACCCGGTGCAGCAGGCGTTCATGGAGCACGACGCCTTCCAGTGCGGCTTCTGCACTCCCGGGCAGATCATGTCCGCGGTGGCTCTCCTGGCCGAAGGCCGGGCGGGCTCCGACGAGGAGATCCGGGAGTTCATGAGCGGCAACCTGTGCCGTTGCGGCGCCTATCCCAACATCGTGGCCGCCGTACGCGACGTGGCGTCCCGAGGAGGCCGCGATGCGGACCTTTGACTACGTGCGGGCCGCCGACACCCAGGAAGTCGTGCGGTTGCTGGCGGACGACCCGGCCGCGTCGTGTCTGGCGGGCGGTACCACGCAGCTGGACCTGATGAAGGACGGGGTCCTGGAGCCACCGCGGCTGATCGACATCACCCGGCTCCCCCTCCACGGCATCGAACGACGAGGCGAATCCCTTCATGTGGGGGCGCTCGTGACCATGGAGGAACTGGCCGCCGATCCCACGGTGGCCGAGCGGCTGCCCGTGGTGCGCGAGGCGCTGCTGCTGGGAGCCTCGGTGCAGCTGCGGAACATGGCCACCATCGGAGGCAACCTGCTTCAGCGCACACGCTGCCGCTACTTCCGCGACCCCACGGTCCAGGCGTGCAACAAGCGTGCCCAGGGCTCCGGTTGCGCCGCCGTCGAGGGCGTGGCACGCATGCACGCCGTACTCGGTGCGAGCGAGCGGTGCATCGCGCTGCACGCCTCGGATCTCGCCGTCGCCCTGGTGGCGCTCGACGCGCTCGTGCACATCCAGGGGGTGTCGGAGCGTCGCACCGTGCCACTGACGGAGTTCTATGTGACGGCGGACGAGAGCCCGCAGCGCGAGAACGTCCTGGAGCACGCCGAGCTGATCACCGAGGTCGAGATCCCGCTGCCACCGGCGGCCGCGAATTCGGGCTACCTCAAGGTCCGCGACCGGACGTCGTACGAGTTCGCCCTCACCTCCGCCGCCGTACTGCTCCTCATGGACGAAGGCACGATCCGGCGCGCCCGGGTCGGCCTCGGCGGGGTGGGGACGAAGCCCTGGCGGGCCTACGAGGCCGAGCACGTGCTGACGGGCGCGCCGGCCACGACCGCCACGTTCACGGACGCGGCCGAGGCGACGATGCGCGATGCCTTCACCGTCCCCGGCACGGCGTTCAAGGTGCCACTGGCCCGCCGCACGCTGGTGCGCGAGCTGCAGACAGTCTCAGGAGTGACGGCATGAGCACCGTCGAGAGCAGGCCGCTGGTCGGCGCGGGCGTCAACAGGGTCGACGGCCCGAAGAAGGTCACCGGAACCGCCCCGTACCCGATGGACTTCAGCATTCCCGGACAGGCCTACGGCGCCGTGGTGCAGTCCACCGTCGCCGCGGGCCGCATCGTGCGCATGCACACCGAGGCCGCCGAAGGCGCGCCGGGCGTGCTGGCCGTGATCACCCACGACAACGTCCCGTCGGTCGGCACGGGCCCGACGACGGTGCTCGGGGCTTCGCCCCCGCCGCCATTCAGGAACGACCGGATCCTGCACCACGGGCAGCACATCGCCTTCGTGGTGGCCGAGACCCCGGAGCAGGCCACGGCCGCGGCGCGCCTGGTGCGGGCCGACTACGAGGTCGAGGAACCACTGCTCGACCTCAGGGACCCACGGGCCGAACAGGTCCTCGATCCATGGGAGATGGACACCTCCCGCGGCGACCCCGGTGCGGCGCTGGAGTCCGCCGAGGTGACCGTCAGGCGCACGTACACGACGGCCGACAACACCAACAACCCCCTCGGCCTCTTCGCGACGCTCGCCGTGTGGGAGGGCGACACCCTCACCGTCCACGACACCAGCCAGTGGCCGTCCATGGTGCGCACCACCCTGGCCATGGTCTTCGGCATCCCCGAGAGCTCGGTACGGGTCCTGGTGCCCTACGTCGGCGGAGGCTTCGGCGCCGGACTGCGCGTGTGGCCGCACTTGATCCTGACCGCCATCGCCGCCCGGATGCTCAAGCGACCCGTCAAGCTGGTCCTGACCCGGCCGCAGATGTTCACCTCCGTCGGGCACCGGCCCAGCGGGGTGCAGCGGCTGAGCGTAGGTGCCACGCGCGAGGGCGACCTGGTCGCCGTCGACCACCGCAGCCTCATCTCCCTGAGCATGGAGGACACCGACTTCGAGCCGTTCTCCTCCGGAACCGCCTTCGCCTATCGGTGCCCCAACGTCATCACACGGGACCGGCAGGCGCGGATCAACATCGCGGTGCCGACGTCCATGCGTGCCCCCGCCGAGGCGCAGGGCAACTTCGCGCTGGAGTCGGCGCTCGACGAACTGGCCTACACCCTGGGCATGGACCCCCTGGACCTGCGGGTGCGCAACCACACCGACGTCGATCCGCGCAACGGGCTGCCCTGGACGGGCAAGGCGATCCTGGAGTGCTACGAGGCCGGCGCGCGCCGCTTCGGCTGGTACGACCGGAACCCCGAGCCGCGCTCGATGCGCGACGGGAACTGGCTCGTCGGCTACGGGATGGCGAGCGCGATGTTCCCCTACTTCGCGCAGCCCTGCGCGGCGCAGGCCACCGTCAACAGCGACGGCAGCGCGCTGGTGCGCAGCGCGGCCACGGACATCGGCACCGGCACGTACACCGTGATGGCCCAACTGGCCGCCGAGGAGATGGGTCTGCCCCTGGACCTGGTCCGATTCGACCTGGGTGACTCCGACATGCCCAACTCGATGATGGCGGGCGGCTCCGGTCTGACCGGCGCGCTGGGCAACGCCGTCCACGACGCCTGTCAGCGCCTGGTGCGCTCCTTCGCCGAACTCGCGGCCGGTGACGCCGACTCGCCGCTGCGAGGGGTGTCACCGGACGACGTGGAGTGCGGCGGAGGCAGGGTCCACCCGGCCGGCCGACCGGACCGCGGGGAGTCGTACGTCGACATCCTCGCCCGGCACGGCATGTCCGAACTCACGGCGTACGGGAACAGCACGCCGCCGACCGCGACCGAGCTGGGCATGTCCCCGGCCGGTGCGTACGGCGCGAAGTTCGTGGAGGTCCGGGTGGACGCGGACCTCGGACTCATCCGCGTCGCGCGGGTGGTCTCCGCGATCGACGGCGGCCGCATCCTCAACGCGAAGACGGCCCGGAGCCAGATCATCGGCGGCACGGTCGGCGGCATCGGCATGGCCCTGTACGAGGACACCGTCACCGACCCGCACACCGGCCGCATCGCCAACGGAACCTTCGGCGACTACCTCATCGCGGTCAACGCCGACGTCCCCGAGCTGGACGTGATCTTCGTCGGCGAGCCGGACCGCGGCAGCGCCACGGGGACCAAGGGTGTCGGCGAGGTCGGCCTGGTCGGTATCGCACCCGCGATCTCCAACGCGGTGTACCACGCGACGGGGAAGCGTCTGCGCGATCTGCCGATCACCCCCGACGCCCTGCTGTGAAGGTCCGCAGGACGCCCTCCGGGGGGAGGTCCGTCCCCCCGGCGTCACTCGGCGTCGGCTGCCGGACGGCGGGTCGTCCCGGGCCCGGCCGCCTCGTGGACTTCAGGGCGGCCGGCCGTCGGTGACGTGGCTGTGGGCGGCGTGTCCCGCGACGCGGGAAGGGTCCGTCCCAGTCGTGCGAGCGGGGACAGGACCATCACCGCCGGTGACAGCATCATGCCCGCTGCCGTCAGCAGGAGGCTGCTGCGCGACCCCCACTCCTCCGCGAGGAATCCGCCGAGCAGGGAGCCGAGCGGGGTCAGCCCCATGCCCACAAAGGTGATCGTCGCGGCCGCGCGGCCCTGCATCCCGTCGGGAGTGACGGCCTGCCGGACGGCCATGACCGTGACGTTCACCAGTTGGCTGCCGGCCCCGAACACGAAGCCGATCGCGAGGAGCGCGGCAACCGTCACCGGGGAGGAGCCGTGCAGCGCGGGCACCCACAGGAAGGCGCCGTCCCCGAGTACCGCCGCGGACACGAGCACCGCGCCGTGACCGAACCGGTTCGGCAGGCGCGCGGCCAGCAGCGAGCCCAGGAGCGCGCCGGGTCCCGCCGCGGCGAGGGCCAGCCCCACGACGGTGCCTGACAGACGCAGTTCCCGCGGCAGGAAGAGAAGATAGACGGTCGTCGTCGCGGCGAAGGAGAACTGGAAGGCGGCCGAGGCCAGGCACACCGTCCGAAGCACGGTGTCGCCGACGACGAAACGCAGGCCCTCATGAATGCGCCGCCAGACCCGAGGGGGCCGTTCGGAACGCTCCGGGACCGATTCGATCCGCCGGATCCGCCGGATCGACAGGAACGACAGCGCGAAGAACAGCGCGCCGGAGGCGGCGGCGACCGGCGCCGACAGCAGGGACACCAACGCTCCGCCGAGAGCGGGACCGGCGGTCTGCGCCGCGGACCGGCTGCCCTCCAGCGCGCTGTTGCCCCGCACCAACCGGTCGCGTTCCACCAGCCGTACGAGCGAGGCCTGGTACGCCACGTCGAAGAACACGGACAGGGCCCCGACGGCGAACGCGAGCGCCAGCAGGCCCGGCAGGCCGAGCCGGCCGAGGAGACCGGCCACGGCGGCGCCGCCCAGGGCCAGGGCCCGGCCGACGTCCGTGAGCACCATCGTCGTGCGGGTCCGCCACCTGTCCACCCACGCGCCGACGAACAACGACAGCAGCAGGACCGGCGCCTGCCCCACCGCGCGCAGGAGGCCCAACTGGCCCGCACTGGCGTGGAGCGTGACGACGGCGAAGAGCGGCAGCATAACCAGACTCGCGTGTTCGCCGAGTTGGGACGCTGTCTGCCCCGTCCAGAGTCTGCGGAAGTCGACGTCCCGCCACAGGCTTGACGCGGCAGGGCGACCGGAATCGGACACGGCGGAGGAAGCGGGCGGCACGGGAATCCCTTGTTTGCCGGCAAGGAGGCCCGCCACCGAGCACACGCAAGATGCGCCGGCGGTCCGGGCAGGGGCAGTTCGCCGTGCCGCACCATCAGAGGCAGCACGCGATGACGGGCCGCTCACGGCCCACGACGTCAGCGCGCGCTCGGAGAACCGGCCACGTCTCAGCTCCTTGTAGGTCACTCGGTAGGTCACTCGCCCGCGCCCAGACCGTAGCCCTCGGCGTCCCGGCGCGAAAGGCATTTTCGGTCCGCCGGCGGGGCGGGACCCCCGCCGTGCGAGCCTCGGCGAGGTGACGCCCCCCATGGGGCGAGGCAGGTCGGGTTCAGGGAACTCGGCGGAGAGCACCGCCCGGCGTGGTCACGGAGCCGGTACGCGGACCCTGTGGTCCTTGCCGAGTCCGTGGAGCGGGCACGGCTGCCCGGGTTCCCGCGGACACAGGACCCAGAGGTCCGACACCGTCGCCCGGTAGAGGCGGTACGGGGCCGGCTCGGTCACCTCCTGTCGGGTGAAGGACGTGACGCCTCCATCGTCGGGCCGCGGATAGACCTCCAGCGCGCGGTCGACGTCGCGGCCCGACAACTCGCGTGCCTCCCCGACCGCGTACACCGCGCGGCCGTGGTACGGCGCGACGGTGGAGTCGAAGATGACGATGCTCACCTGCGGACGCCCGGCGAGATGACGGGAGTGCTGGGCGTCGGGGGCGGACAGCCAGTAGAACTCGCGGTCGCCTCCCGGGGCGAAGTAGACCGGGGACGTCCACGGGTGGCCGTCCCGGTCGGCCGTGCCCAGGATCAGGTAGAGGTTGGCGTCGATGATGGCCCGCGCGTGGGCCGTGAGGCCGCCGTCTGTCATGACACGAACTCCTTCGTGAATCGCGCACCACCGTGGTGCCGGGGCTCAACCACATCACCGTGGGGCACGCGACGGCTCACCTGGTCCGGTCCGGCGGCCCGTGGCCGCACTGCCGGCGCTGCTCCACCGTGCCATGGTCCGGGGTGGGCAACGCCGCGTGCGAGGTGGTGACTTGCGCGATGCGGGTGCGTTCTCAGACTGCTACCAGGGCACTTCCCCGTTCTCGTCCTGGAAGGTTCCCGTCGGACCGTCGGCGTCTAGCGTGGCGAGACGCACGACGACCCCGGCGCTCTCCTCCGGCGGCCTTCCGACACCGAACGCCGCGGTCAGGTCGGTCGCGGTGGTGCCGGGCTCGACCGCGTTGAACTTGATGCCGGGCTGGGACTTGGCGTACTGAACCGTGAGCATGGTGGCCGCCGACTTGGACGCGGAGTACAGCGCCAACGGAAGGCTGAACTCCGGCCGGTCCGGATTCGTCACCGCCCAGAACGACCCGGCGCTGCTCGAAACGGTGACCACGGTCGGGTTCGAGGACCTGCGCAGCAGGGGAAGCGCCGCCTCCGTGACCCGTACGACCCCCACCGCGTTGGTGTCGAAGGCCCGTAGCGCCGTGGGACCGTCGGTGACTCCGTCCCCCAGGACGCCCGCGTTGTTCACCAGGACGTCGAGCCGCCCCTCGGCCGAGTCGATCGTCGCGAGAGCGCGGCTCACCGATGCGTCGTCGGTCACGTCGAGCTGCACGAACCGCGCGCCGAGCGTCGCCGCCGCCTTCTCGCCCCGCTCGACGTCACGGGCGCCGATGTAGACGACGTGGCCCAGCGCCAGAAGCTGTCGGGCCGTCTCGAATCCGATGCCCTTGTTGGCCCCGGTGATCAGTGTGATGGTCATGCGTGTCCTCATGAGTCGTGCGGCCCGGGTGGGCCGATGGTGATGTCCGGAACGCTCTTCGAACTGGTCGCGCTGATCCCGGAGGTCAGCCCGCGAGCTGCCGGAGAAGTTCGCCGGCGTCGTGCAGAGCGGTCATGTGCACGAACCGCCCGTCGCGGACCTGATAGATGGCGTACTCGACGATCTCGAACGAGGTGCCGGTGGGGGCGACACCGAGCCATTCCTTCACCGGGGTCCCCGTGTTGACCAGGCGCGCGGCCAGACGGTCACCGTCGAAGAGCAGTTCCTTCAGTTCCCAGTGGAGGTCCGGAACCGCGTCCACGTCATGCTTCTGAACCGCGACGAGATCGTCCCGGGTGGCCGGTTCGCCGTTCAGGGTGGTGCGGTCGTCGATGAACTCGTCCATGCCGTCGAACTCGTGGGCGTTGAGCGCCTCGATGTAGCGCAGGTAGAAAGCGCGCAGATCACTGTCGGACATGAGGTCGACCCTTCTGAAGGGCAGCTCCTGACCGGGGCTGCCCTCGCCTCTCCGGTCTGCTTGTCGGCTCGGATGCCGGTCCCTCGAGCTCGTTGGCCCGGGTCCGGGAGAGCGACCGGGTGGCGGCCTGGGTCGCCGCGTACGAGAGGCGGTCCTTCCCTCCAGCACTCCCACGGGAGCAGTCCCTTCGACTTGTGCAGCGATCGCTACGGAAGTCCGAGGTTAGCACTTCTGTAGTGATCGATGCAGAAGGGGTAGGATGGGGGAGTGGAGACGAAACAGAGCGGCCCCGTCGGCCGACCGCGGGGGTTCGACGCCGACGAGGCTCTTGAGCGCGCCATGCTGGTCTTCTGGCAGCACGGCTACGAGGGGGCCAGCACGGCCGGCCTGACGAACGCGATGGGCATCTCCACCACCAGCATGTACGCCGCCTTCGGCAACAAGCAGGCGCTGTTCCGCAAGGTCCTGGAGCGCTACACCGAAGGCCCGAGCGCGTACCTGGCCCGGGCCATGGAGGAGCCCACCGCCCTCGGCGTCGCCACCGCGATCCTGGCCGGCACCGTTCGGACCACCACCCGCCCGGCCAGTCCGAACGGCTGCCTGGGTGTCCAGGGAGCCCTGACCACCAGCGACTCCGGGCAGGAGGTCCGTGACCTCCTCGTCGCCTGGCGCAACAGCGGCTACTCCCTCGTCCGGGAGCGGTTCCAGCGAGCCGTCGACGACGGTGACCTGCCTCCGCGGACCGATCCGGGGCTACAGGCCCGCTACGTCACCACCCTCGCCTACGGCATCGCCGTACAGGCCGCGAGCGGAGTCGGCCGCGACGAACTCCAGGAACTGGCCGACGCCGCCCTGCGGAACTGGCCCCTCTCCTGAGGCCCGCCCGGCACCCCACGCCGGCTCGTTCGCCTGTGGCGCGCACCACCCGGCCCGCCCCGCGGTGCCACAGAGCCGGCGGGGCGACGACGGGCAGGCGCCCGGGCCGCTGGGCAGAGGCCG
>NZ_JBHWEL010000003.1:70388-135528 GCF_042734135.1 Streptomyces sp. NPDC059668 | reverse complement strand
GGCGGGGCGGGCGGGGCCCCCGCCCCCCCCCCCCCGCCCCGCCCCCCGCGCGGGGGGGGGCCCCCCGACGGCATGCCGGCGATGCCGTGGGTCCGTGCCCGGTCCACGAGCTCGTCCGGAGTCAGCTCGGCGAGGCGGGCGGTGGCGTGGGCGATCAGCCGGGCCGCCGTGCGCGTCAGGGCCTCCTGGCCCAACGGCCTTTCGGGGAGCGCCAGTTCCTCGGCGAGGCGGGCATGCAGCGCGTCCACCAGATCCGGGGTGCCGACCTCACGGACGGTCAGGGACAGGTGGGCGGAGAGTCCCTCGTCCCCGGAGGCCCAGTGGGCGAAGCCGCGGGGGACGTAGAGGACGTCGCCGACGTGCAGCGTCGTGCGGAGGATCTCGGCCGGGGGCGGGCCGTCCTGCTCCGTGACCCGGCCCGCATGCCAGTTCTCGTCGGCGGGGCCTTCGTGGAGGTGCCAGGTCTTGCTGCCGGCGACCTGGACCACCAGGACGTCGGCGTCGTCGCGGTGCAGGGGGAGACCCTGGCGCCCCGCCGGGGTGACGAAGAAGAACGCCTCGATGTGCCGGCCGAGTTCGGCGGCGAGGGCGGCCAGCAGACCGCGGGTGGGTGCGTGCCACTGGTCGACGCAGCGCAGGAGCAACGTGGCCCCCTTGTCGAGGAGGTCGTGGATCTTGCGCACGTCCGCGAATCCGCCCGGAGTACTTCGGGCGACGTTCCGGGCGGAGGTGAACTTCCTGTTCGGGAGTTTGTCCCCGTCCCACATCTCGACGTAGGGCTCCCGGAAGAACCCCGTGGATATCGCCTGGTCGAGGTCGGCGAGGGTGAAGGAGCTGTACCCGCCTTCGGCCGGGTGGAAAACTCCTGGGCGCTTGTTCCAGTAGGAGGTGAGGAATTCCTCGGAATCCCCGACCCATTGGGCGAGCGTCGGCGCGTACATGGTCGTCCCTTCGTTTCGGGTGCGATCGGTCACCGGAATCCGCGCCATTCAGGCGCGTTCCGCCTCGCGCGCGGTCGTCGGCTCTTCGCGGTCATACGGGAAGGACCGCTTCGGGGTAGCGTTCCAGGGCGGCGTGCGCCAGTTCGGCGGGAACGGAGAGCGTGTCGACCATCAGGAATCCGCCCACCGGGCACCGTACGACGGTCATGTCGGGGTCCTGCTCGACGCTGAGGCCGTCGCTGCTCAGCGCCGGACCGAGCGGCAGGCCGTAGTGCACGGAGGCCATGGTGCCGTCCCCGGGACCCGCCGCCGCGCGCCGCTCTCGTTCGCGCCCGGCGGAGTCGGCGAGCCGCTCAGCCAGCAGGCGTGAGGTCTCCGTCGTCAGACCGGGAACGGTGTTCACGCGCTGCACCGCCTCGTGCACCTCGGGTGCCAGCAGCCATCGTTCCGCCGCACGGTGCAGGTCCGTCACGTCCTGCTCCGTCATCGCGTCGACCAGGACCGCGACGTCGACGACGTCCCGCCCGCGCAGGGGCTGCTGGAACAGTTCCTCCGCGATGAGCAGCAGGTGCGCGGCCTTCTCGTTGTCCGGCCGGTCCGCCCGCAGGGGCACGGTCGTCGAGTTGCCGACGAATGCCGCGGTGAGGAACTCCACCGCGTACACGTAGTCCAGGTCCGACTCCGGGGAAGGCCAGTTCAGGGCCACCGCCCAGTGCCGCCGGCCGCCGCTCACGATCATGCTCACCCGGGCCTCGTCGACCGGCCGCTCGCGCGCGACGGTCGCCACCGCCGCCCACAACTCGCCCTCGTCCGGCATCAGTACGTCCACATCCCGACTGGTCCGCAGCACACCTGGCGGGTAATACCCCTGGAGCGCCGCCCCCTTGAGGACATCGGCGCGGCCCGCCCCGCGGACGAGTTCGATGATCCGGTCGTGCTCCGCCCGGCGCGCCAGCTCCACCTCCAGCAGTGCCTCGCCGAGCCGGCCGAGCCGGTGGCCCTCGACTGCCGCGAGCGAACACACGGAGCCGGCCAGCCGCTGGTCGCGCCGGGCGGCCCGCTCCAGGACCAGCCCCAACCGCAGGTCCGGGGGCACGCCCATGACGTCCCGCACGGTCGGCAGTGACAGCTCCACGGTGCACCTCCAGAGAATTGACCGGCCGGGCGGCGCGGCACGGAACACGCGTGCCGTCGTCCGCCCGCCGCGGCACGCGTACCGCGCCGGAATTCGGAGCAGCGTAGCCCGATGGAGTGCCACCGATACGGCGGGATGCGGATTCCGGAAAACCTTCGACTCCGCGCATGGGAAGGGCAGTTCCGGAGCAGCCGGCGCGTCACGTGCGGATTACGGAAGAAGCTGTTGCCGGGGGAATCGGAGCGATCTAGTGTCCCTTCCGTTCGGTCAACTCCAACCAAGGAGAAATTCATGATGAAGCACGCCTCCATCCTGCGTCCGCGCCTCGACAAGGTGAAGCCGCAGAGCCGCTGAACCGACACGTGAAGTGGAATGCCGCCACCTTGGTGTGGCGGCATTCGCTTATACGGAACATTGAGGGAGAGTGCTTTCCTTGTACGAATTCCGGACCATCGACGGGCCGCTGCCGGTCATGGCGGTCGTCGACGAACGGCTGAGCACGACGACCGTCTGCCTCGCCTCCAAGTACGGTTCACGGGACGACCCGCCCCAGGAGTGCGGACTCGCCCATGTCCTCGAGCATGTGCTCATGTCCGCCCCCGTGGGCTCCGTTCCGTCCTTCAGCGAGTACGTCGAGCGGCTGGGCGGGCACGCCAACGCGGAGACCGGTCTGGACCGCATGCTGTTCTACGCCCAGGTGCACGCGGACGACGCGGAGGAGATCACCGGCCTGTTGCAGCAGGCGGTGCTCCGGCCACGCTGGAACGAGAAGACTTTGCCGCAGGAGAAGCAGGCCGTCTTCCAGGAGTTGGCGGCGGCGGACGCCGATCCCAGCGACGTGGTGCAGGACGCCTTTCTCGCGCATCAGTTCCCCGGCCACGCACTGGGCCGGCCCGTGGGCGGCACGCGGGAGAGCGTCGAGCGTTTCGACGTGGCGGCGATGGCGGCCGGTCACAGGGACCGGCTGCTGACCGCCCCCTTGTCACTGATCGTGGTCGGTCCGGCCGTCCCCGACAGTGCGGACCCCCTCGTCGCCGGTGTCCCGCCGGAGGCCCTGGCGAAGCTGGGCACCGCGAGGCGCGACCTGATCGGTCTGCCCGAACCCGAGGCCGAGCAACCGGTGCGCTGGCCGTCGGAGTTCGCCTGGGTCTGTGCGGGAGCGCGGTCGGTCGGCAACCACGATCCGCGCCGCCCCCACTTCAACGTCCTCG
This sequence comes from Streptomyces sp. NPDC059668, assembly GCF_042734135.1. Lineage (NCBI taxonomy): Bacteria > Bacillati > Actinomycetota > Actinomycetes > Kitasatosporales > Streptomycetaceae > Streptomyces > Streptomyces sp. NPDC059668. The sequence continues at coordinate 132,241 of NZ_JBHWEL010000003.1, read as the reverse complement.
CCCAGCTGCTGGGTTCGAGCCCGTCGTCGGTGCTGTACCGACGGCTGCGCGGAGAGGCTGGCCTCGCCTACGCGTTCCAGTCGTGGAACCGCGGCTACGGCGAGACGGGCGCCTGGCGTGTACTGGCGGGTGTGGCCCCCGGAAACGGCGACGCCGCCCTCGCCGTCATCCGTGGGGCACTCGAGGAGATCGCCACCCACGGACCGAAACCGGACGATCTGGAATCCGCCCGCCGCCAGGCGCAGATGCGGATCCTCACCTCCGTCGACGCCCCACTGGAGTGCGCGCGCTTCCTCGCCCTGCGCAGCGGCGGCCCGGCCGACTGGTCACCGGCCGCGGAGGTGGAGAACATCGCCGCGGTGAGCGCCGCCGACCTGCGGGAGGCGGCCGGACACCTGCTCGGCGGCTGGCGGGCCGTGGTCCGGCCGGAGGCACGGTGACCACCACCCAGGGCTATCTCCGGCAGGCCGCGGCGGCCGGGCTGACCAAGGAAGCCGGCGGTCTCACCTTCGTCGCCGACCGCTGCGACGATCCGTTCACCGGGCGACGGCAGGTCCTGGTCGAGTACTGCGACCCCCGGCTTCCCGCCTCACCGGCCGCCCTGGAGGCGCTGCGCGACGTACTGCGCACCGGCGGCCACGAGGCCGACACGATACTGATGCGGGTCGCCGGCGACATCCGGCTGCCGGCTCCGTGGCGGCCACGGCTGACGTACGTGCGGCACGACCGAAGTGCCCCCACGGGCCGCTCCGCCCAGCCCCCGCCCGGCCTGACCGTCCGTCCGGCGGCACCCGCCGACGACCCTCGCGTGCGCGACTGGCTGGCGCAGGCGTTCCGCAACGCCTACCCGGGCCAGGAGGTCGACCCAGGCCACCCCGGCATCACGGGCGTCATGGACGACCCGGGGCGCCTGTCGTTCATCGCCGAGCTCCACGGCGAACCGATCGGACACGGCACCGTTCTGACGGACGAACAGGACAGCGTGACCGGCGAGGAGTTCGCCGAGCTGGTGGACACCCTGGTGGACGACGCGGGCAGCCGACGGCCCGCCGTCGCCGCGCTCGTGACAGCCGTCGTACGGGCCACCGAGGGGCGCCCGCTGTGCGGTCACGTCGTCCATCCCTACGAGCCCGAGGCCTCGGGCGCCGCCGAATCCGTGCTGCGCGCCCTCGTGGCCGGCGACTGGTCGGTCGACCACTGTTTCTGGGAGAGCCCGTGGTGAGCAACGAGAAGAACAGCCAGGTGCACGGGGGAGCAGGCCGGCCGGCCGTGGGCGGCGGCGCGCCTGCCGATGCCATCGTGGTCGAGGACGTCCGCCGCACCTACGCCGACCGGCGCGGCCGTCCGGCCCGTGAGGTGGTCGCGCTGAACGGAGTCAGCCTGCGGGTGGCGCCCGGCGAGGTGCACGGCCTGCTCGGTCCGAACGGGGCGGGCAAGACGACGCTGTGCAAGATCCTGACGACGACCCTGGAGCCCACCACGGGTTCGGCACGGGTGCTCGGCCGGGACGTGGTCCGGGAGTCGCGCGCCGTCAGACGGTCGATCGGACTGGTCTTCGGCGGTGACCGCGGTCTGTACGGGCGGCTCAGCGCGCAGGAGAACCTGTGGTTCTGGGGCGCGATGTACGGACTGCGGCGCGCCCAACTGCGGTCCCGCGCCGCGACACTGCTGGACCGGGTGGGTCTGGCGGATCGCGCCGAGTCCCGCGTCGACACGTTCTCCCGGGGGATGAAACAGCGGCTGCACCTGGCGCGCGGACTGGTCGGCGACCCCCGCGTACTGATCCTCGACGAACCCACCGTGGGCATGGACCCGGTGGCGGCGCTGGACTTCCGCACCCTCATCGGCGACCTGCAACGCGAAGGCCGTACCGTGCTGTTGACCACGCACGACATGGGGGAGGCGGCGGCGGTCTGCGACCGCGTCTCGTTGATCGACCAGGGCCGGCTGATCATGACCGAGAGCACGGACGCCGTCGGCCGGCTGCTGTCCGGCTACGAGCGGGTCGTCGCCGAAGAGGTGCCCGCCGAACTGGTGCCGCGGCTGGAGACGCTCCCCGGCGTCGTCGCCGTACGGCACGAGGCCGGCCGGGTGGAGGTCGAGACGGAACAGCCGTCCACCACCTCGTCGGTCCTCGCGGCCCTCGCGGCGGCGGGCGTCCACCGGGTCAGCGCCACCCGCCCGGATCTCGGCGAGGTGTACCTCCACCTCGTGGGCCGGCGGGGTATGGCGGTGACCTGATGCCCCTCTTCCTGGCGTCCCTGCGCTTCCAACTGCGCCTCGCCCCGAGCTCACCCGGCACCTTGCAGGTGTGGGCCACCGCACCGCTGTTCACCGCGGTCTTCCTGTCGATCGCCGAGCACTCCGGCCGCACGGACCTCACGTCCTACGCGATCGTCGCCCCGACGCTCATGGGGCAGTGGGCGCTGGCCCTCGGCATCGCGGGCGAACTCATCACGGAGGAACGCAGCCAGGGCACCCTGGAGGCGGTGATCGCGACGCCCTGCCGACTGTCGGTGGTCGTCGTGGGCCGGATCTGCGCGGTCAGCCTGCTCGGCGTCACCGCCATGGTGGAGGCCTGGCTCGTCGCGGGGCTCGGCTTCGGCCGCTGGATCGCCGTGCCGCACCCCTTCGTCCTGGGCATCGCGCTGCTGGCCAACGCGGCGGCCATGGCCGGGACCGCGAGCATCCTGTCCTCGCTCTTCGTGCTGATGCCGTCCGCGCGCATCGTGCAGAACACGCTCAACTACCCCCTGTACCTGCTCAGCGGGGTCCTCGTGCCGCTGTCGACCCTGCCGGAGTGGCTCAGGCCCTTCGGGCGCCTGGTGTTCCTGAGCTGGAGCGCCGACCTGTTCCGGTCCGCGCTGGACGGCGCGGCGGTCTCCCGGCCGGGCGCGCGGATCGCCGTGGTGGCGGTGCTCGGGCTGTCCGGTTATGCCATCGGAGCGTTCCTGCTGGACCGCGTGCTGCGCCGCGTCCGCCGGCTCGGGACCCTTACGCAGACATGAGAGCAGACGTGTATCCCTCCGCACTCCACCTCGTACGCTATGGCTTCCTCAACGCCGCGGCCGACTTCAGGGCCACCTACACCTGGCGGAGCTGGCTGTTCGGCTGGCTCGGCCGGATGCTCGCCCAGGTGCTGTTCTTCACCGGGCTGGGACGGGTCGCGGACCAACCCGGCGCGGTGCGCTACCTGGCGCTCGGCAACGCGCTGATGACCTGTGTCGTCGACACCATGGCGGTGGTCGCGACGACGAGCGGGGAGCGCAGGGCCGGCACGCTCTCGCTGCTGGTGGCAAGCCCCGCCGACCCGGTGTGGGTGTTCGTCGGACGCAGTGTGCACTGGCCGGTCAGCGGAGTGGCGACCGCGCTGGTGGCCCTGTTCGGTCTCGGCCCGTTCTTCGGACTCACGTGGAGCGTCTCCCAGGTGCCGCTGGTGGTGCTGCTGACCGTGCTCACCGCGCTGGGCACCTACTGCGTCGGGCTCTTCCTGGCCGTGGTGGTGGTCAACGTGCCACGGCTGCGCAACGTGGTCTCCAACTGCGCCTACCTGGGGATGATGGCGTTCTGCGGTGTCCAGGTACCGGTCGGCTTCTGGCCCCGGGGTGTCGGGGCGGTGGTCCAGGCGGTCCCGCTGACGCACACGCTCAGGGCTCTCAGGGCCCTCAGCGACGACCGCCCGACGCCGGACGTGCTCGCGCCCGTCCTGCCCGCGCTGCTGACCGGCGCGGTGTGGCTGGCCGCGGCCGTCGTGACGTTCCGGTGGCTGGTCGCGGTGCCCGCCCGGCGGGCGGGCACCCTGGACCTGTCCAGCTGACGGCAGGGGTCAGCGGGCGGGCAGACGCCCGCCGCCGGCGCAGCCGCACGGCTCGTCCGGCGCGGGCCGCCGGTCGAGCAGCCGGGCGGTGAGGACCTCGGTCGCGGCGTCGAGCGACGCGAAGTAGGCGTCGACGGCCGCGCCGGCCGCGGGCTCCAGCCCCAGATCGAGCACGGGGTAGGCGTGCCCGCTCCGCCCGCAGGTCAGGTCGCAGGTGCTGAGCACGACCCGCACCGGTGCGGGAACGTCCGGGGCCGCCGCGCGCGCGGACCGGCACAGTGCCGCCGCGGCCGCCTCGAACTCGCCCCGGGTGCGCGGCAGGACGCCGACCCGGCGCCAGCCCGGCGTGAGGGACGGGGAGCCGTAGGCGTGCCCCTGGCAGCTGTCGTACGTGGCGAGCCGCCAGGCGCCCGTGGTCAGCGTGTCGACCAGCGGCCACACGCCTTCCTCGATGGCGGCACGCCACTGGGGGTGGGCGGGATCCAGATCGTCGGCCTCGTGGATGCCCGGCAGCCCGACGGTGTTGATGTTGCCGTCCGCGCTCCTGCGCAGCCGGGCACCGCGGCGAGACGCGCCGGGGACGTTCCATCGGCCGAGGAATTCCGTGACATCGGGCATGACATTCGGAGAACGGGGCCGTCGTTCGAGCGTGCGGCAGCGCGAGAACGCCTCGTCGGGCCAGGCCGCGGTCTCCTCTTCGGTACGTGTCAAAATTACCTCCCGTTTCCGGTTGCCTGCGGTGACCGGGCGATCCTAACGGCGGGAGGAGCCGAAACGGCGCCCCTTTCGCCTGGCGAGGCCCGAGAGTGCGTATTCACGCAGTGCCGCCCGTCGCCCTTTCTCATTCCGTGTTCGCATTTCCGCAATTCCTTTGTCGTCGGATAGGCGCTTCGGTCATCCTGCTGGACGTGCCGCATCCGCGGTGGGATCGCAGAATCCTCTTCCTCCGCACGGAAGGAGTCGGGGCCGTGGCTGGAAAGTACGACCTCGCTGTCGTCGGACTCGGCTATGCCGGGCTGCCCCTGGTCGTCGCGGCTGCCCGCAACGGCATGCGGGTCGCCGGCTTCGATCTCGACGCCACGCGCATCAGCACCCTGGCCCGCGGGCTCAGCCACGTGGACGACATCTCCGACGAGGAGATCGCCGAGGCACTGGCCACGGGCTTCACCCCGACCACCGACCCGGACGTCATCACCGGGGCGGACGCCGTCACCATCTGCGTACCGACACCGCTGCGCGGCTCCGTGCCGGACCTGAGCGCCGTCCTCGACGCCGCTCACCTGGTGGCGCCGCGGCTGCGCGCGGGAGCGCTCGTGGTCCTGGAGTCGACCACCTACCCGGGCACCACCACCGACGTCCTGCTGCCCGTCCTCGCGCAGTCGGGCCGAGTGGTCGGCGACGACTTCCATCTGGCCTTCTCGCCGGAGCGCGTCGACCCGGGGAACCCGGCCTTCGGTCTGCACAACACCCCGAAGGTGGTCGGAGGAGTCACCCCACGGTGCGCCGAGGCCGCCACCGCGCTGTACGAACGCATGGTGCAGAAAGTGGTGACGGTCAGCACCCCCGCCGCGGCCGAGCTCACGAAGCTCCTGGAGAACACCTACCGCCAGGTGAACATCGCGCTGGTCAACGAGGTGGCGGTGTACTGCGACGGGCTCGGCGTGGACGTGTGGGAGGTCGTCGCCGCGGCCGGCACCAAACCGTTCGGCTTCCAGTCCTTCTCGCCGGGCCCCGGTGTGGGCGGCCACTGCATCCCCGTCGACCCGGGATACCTGGCCTTCAGCGGACGCTCCGCGGGCCGCCCCCTCAGGCTGACGGAGCTGGCGCAGGAGGTGAACGACCGGATGCCGGCCTATGTCGTCGACCGCATCGTCCGTCTGCTCAACGACCGCGAGCGCAGCGTCCGCGGCACCCGGGTCCTGCTGCTCGGCGTGACCTACAAGCCCGACATCGCCGACGGCCGCGGCTCCCCGGCGGTTCCGGTGGCCGAACTGCTGCTCGGCCTCGGGGCCAGGGTGCGGTTCCACGACCCCTACCTCAGGACACTGCGGCTGAACGGGCGCAGTGTGGCCGCCGCCGCCTCGCTGGATGATGCGCTGGCCGACGCCGATCTCGTCGTGCTGCTGCAACCGCATCTCGACTACGACCTCCCCGCCATCGCGGACACCGCGCCGCTGCTGTTCGACACCAGCGGGCGGACCGTGGGCGCGCGCGTGGTGCATCTCTGAAATCCCGCGCGTGGAATTGCCCGGTCGGCTCCGTGAGAGGGAAAACGGAGGCCGGCCGGGCTGTTCGCATGGGCGGAAATACATGGTGCGTATTTCGGAAATTGCCGGACCTGCATTTCGTTGATTCCCTCGTGAAGTCGCTGGTAATTTCATTTCAGGGAATCAACCGCTTCCCCCCAAGAAAAGGAAGAGGTACACCATGTCCGAGAAGAACGAGATCTCCTTCGACGCGTTCGTCGACGCCGTGAAGTCGTACGACCTGGAATCCGTCAGCGCCAAGGACACGGCTCACTCGTCCGCGGTCTCGGTGAAGCCGTGGGAGCACGTCACCGAGCAGACCTCGGACGCCGTCTGACCTGCGTCGTCCCACACCGGCGGGCGGTTGCTCAGCGGCCGCCCGCCGGCTCCCCCCGCCGGTCCGCACTCGTGGCCGGCGTTCGTCCCCTGCCCGCACTGCGAGGTGGCTCGTCATGCTCAACACGTCCCCGTGGGCGGCCCGTGCGGACCGTGAGGTGGAGTCCGACGTACTCGTCCTCGGCGGTGGGCTGGCCGGGCTCGCCGCCGGTTCCCTCCTGGGTGACCGTGCCGTCGTCGTCGAGGCCGAGGACCGGCCCGGCGGTCTGGTGCGCACCGAGCGCATCGGGGACTACTGGTTCGATCGCGTCATCCACCTCCTCTACTTCAGCCATCCCGACGTCGAGACCCGGGTGCGTTCCCTGCTGGGCGACACACTGCGGCCGTGCCCGCCGGACGCCCGCGTCGAGACCACGCGGGGCGCGACCCGGTTCCCCGTCCAGCTGAACCTGCACGGTCTGCCCGCCGAAGTACGGGCAGCGTGCCTCGCGGACCTGCGGACCGCGCACGAGCAGCCGGCCTCACCGGACAACTACGAGGAGCTGCTGCTGAGCGCCTTCGGCCGCACCCTGTGCGAGCTGTTCTTCTTCCCGTACAACCGGAAGCTCTGGCAGCGTCCGCTCAGCAGCCTCTCGGCCTCCGGTTTCCACTGGAACCTGACCCGGCCGAGCGTCGAGGAGATCGAGCGCGGCGCGAACGCCCCCCGGCCGACGGCCGGTTACAACGCACGCGGCTGGTACCCCCGTCCCACGAACGGGGGTCGGCGCGGTATGGAGGTACTGTCCCGGGCTCTGGCCGACCGTGTCAGCGACCTGCGGCTGCGGCACGTCGTCACCGCCGTCGACCCGGACACCCGCACCGTACGGACCCGTTCACCCGAAGGCGTCACCGACTTCCGCTACACGCGCGACTGTGTCTCCACGCTGCCGCTGCCCACCACCGTGTCGCTGTGCGAACAGGCACCCGCCGCACTGGTCGAACGGTGCCGGAACCTGCCCCGCAACCGCGTCCGGTCGGTGGCCCTCGCCGTGCGCGGGCCGCGTCCGCGCGACACCGGGCACTGGCGGTACTACACCCGCGAGGACGTTCCCTTCACCCGCCTCGTGTTCATGACGGAGTTCGACCCGGACATGGCGCCGGCCGAGGGCTGGGGCGTGCTCGCCGAGGTGCTCGAACCCTCCGGGGGACCGCGGGCCTCGGACGACGCCCTGGTGGCCGAGGTCCGGCGGGGCGTCGAGGCGGTGGGACTGCTCGCCCCCGGCAGCCGGATCGTCGGATCGAGCGTGTTCACCACCGACCCGGGCTACGTCGTCTTCACCGATGCCGCCCGGGACACCACCGCCGAGGCCACCCGGTTCCTCACCTCCCGCGGCATCACCCCGCTCGGCCGCTACGGCACGTGGACCTACTCCTCCATGTCCCAGGTCATGGAGGAGGCGTTCGCATGGGCGGCCGACAGCTCGGCGCTGACGACATGACCCAGACAGCAGACAGGGAGATCCCCTTGCCCAGCACCACGAACCACGGCTTCCTCGCGCTGGAGGGCGTCGACGGATCCGGGAAGACGACGACCGCGCGGCTGATCGCCGAACACGTGCGGGCCCAGGGGCGCCCCCTGTCCCGCATCGGACAGCACTCCTGGCTCGACCCGCAGGCGGCCCGCGTCATCATCGACGTCCGCGAGGACCGGCCCCACCGGCACAGCCACCAGGAGATCACGCAGGCGTACTTCCGCGACAAGCAGCTCCAGGCCGGCGCGATCGGCGAACTGCTGCGCGACCGCAGCGTTCTGTCGGACCGATACATCTTCAGCGACGCCGCGTACCTGGAGGTCCTCTACGGCATCCCGGCGCGCGAGACCCTGGACCGCCACCACGCGCGCGGCACACTCCTGCCGGACCTCATCGTCTACCTCGACGTCCCGGTCGGCCTGGCCGCGGACCGGGTCGTCGCCCGCGGCAAGAGCATGCGGCACTACGAGAACAGCTACACCCTCGACAAGGTCAGCACCGTGTACCGCTCCCTGCTGCTGGACGACCCGCCGCCCTACCTTCCCCCGGTGCACGTCTTCCGCAACACCACGGGTGCGCACGAGGACAGCCGGCTCCTGGACCTGTTCCGTGCGGTGGACGCGCCTCCGACGCCCGGACGTCAGCTGCTGGAGACCTCGTGAGCCGCGTCGACGTCGTCCTGCCCTGTCACAACGCCGCGCACGTCGTCGGCCGGCAGCTCGCCGCTCTCGGACGCCAGCGCACCGGCACCGACTGGGGTCTGGTGGTCGTCGACGACGGTTCCACCGACGACCTGGCCGGTGTCGTCGACAGCCACCGGTCCGGCCTGCCCGACGACGTCCGCGTCGTCACCCGCGCCCGGCGCGGCGGCACCGGGGCCGCACGCAACACCGGCGCACGCGCCGCCCGCGGAGACCGTCTGCTGTTCCTGGACGCCGACGACGAGATCGCCGACGACCACATCGACGCGATGACGGCGGCACTCGACGAGGCCGAGCTGGTCACCGCCGGCATCGACTACCGGCGCCTCAACCCGCCCGAGGTGCTGCGCGCCACTCCGCCCGACCAGCTCTGCGACATCCTGACCGCCAGCCTCTTCAAACCGCATGTCCTGGGAGGCCTCATGGGCATCTCCCGGGCGCTGTTCGACGAGCTCGACGGCTTCGACGAGAACCTTCCCGCCCTCGCCGACGTCGACATCTCCTGGCGGGCGCAGCTGGCCGGTCACGCCATCGGCGTCGCCGACACCGTCGTGTCCGTCAGCGTCCGCGGCACCCACCGCGGCAGGTTCCGCCGCGGCCGGTTCCAGGGCCGCGACATCGTCGCCCTACGCGCGAAATACGCCCCGTACGGCGTCGCGCCGACGACTTGGCGCACGCACCTGAAGGACTGGCTGGACCTGCCCGCGGCAGTGGCGCGCGCGGGCCCGCGAGCCGCTCCCTCCGCCCTGGTGTGGGAACTCGGCTGGCAGACGGGTGTCCTGGGCGCACTCCGTTCCCCGCTGCCGTCCCCCACCCCGCTCCCGACGCCGGAGACGCCGTGATCGAACTGTCCCGAGGGCTGAACCCGCACGAGACCGCACTGGCGGAACCGCTCGACCCGGGAGAGCCCCCTTTCGAGTTGCTGCACGGCAGCCCGTCGTACATCAACGTGCTGGACGCGCTCGGCGCCTGGGAGGCGGTCGGCGCCCTGCGGGACCACACCGGTACGGAGGCCTGCGCCTCCTTCAAGCACACGTCCCCCGCGGGCATCGCGCTCGGTGTCCCCTCCGCACCGGGCGACGAGGACTTCCACGACGCGGGACCGCTGCCGTCCGGACCCCTCGGCCGGGCCGTCCTACGGGCCCGGAGCACCGCGCCGAAGTGTTCCTACGGCGATTTCGTCGCGGTGTCGGGACCGGTCACTACCGAGGCACCCCTGTTCGCCCACGCCATCGGTGTCATCGCCCCCGACTTCACCCCGGAAGCACTGGCGGCGCTGTCCCGGTTCAACGACGGCCGGTTCATCGTGCTGCGCGGGAACCCCGCCGGGCAGCGGCCCGCCGGGAGCGCTCCCGCGCCGGAGAGCCTGGAGACCGCGGGACTGCGGCTGACGCGCTCGGCGGCACCGCTGTCCGGGTTCGCGGGCGGCCTGCGGACCGAGTCCGGCACGGCCGGCCGCCCCGGTGACCTCGCCGTGGCGGTCACGGCGGTCAGGCACGCCCAGTCCAACGCCATGGCCTTCGTCGTCGACGGCGCCACCATCGGTATCGGCATGGGCCAGCAGAACCGCCTGGACTGCACCCGGCTGGCCGCCGCCCGGGCCCGTACGTGGCAGCGCCGCCACCACCCGGACGTCCTGGGCCTGCGCTTCCGCGAGGGTGTCGGCGCGGCGGAGCGTGCCGTGTGGCGCGCGCGGCTCGCCGAGGGGGACCTGACGGCCTCGGTCCGTGCCGAGTTCGCCGGGGTGCTGCGGGACGCGGAGGACGCCGGCCGGGAACCGGACTGGAGCAGGACACCGCCCCTGTCCGGGGTGACCCTCGCGGCCGACAACCACTTCCCGTTCGTCGAGGTGATCGAGCTGGCGGCCCGCCTGGGCGTCACGCAGTTGGTCACGCCGCGGGGTTCCGCGGACGCGGACGCCCTGCGGGACGCCTGTGCCGAGCACGGTATGAGCTGGGTCGTGACCGGTGAACGCTTCTTCCGGCACTGACGCCGGTGGCGGCACCGGTCGCGCCGCCATGGACGCCGGCATCGGCATCGGCGCCGACACCGGTACCGGCACCGGCACCGGCACCGAAGGCGACGTAGCAGTCGACACCGGCACCGTCCCGGTGGCCCGGCCGTGGCGACTGCCCGGCTGGGAGGCGCGGACGGTCGCCGCCCTCGACGCCCAACTGGCCTCGGCCGGGCTGCGGCGCACCGGCCCGGCCGAGGTCGTCAAACGCTGGACGCTCTCGGTGGTGCTGCGCTGCGCGACCAGCGGTGGAGTCGTCTTCCACAAGCGGTCCCACCCGTCCCTGGCGCACGAAGGCCGGGTCCTGGCCGCGCTGGGTAACCGGCGGGACGGACCGGTCCCCACCGTCGTCGCACTGGGAGAGCCGTACGACGGCTGGTGCACCCGGGAGGTGAACCTGCGCCCGGGGACGGAGCTTGCGCAGGACGCACGCGGCCGCGCCCTCGCCGTCCTCTGCGGACTGCAACGCGACTGGCTGGGGCGGACGGCCGAACTCGCCGCCACGGGCTGCTGGTCACGCACTCCGGAGGCGCTGGCCGGCCTGGTCCCGACGGCGGCCCGGCGCGATCTCTTCGGAGCGGCCTCCGCCCTGCCCGGCGCGCTGTCCGCGCGGGAGCGGACCCGCTTCACCGAGGCGTGTGCCCGGCTCCCCGAGCTCTGCGCCGAGCTGGCGGCGGCACCACCCGGCGTCACCCTCGTGCACGGCGATCTCCACCCGGGGAACTGGGGCGTCGAGCGTGACACGGGCCGGATCGTGCTCCTGGACTGGGCGGAAGCGAGCGTGGGCCACCCGTTCCTCGACGTCGCTGCGGCCCTGCGGAGCTGTCCCGACGCCGCGGCCCGCTCCCGTGCTCTCGACCGGTACTTCACGCACTGGTCACCGCTGATGTCGCGCGAGGAGTGCCGGACGGTGTGGCGGCTCGCCGAGCCGGTGGCCGCGTTCAACCAGCTCGTCACCTACGCGCGCCTGCTCGACGAGGCGGAGCCGCGGGAGAGGACGGACTGGGCACCGCGGCTGCTGTGGTGGGCGCGGAGGCTGCCGCGGGCCGTCGACGAGGCCGACCGCGGGTGACCACCCACAACTTCCCCTCTCCCGAGGGCACTTCCCCTTTCCCACCCACGAAGGAGACGCTCGTATGTGGTCCTCCACCGCGACGGCGCAGCCCGTCCTGGTCACCGGCGGCGCCGGGTTCATCGGCAGCCGCCTCGTACGCCACCTGGCCGCGGCAGGCCACCGGGTCAGGGTCCTGGACGACCTGACGACAGGGCGCCCGGAGTCGGTCGAGTCCATCCCCGGAGTCACCCTCGTCCGTGGCAGCGTGCTGGACCCGGACGCGGTGGCGCGGAGCGCGCACGGCACCGGACTCGTCCTGCACCTCGCGGGGATCGTCGGCATGCGGCTGGCGACGGGCCAGGCCGACCACGCCTACGCCGTGGGACACCACGGGACCGCGAACGTGCTGGACCGGTCCGGCGAGACACCCGTCGTCCTGGTGTCCAGCTCCGCCGTCTACGGACTCAGCGACAGCACCGCCCCCCTGCGCGAGGACGTGCCCCTTGACCGGGCCGTCCCGCTGGCCTACGACAGCGGAACTCCGGGGTACGCGACCGGCAAGTGGGAGATGGAACGGCTCGGCCGGCAGGCTTCGCGCCACCGGCCCGTACTCGTGGTACGACCCTTCAACGTCGTCGGACCGGGACAGCGGGGCCGTTACGGCATGGTGCTGCCGACCTTCCTGCGACAGGCCGCCGCCGGGGAGCCGTTGACCGTCCACGGCGACGGCACGCAGCGCCGCTGCTTCACCGACGTCGACCAGTTCACCCGCCGCCTGCTGGAGCTCACCGACACCGAGGCCGCGTGGGAGCCGGACGGCAACGTCCTCAACATCGGTTCCACCACGGAGACTTCCATCGGGGACCTGGCCCGCCTGGTCCTCGACACCACCGGCAGCACCGCCGGTGTCGTCCACGTGCCTTACGGGTCGGTCTTCCCCGGCCGCACGGACGTGACCGGCCGCGTGCCCTGTCTGGACCGGCTGACCGCGGCGGTCGGCGAGACCGAGTGGCTGTCCGCCGCCTCCCTCGTACGGAAGACGGCAGAGGCGCGACGGGCCGGCTCGATGTCCACCGCGGGGTGAAATGCGGGTTCGCGCAAGAAGAACCGTATTTCGTTGACGCAAATGAGAGAGCACGAGAATCTTCCCGAAGACATTCGATGCGGAGGAGTCGCACGATGGAACTGCAGCTGCCGGCGCCCGGGGAAACCATCTTGGCGATGCTCAAACTCCCCGGAGAAATGTGCAATATCAACTGCCATTACTGCTATGAACGACGCAAGCCGTATCCCAATGCCCTCATGCTGAAGCCGGAGGTGCTGCGGAAATTCCTCGGCCTGTGCGACGGGCGACCGCTGGCGGTCGAACTCCACGGCGGTGAACCCCTGCTCATCGGACGCCGCAAGATGGGCGAACTCTTCGCCGAACTGCGCCGCTACGAGGGCGCGGTGACGGTCTCCATGCAGACCAACGGCATCCTCCTCGACAAGGCGTGGCTCGACTTCTTCGACAGCGAATGGCCGGACATCGAGATCGGCATCAGCCTCGACGGGGACGAGCAGGGCAACGCCCACCGGGTCGACTTCCGGGACCGCCCCACGTACCGCAAGGTCACCAAGGCGCTCGACATGATGGCCGCCCGCGGACGCAACGTCGGCGTCATCGTCGTGGTCACCCGCCGCATCCTCGGCCGTGCCGCGGAGGTGCTGGACTCGCTCAGCAAGTTCGAGGCCGTGAAGGTCGTCAAGCTCTCGGGATGCCTGGACTTCAACGTGAAGACCAAGGAGTACCGGACGCCCAACCGCGAGTCGCTGCAGATCCTCAACCCCGACGGCGTCGGTATGCCCGGCTGGGCGACCACTCCCGACGAGTACGCCGACTTCCTGATCGAGGCGTTCGAGCACTGGTCGTCGACCCGCTCCTACGGCTCGTACGTACTGGAGCCGTTCTTCAGCGTCATCCGGTCCCTGTCGGGGCTGCCGACCAGCTACACGAGCTTCAGCGACCGCAAGGAACCCTTCGTCGTGACGCTCTACCCCGACGGCCGCATCGGCAGTTCCGACGAACTGAGCATGCCCGGCGCCCTGCTGGGCTCGGTGGACACCGCCACCGGGATGGACGACCTGCTCACGCTGGACAGCAACCCCCGGCTCCGCACCGACCTGTCGGCCCTGTTGAACAAGTGCGCGGGCTGCTCGCACGAGGCGTCGTGCCGCGGCGGTGCCCTTCCCGACCGGCTCCGCTTCGAGGGCACCGGCTTCGAGGAGGACTACTGCGACTACCGGCGCAAGGTCATCGACCATGTCGCCGCGGCCCTGCCGGCCGCGGCCTGAGAGGGCGGAACCGATGTTCCTTCTTCCCGTCATCGACGACGACGAGACACAGAACCGCTACTGGAACGCCTCCCTGGACGGCCGTGCCATCCACTCCTTCCTGCTGTGGGTCGAGCCGCACAGCAACGCCTGGGCCCGGCGCGCCGCCGAGGCGGCCGGTGACGAGGTGGCGGCCGTCGCACTCCGCGGCGCGCCCCACGCACTCGGCCGTGCCCTGACCGGTCTCGCCGGCAGCCCGGCGGTGGCCCTCGACGTCTCCGAGGCGGACCCCGGTCCCGGAACCCCGCCGGACGGCCCTGCGATCGCGGTCCTGGAGGGCACGGCCGAAGGCGGCCCGCTCCGGCTCCGGCGGGCCGGGCCGCGGGCCCGTGCGGCCACCGACGACGCCCGGCGGACCCTGAACGGCGTCGGCCTCGGATACGTCGTCGACCTCGGCGTCGGAGCCGTGGTGCTCGGGGACGACGCCCGCTCCGCCGGGATCGCCGACCTGTGTGACGTGGCGTGTCCCGGCCCGCCCGGCACGGACCCGCCGGCGTTCGCCGAGGCGCTGCTCCGCGAGGGCGCCCGGTCCTGGATGAGGCAGTGGCTGCGCACCGAGGAGGCCGTGGGCACCCGCTCCGCCCCGTTGCCCGCGGCGGACCGGGACTGGCTCGCCGACGTCCTCGCCGACTCCCTCGCCTTCCAGCTGTACGACCGGCTCGCCGCGCGGGAACCGCGGGGCACGACGGCGCGGGTGTCCTCACGCCGGCAGGAGATCTACGACGCGCTGCGCGCCCTGCGGTCCGAACTGCCGGACAGAGTCGGCCGGACGGCCGGTATGGGCATCGTCGCCGAGCTCGTCGGAACGACCTATCCCTGCTGGAACCGGCGGCAGTTCGCCGTGAAATCCCCCTTCGACTACATCCGCGAGATCAGACCGCTGACGGACGCCGAGAAGGCGGAGCACCTGAGCCGGTGGGCCGCCCCCACCGCCGTACGCTGACCGCGCCCGCCCCGAAAGGACCGGGAATCACCATGATCAAGACCGACACCGTCAACAGCGGGACCCTCAAGAACGAGACCGTCGAGACCGGGACCGTCAAGACCGCCGGAGCCGAGACCGCCGGAACGGCGGCCTCGGAGGACGGCACGTCCACCGAGCTGCTGCGGACCGACCTCACCGAGCGACTCGTGGAGCACCGCTCCGACCGCGCGCGCACCCTCCTGGCCAGTCTCCGCGAGCTTGTGCCGGGTACGGACCTCGGCGGCCCGGACGGGGCAGCGGACGCCTTCGACAACGCCGTCCTGCACCACGCCTTCCAGCAGGCGCGGATCGCCGCGCGGACGCGTGACGCCGACCGTGCCCGGCGGGCCGTGCGGCTGTGGGAGAACCGGGCGGAGCTGCGTGCCCGAGCGGTTCCCACGGCCGTCGGCCCCGTCCTGGTGGTACGGGCCGCGGACTGCGCCGCCGTCGACGACGACCGCCTCGGCAGCCAGATGTACCTCCTCGACACCCTGCCCGAGCAGAGCGCGGGGGAGCGGGAACAGATCGCGCGGACCCTGAACGAGGCCGTGGACGCCGCACTCGCGGTCGGCAGCGACGTGCTGCGCTCCTCCACGGCCGTCGTCATCCGGACCGGCACCGTCCCGCTGGGCGCGACCTGCCGCAGCTACACGTTCGACTTCCTGCCGAGCACCGTCGTGCTGAACTGGACCGACGAACCGCTGCGCCTGGGCGAGACCCTCGTCCACGAGGCCACGCACTCCTGGCTGAACGAGTCCTTCGCGGCCGAGGGGGTGGTCTTCGAGGACGGCGGACCGCGGTTCCACTCACCGTGGAAGAACGAGGACCGCCCGGTGTTCGGCATCGTGCACGCGGCCCTCGCGTTCGCGAACGTCATCCACTACCTCTCCCGCATCCAGCCGGCCGACGAGGACGGCTCCCCGCTGGCAGCCGTGCTGCGTCGGCGGCTCGCGGTCGAACTGGAGTCGCTGGACATCGGCCACGCGTCGGCCCTGGAGTGCTTCGACCAGGTACGCAGCGACCGCCTCCGCGCCTATCTGCGGGCCGCCGTCGCCGACGCGCGGCGCGCGGTCTGAGGGCGGCGTCCGATGCCGGGCCCGCCCTACCGCAACCCGGGCACACCGCCCGGTCTCACCATCGAGGACCTGCGGGAACCGGTGCGGACCCTGCTCGCGGAACCCACGGCCCACGTGCGCGACTTCAGCTGCGAACCGATCGGCTACGAGAGCTGGAGCAGAGCGAGTGACGGCCTGTACGTGGTGCGCGGAACGGCCTCGTCCGACCACGGCGACCACCCGTGGGAGGCCGTGCTCAAACAGGTCCGACACCGCCGCTGGCAGCCGAGCCGGCGGGACCTGGCCCGTCAGATCGACGACGGGGGCGACGGCCCGGGGGACTGGGCGTACTGGCGGCGCGAGGCACTGGCCCTCGCCTCTCCGCTTCCGGGCACGGCCGACGGCCGGTTCGCCGCCGTCCGGTGTCTGGGGATCGTGCCGATGCCGGGGGACCGGATCCGCCTGTGGCTCGAGAAGGTGGAGGGAAGACCCGGCGACGACTGGGCGGCCGGTGAACTGCTCGACACCGCCGAGTCCCTGGGCGGCTTCCACGCCCGCTCGCAACGGCAGCGGCCCGCGGACCGGCCGTGGTGGTGCAGGCCCTTCGTGGAACAGGCCGCCCTGCACGCCCGGTTCACCCTGATCGAGCGGGTCGCGGACGCCGCGACCGGCGCCGACCCCGCGTTGCGCCGGCTCTTCCCCCCGGCGGCCGTCACCGCGCTGCGGTCACTGGCACGCGGCCATGACCGGGCCGTACGGACGCTGCGGTCCCTGCCGGCCGGGCTGGTGCACCGGGACCTGACCCCGCGGAACCTGTTCAGGTCCGGCGGGCGCACGGTGGCGGTCGACTGGGGTCAGGTGGGCTCCGGCCCCGCCGGTGAGGACCTGGCCACCCTCGTGCTGTCGTCGGCGGCCGCCGCGCGCCTGGGGCCCGAGGACACGCTCGCTCTCGGCGCCGCCGCTGCCGCCCGCCACCACGCGGGGACGGCGGCGGCGGGCGGTCCGTGCGACCCGGACTCCGTCGCCCTCGCGTTCCGGCTCGTGGCCGCGTACCACTTCGGACTTCCCCTGGTCCGGCTGGCGGAGCGGCTGCTCGCCCGGGACGGCGCGTCCCGGTACGAGATGGCGGAGGACCCGGACACACGGCGCCGCGCCGACGTCATGACGGCCTTGCTGGAGGCGGCTCAGCCGGACCTGCGGGACCTCGCGCGCCGGTGAGGCCCGCCGGCTCCGCCTGCCGGCCCTGCTCGACGGGCCCAGCCCGAGGGCCGGGCCCGTCAGGCCTGCCGGGCCCGCCTGCCGGCCGCGAGGGCTTCAGACGGTGTCCGTCGGACGCAGTCCCTCCATGGACAGTCGCCCGCCCTCCAGCCGCAGGCGGTACCAGCTGCCCCGCCCCACGATCCGCGGCAGCGCACAGTCGTGGGCCGCCGCCAGATACGCCAGTACGGCGGGTATGGCGTCGCCGTGCGAACAGGCGACCGCGTGACCGCCCTGATGACGGACGGCGATGTCCGCCAGGGCACCCATGGCGCGGCCCGCGGCCCACGCGCCGCCGAGGGACGGACCGATCGGCGTGAAGACACCCTCCGTCCAGGCCGCCGGCTCGCCGAACCCCCGGGCCTCCCGCAGCCGGTCCTCGTCCACCACCGGCAGACCGGAGGCCGTCGCCAGCGGGACGACCGACTGGCGGCAGCGCAGCGCGGGGCTGCTGTACACGGCGTCGACCCCCGTTCCGAACACCTCGGCCAGGACGTCGGCCTGCCGCATCCCCTCCTTGCTCAGCGGCCGCAGATCGTCGTGACCGCTCCATGACTCCCGCGGGGAGGAGGAGCAATGGGGGACCAGATCCAGCACAACCGTGCACGCATTGTCGAACATACGGCGCATCATGCCCGGGCCCGTCGGCGGAGTCCAAGACTTAGCGGGTATCCGCAAAATCGTTGACCACGGGATTCCGTCCGCACAGCCTGAACGGGAATGCGAGCGAAGGGCGGCGGCGCCGCGGACAACGGAGTCGGAATGGAATTGGTCGACAGAACACCGCAGGAAATCACCGGAGAGTTTCTCGCGCACGGCGCCCCGTCCCTCTGGCCGGAACTCCCGGACCTCGACGGCATGACACGGGCCCGGATCGCCGCGCTGCCCTCCCTTCCCTACGGCGACGCGGCGTTCAGCCGCCGCCTGCTGCGGGAGCAGACCGACACCGCCACGACGGACTCCTCCCGCCCCCCGGCCGTCGTCGAACGCCAACTCGCCTGGCTGCGCGCGGCACTGCCCGACTGGCGGCCCGGCCGCGTGCACCACCCGCTGTGCGGACCGGGGCACTACACGACCGCCCTGCGCCGCCACGGCATGACCTCCTACGTCGGCATCGACGCGGGCCCCGCCGTCGTCGAGCACGCCCGGAGCCGCTTCGCCGGGCAGGACGACATCCGCTTCCTGCTCGGCGACGCCCTGGACCCGGCCCTGGCACCGGCCGGCCGCACGTACGACACCCTGTTGCTCACCTACGACGCCGCCAACTTCTTCGCCCCGCGGGAGCTGACGTCCCTCCTCGGCACCCTCGTACGGCAGTTGCGCCGGGGCGGCACCGTCGTCCTCGACCTGCGGCTCGCCGAGGACGGTGTCCGGGGATTCGACGAGGGCCGCCAAGTCCACCGCCGTCAGGGAGGATCGGTCTTCCGGGACGGCCCGCACCTGCTGCTCAGCGAGGGCTTCGTCGCCGACGGCGGAGCGCTGCTCGGCCATCGGATCATCGCGGTGGGCGAGGACCCGGAAGCCGGCCCGCCAGAGGTCTTCCACTCGGTGCTGCACGTGCCGACCGCCGAGCGGCTCGCCGCCCAGCTCTCCTCGGCGGGGCTCGAAGTGACCCTGGTCGGACGGCCGTTCGCCGACTCCTCGGATCCGAACCTCGCCCGGCACCTCGTCGTGGCCCAGCGGCCGACCCCCACACACCACTCACCTCCGTGGAGGCAGTCATGAAGATCACGTTCCTGGGGCACGCGGGCGCCCTCGTGGAGGCCGACGGCGTCAGACTGGTCTGCGACCCGTGGTTCACCTCCGACGGCGCCTTCCTCTCGGGCTGGCACCAACTCCCCGACAACAGCCCGTACGCCCCCCTGACGCACGACGCGACCCATGTGTACGTCTCGCACGATCACCAGGACCACTTCGACGCCGAGGTGCTGAACGCCCTCGACCCGTCCGTCACCCTGCTGATGCCCGACTACCCGCTGCCGAGCTGGAAGCGGCTCGTGGCCTCGCTGCGCGGCCCGGCTCCGGTGCTCCTGCGCGACCAGGAGGTCCTGCGAGCGGGGCCACTGCGTCTGCGTCTGATCCACTCGCCGACACCCCGGCACCAGGACTCGGCCCTCGTCATCGAGGACACCGTCACCGGCCAGGTCGTGGTCAACCTCAACGACTGCCAGGTGGACCGCGACCAGCTGCGCGCCATCCGGCGGCTCCATCCGCGCGTCGACGTCGTGATGGCGCAGTTCTCGGGTGCCACGTGGTTCCCGTTCGCCTACTCCTTCCCCGAGCGGGAGCAGGTGGAGGCCGCGGAGCGGAAGAAGGTCAACTCCATGCGCCGCTGGACCCGTTACATGCAGGCGCTCAACCCGCGCAGCGCCGTCGCGTTCGCCGGGCCGCCTGCCCTGCTCGACCCGGACCTCGCCCCGCACTTCTTCGCGGAGTCGTCCGTCTTCACCACACCGCCCGAACTCCTGGCGTGGCTGGGGCGCGAACACCCCGACCTGGCGGAGCGCACCACGGCACCGTTGCCGGGCGACGAACTCGACGTGGCCACGGGCGAGTTGCGTCCCGACCCGAAGATCCGGGAGGAGTTCGACTGGGACGACCTGCCGGCGTACACGGCGGACTACGCCCGCAGGCGGGCGCCCGCCATCGCCGAGGTGCTCGCCCGGCACCCCGAACCGCGCGGCAGTCTCTACGAGGCGTTCGCCGCCCACTTCGCCGCGCTGTTCGCGGCGGGCGAGAGCCTGTGCCGGGCCGTCGACGCCGTCGTCGCCTTCGACGTCCAGGGGCCGGGTGGAGGGTTCTGGCTCGTCGACTTCCGCTCCCTGCGGATCCGGGAGGGAAGCGGGCCGGGAGCGGACCCTCACGACTACCGGTTCACCCTTCCCTCGCGGTTCCTGCCGGAGATCCTCGACGGCGGCATGAGCTGGGAGGAGTTCTTCTTCTCCTTCCGCTTCGAGGCCTGGCGTCCCGGCATCGGGGCCTACAACGAGGAGCTGATGTCGGTGCTGCGGTGCAGCGCACCCGACGACCTGGCCGAGTACCTCGACCGGACGGCCCAGGACCGCGAACCGGGTGAGTTCCGGCTCGAGGCCGGCACCGGGACCTACCTGGTGTCCGACACCTGCCCGCACCTCGGCGCGCGACTCGGCCCGCAGGACTACGACCCCGAACTGGATTCGGTGGTCTGCCCCCAGCACGGCTGGCGTTTCGCCCTCCCGGACGGCGCCTGCTCCAACGGCCGGGCGCGGCTCGCCGTCACCCCGGAAACCCCGGACCGGGACACCCCGTCGGACGCCGCCCGGCGTCCCCGAGAAAGGCAGGAACAGCAGTGATCGACTTTGCGGCCATGGAACGGCAACTGGACGAGGCGACGCCGCCCTGCTTCCGCGCCGACCCCTTCCCCCACTACGTCTGGGAGGGAATCCTCCGCCGGGAGGCACTGCGGGCCGCCGCGGACGCCTATCCGGACACCTCCGTGATGACGGCGAAACCCGGCATCCCCCGTTGGCACTCGCAGGACATCGGCCTGGCCGGTCCGGCCCTGCGGGAGGTGTGTGCGGCCTTGCTCGGCGACGACCTCGCCGCGTTCCTGGCGAAGGTGACGGGCGTCGAGGGCCTCCGCACCGAGCCGGACGGGGACTGGGGCAGCTATCGCCTCGCGGGCCACGGCGCCGTCCATCACGCGCACGTCGGCTCCAACCGGCATCCCGAGACCGGGCGGCTGCGCCGGTACTCGCTGTTCACGTACCTCAGCGAGGGCTGGCGGCCGGAGGACGGCGGGTGGCTCGAACTGGGCGAGCCCGACGGAGGGGAGCCGACGGCCAGGATCCTGCCCGTGTTCGGCCGCAGTGTGCTCATCGAGACGACAGCCCGTTCCCTGCACGGCATTTCGGCGGTGCGGGCATCGCCGCCCGGCACCCGCAAGACCGTCACGGTGCACTTCTGGACGGATCCGGAGGACGGCGCATGACGGGAGGCACACCGTGAAGCACCGGCGGCTGGGCCGCAGTGGCCTGCACGTGAGTGAGATCGCCTACGGGAACTGGATCACCCACGGAGGGCAGATCGACGCCGACGCGGCCCTCGCGTGCGTACGGGCCGCGCTGGACTGCGGCATCACCAGTTTCGACACGGCCGACGGGTACGCGTTCGGTGCGGGGGAGGAGATCCTCGGCCGCGCCCTGGCGGGCGAGCGCCGCTCCGGCGTCGAGATCTTCACCAAGGTGTACTGGCCGGTCGGCCCGGGGCCGAACGACCGGGGCCTTTCGCGCAAGCACATCATGGAGACCATCGACGTCTCGTTGCGCCGGCTCGGCACCGACTACGTCGACCTCTACCAGGCCCATCGTTTCGATCACGGGACCCCGCTGGAGGAGACGATGACCGCCTTCGCCGACGTCGTCCGCTCGGGCAAGGCCCTCTACATCGGTGTCTCCGAGTGGCGGGCGGAGGAGATCCGCGCCGCGCAGTCCCTCGCCCGTGAACTGCGCGTACCGCTGGTCTCCAACCAGTGCCGGTACTCGGCCCTGCACCGAGTCGTCGAGGCCGAGGTGATCCCCGCCTGCCGGGAACTGGGCCTGGGCCAACTGGCCTTCTCCCCCCTCGCGCAGGGCGTACTCACGGGGAAGTACCTGCCGGGGCGGCCGCCGCCGCCCGGGTCCCGGGCCACCGACACCAGGGGATTCGGCGGTCACTTCATGGAGAAGGTGCTGCGCGAGGACATCCTCGAACGGGTTCAGCGTCTGCTGCCGCTGGCCCATGAGGCGGGTCTCCCGCTGCCCGTCCTGGCGCTGTCCTGGGTCCTGCACGAACCGAACGTGGCGAGCGCGGTCATCGGAGCCGCCGAACCCGGGCAGATCACCGCCAACGCCGTGGCCTGTGAGATCACTCTGGACGCGGATCTCAAGGAGGCGGTGGACGCCGTCCTCGATCCCGTGGCGCTCAAGGACCCGGCCCTCACGACCAGTCCGGGCGGACGCTGAGCCGGGCGGGGTCCGTCCGCCCGTCCTCGCTCCCGGCCGCTGGGCCGGCCGCCACCGGTGCGGTCGGCCCACAGGCCGGGAGCGGCCTGCGTTCCCGGCAAGGGGTGGGCCGCGGGCACGTCACACCGAGGGGCCGGCCCGGAGCGCGGGCGTCTCGGTGTCCCAGAGATCCGCCAGTGCCAGGTGGACGTGGGACAGCTCCATCCCCGCTTCGCGGCACCAGCGCAGCGACAGTCCGAGCGGCACCCCGCGTTCGGACCTCAGCCGTATCAGTTGCCGAGCCATCTCGTACGGCCGGTCCGAGAGGGCGCCGGGCCGTGTCACATGGTCGCGCCCCTTCCTGAGCACCCTCGTGAAGGCGTCGTGCTCGTCCGCCACATGTCCCCAGGACCGCGCGGACAACCGGGGAAAGCCGTGGGGGGCCCGATAGGCGGGCTCGGTGGCGGCGAGCACCGACATCAGCAACGCCGACGGCAGTCCGTGCAGGACCAGTTCGGTGCCGATCATGCGGATGAGCCGCCGCAGGACGTACGGGCCGCCGCGGGGCCCTGGCGCCATTCCCTCACCGAGGAGCAGCGAGGCGCTGCTCGACACGTCGGCGAGGAAGACGGGGTTCGGCCCGGGCGGGGCGGACTTCCCGGCCAGCAATTCGGAGATGCCCGCGATCAGCGGCTCCAGCAGCAGGGGAACGGGGGGCAGCGCGCGGCCCGGCTCCGGTGGCCGGGTGAGAGGGACGTGCGTCAGCGTGTGTTCGAAGACGATCATCTCGAACAGGGGCTGCGGAACGGCCGACATGCGCCCCGCCGCCCGCCGGCGCTCCACGAACTGGATGTGTGCGACGGAGACGTGACAGCCGCAGGTGCACCTGGCGTCGCAGTGCGCGAACAGGGGCCTTCGTACGGTGCGGCGAAGCGTCAGACAGGGTCCCAGCGCGGGGTCCATGCGCAGCGGGGCTTCCGGCGGGCGCGCACCGTGCGTGATGCGCCCGCGCTCGACGCCGAGGTCCAGGAGGGCCTGCACGACCGGAGCGGAGTCCTGTGCCTCCGCGCTGAGGAGGAATCTCAGCTCGCCCGGTGCGATGCCGGCCTGGCGCAGGGCCTCCCAGGAGTCACGGAGCGCCGCCTCGTACGGGCGCGTGCCCGTCCAGACGGCGCCCACCGCGCGACTGGCACTGGGGGGTGAGGCGGCGGGCGGTGTCACCAGCCGACTGGTGTTCAGGACCCATTGGAGGACGGCGGCGCCGCCAGGCTCGGGCCGCGGGTAGCCGGTCAGGGACCTCCGCCAGGACGGGGACGCGACGGACGTGAAGAGCGTCGTTCCGCCGTCGTCGGCGAGCAGGGGCCGCGGCGGCCGGCGACGGTAGCCGCGGCCCACCAGGCATTCGGCCAGCGCCGACGCGGCACGGACGTACGGCTCACTCACTCGCTCTCCCCTGCGGGACACTCGCGCACTCACATCACTCCCCGTCTGCATGATGACAGAACTTCACTGGCTGTCACAAAAGATAGTCATGTCAAGTCATTGCCCGCCACGTATTTTTTCGAATTCAATTTCGCCTGAATAATCCATGTATTTCGACCGCGAGGAACTTCGAAAAGTTGGACATATGCGGACAGGATGCGCGAGTCGCTTCACCTAATTCATGCATTGACTGACTCAGTCATGCCGTGCCAACATCGGGCTGTCGCCAGGCAGTCAAGTCAGTCACAAAACTGAGTCATGGCCGGGCGGCGCGCTTCAGCCGCTCATGAGACACCGTCTGGGAGAGAAGCACATGATCCGATCAACTCGCCTGCTCGTCGCCACCGTGATGCTGGTGTGTGCCGCCGCCCTGGGAACCACCGCGGCGGAGGAAGGACCGAAGGGGAGTCGCGATTCGTCTGCTGACATCGTTGTCCCGGCGCCCGCTCCGTCGCCCACCGGGCTTCCGGACAACGACGACATCCCGCTCTGCTGCTGATGGTCCGCGCCGCGACGTCCGAGGGCGGCAGTGGCCTCGCACTGCCGCCCCGGGTGGACGTCTCCGCCGGCTCCGCGCCGTCCTCAGTTGTGCGACGTCAGCGTCTGCGTCGTCAGGAACGTCTCGCGGTGGCCCATGCAGCGCATGCTCTGCCGGTACGCCCACACCGCGCGCTCGTCCTCCCCGCAGAGTCGCAGGATCTCGGCCAACTCGGCCCAGGCGAAGGCGGCCTGCCGGTTGGCCTCGGACGCCTCCAGCATCAGGGCGCCCCGCTCGTAGGCGACCTGGGCGGCTTCACGTTCGCCCTGGGAGAGCCGGGCCGCGGCCAGCACCAGGTGGTTGCGGGCGTTCTGGAGGCGGTGGTCGGGTCCGAGCAGGTCCAGTGCGCGCTCGGCGTGGTCGATCGCCACCGCCGCGTTTCCGAGGCGCAGTTCCGCCCGGGCCAGGGCCGAGAGGCAGTACGCGATGTCGACACTGCTGCCGACCTCGCGCAGGCTGGTGAGGCTCTGGCTGAGGACGTCGCGTGCGGCCTCCGGCTGCGGAGTGTCCGACTGGAGAAGGACCATGGCGTACGCGTTGCGGAGCCGTGCCAGGGCGCGCTGGTCCTCACCCTCCGCGTAGATGGCCAGGGCCTTCTCGATCAGCATGAGGGCGTCCGCGGTCTTTCCGTTGCGGTGCATGACCACGCTGGCGTTCCAGTAGGCGGCGCCCAGTGCACGGGAGTCCGTGATCGCGCCTGCCTGTTCGATGGCTTTGGTGGCGAGGTACGAGGCGCGGTGCATGTCGCCGCGCTCCATGTAGACGCCCACCAGGGTGGACAGCAGTTCGACGCCGATGACCGTCGGCCCGAGGTGGAGCTTCTCCAGCTCGGCGAGGGTGGCCTCGGCCACCTCGATGGCGTGGGAGAGGTCGCCGAGCTCCCGGTAGCACCGGCACAGCGCGATCACGGTGGTGAGTCGCGGTACCAGATCGGGGCGTTCCAGGGAGACGGAGTGCAGCGCGTCGAGCCGCACCACCGCCTCTTCCAGGCGGCCCACGTGCTCCAGGGAGCGGGCCATGCCGTGCTCCGCCTTGTAGTAGATCTCGGCCTGGGAGGTGACGCTCACCTTCTCCTGCACGGCGCGGTACGCCTCGAACGCCGTCTGCGGGTCTCCGTTGTTCAGAGCCATCTCGGCGTAGTTGAGCTCTACTTCGAGCTCGCCGGCCGGGGTCTTCACCGGAACGCCGGTCAGCTCGGGGAGCTCGCAGCCCAGGCGCCGGGCCAGCTGCTCGAGCACCTCGGTGGACGGCGTGCGCTTGCCGGCCTCCAGCAGCGAGATGTAGCTCGCGGACAGATCCTCGCCCGCGAGGTCGGCCTGCGACATTCCGGCGGCACGGCGCAGACGTCGGATGCGGGCACCGACTTCATCCGAGATCTTCACACCTGCTCCTCGGTCAACTTGGCGGGCGTTACGAGCATTACCAATGAGTCAAGTTTAGCTCAGAGCATTGTGCACCAGAGAGTCGTCGGTACCCTCCCGGCGGCCGGAAGAGGCGCCGGTCCACTCTTTGCCGGACGCGGACCTCCGAGGCGTTTGCGCAGCTGAGAGGCGTGCCGACGCCAGGACAAGTGACCTCGGAGGGATGATTCCGATTTCGGCACTTCCAGGTTACGAGTGAAGTTATTGACCACAGATCGAATGGTCACATGTGACCGATTCCAGGAAGCGTCTCCACTCGCGCGACGGATCGCTCCACGCCCTGCTCACCCGCGCCCGACACTTCCTCCGCCCCTCACGCGCGCCCGACACAACCCTCATCCATTCACCCCCCTCGCCACTCTTGATCACACCGACCAAGGGAGTCCCGTGCGTACGTCAGCGAACCCCACACCCCTGCGTCACAACGGCCTCCGGACACCTGGGAGCGCACAACGGAGCAGCCACCTCCGACCGGGCGTCGAGGACCGGCTGGCCGCCGTCATGCCGCTGGACGAGCGCCAGCGCAAGCTCATCGCCCTGCTGCTCGCCGGCCACACGGACGCCAGTGCCGCGAGCCGGCTCGACGTCAGTCCCCGCACGGTGACGAACATCCTGCGGTCCCTCATGGACCGCCTCGGCGTCGACAACCGCTTCCAGCTGGGGGTGGCCCTCGGCAGCCGCATACGCGTTCCCGACCGGCCGAGCCGTCCGCCCTACACCGCCCTGCGGCCGGGCGAGGGAGCGCCGGAGGGTTCCGGCCCCCGGGCTGGTTCGGCCCTGAACGGCGCCGCAGACAGGTAGGGCCGGGCTCGCCTGCGGTGGCGGCCGGGCAGTGCCGGCCTCGCCCGCTGTGCCGGCGTGCGCCGAAAGGGTGCCCGGCGGACGCGGGTCCGGCTCGGACGCCCTGCCGACCGGTTCGGAACATGGGCCGAGTGCCGGGGGCCGGCAGGGCTGCGGCGGCGTCGCCGAGGGGGCTTCACGCCTCCGGGGACAGCAGCCGCGACAGTCCGTAGTGGAAGCGTTCGTCGTAGGAGTCCCCGACCATGAGGTGCTCGCCGACCAGCGCGAGGGCGGGATAGCTGCCGGTGGCGACGAGTTCGTGGAACGAGCCGCGGGGATCGTCGGACGGCGTCTGCTGCTCCTGGGTCAGACCGAGCGTGAAGTAGACGGCCGACCAGCACAGGCGGGCCGCGTCCGCCTCGCGGTGTCCGGCGTCCAGCAGGGCGCCGACGATGGTGTCGGCGACGCGCAGTGTCTTGCCCGTGCCGCTGAAGGTGCCCGCGACCAGGCGGCCGCCGTCGCGGTGCGCGAGCATGGCGTCCCGGTAGCGGGTGACGACCGTGCGGACCCGTTCGATCGGTGCGTCGGGCAGGTGGGTGACGTCGACGGAGCCGACGATGTGGTCGGCCATCGTCTCGATGAGGGTCTGCTTCGTCTTCACGTACCAGCTCACGGAGTTGAGGTGGGAGCCGAGGGTGCGGGCGACGCCACGCAGCGTCAGCCCGTCGAGCCCTTCGGCGTCGAGCGTGGTGAACGCCGCCTCGATCACGTCGTCCAGTGTCCAGCGCATTCCCGTGTCCCGTTCCGTTCTCCGCCGTCCACCGGCGAATTCCCGGTCATGGTACAAGTGGGCTGCCCACAGCCCCTTCCATGGACCGGATCAGGCGCCGAACGCCGCCTGGGACACCGCGTCCCAGCGCTCCCACTCGTCGATGCGGGACGCGTACTCCGCCCGGATCACGTCGAGCGGCCCCCTGCCGAAGAAGATCCGCAGCGGCGGCTCGTCAGCGTCGACGACCGCGAGGATCGCCTCGCGGGTGGCGGCCGGTTCGCCGCGCACCCCGGCCGGCCGCTGCATGGCGGCGCGGAAGTCGTCGTAGGCGGGCTGCCGTTCCGCGTGCACGGCGGACGGTCCCGCCCATTCGGTGGCGTACCCGGCGGGTTCGACCAGGGTGACCTTGACGCCGAAGTCCCTGACCTCCTTGGCGAGGCTCGCGGTGAATCCCTCCAGACCGAACTTCGAGGCGTGGTAGACGCCGAGGCCCGGCAGTGAGAAGACGCCCGCGATGGACGAGACCTGGATGATGTGGCCGCCGCCCTGGGCGCGCAGGTACGGCAGCGCGGCCTGCGTGACCCACAGGGGGCCGAACAGGTTCACCTCGATCTGGGCCCGGGCCTGTTCCTCGCTGATCTCCTCGACCATGCCGAACAGTCCGTAACCGGCGTTGTTGACCACGACGTCGAGACCGCGGAAGTGGTCCGCGGCCCGACCTGTCGCGGCATGGACGGCCGTGCGATCCGTGACGTCCAGTGCGAGCGGCAGCAGGCGGTCGCCATGGATCTCGACCAGGTCGTCGAACGCGCCGGTGGTCCGGCTCGTCGCGGCGACCCGATCGCCCCGCTCCAGCGCGGCCTCGGTCCACTGCCTGCCGAACCCCTTGGACGCGCCGGTGATGAACCATGTCTTCGTGGTCATGTCGGTCTCCCGTGTTCCTCTGTGCCTGTCGACGACGCTCCCCAACGGCCCTGTGTCGTTGGGGAGTTCGTGGGTGCGGTGGCCGGGTCGTCGTCTCCGGCGAGCCATGCGGGCCGACCGGGGGCACGGCCGCCGATGAGCGTGCTCGCCGTGCGGGGCCGGTCGCCGCCGGAGATCAACGCCGCCGGTCCGGTCATGCTTCAGCCACCTCCGCTCTTGGTCGGTGACCAAGTTCTGCGCCTCAGTAGAGTTGGTCAGCGACCAAAAGTCAACGGGTGCGGTGTGGACGGAGGACCCCATGGCGTACGGCCCCGTCACACCGTGAGGGGACCGGCCGGGTGTCCGCGATCGGGGTCTGGCCAGGGCGCGGCTACGCCGATCCGGCTCGCCGTGCCGGCCGGCGGCGGTCCGACGGGTTGGCTCCGGGAGGGTGGCGGCGTCATCCCCTGGTGACCCCGGATCCGTCCGTCACGTGGGAGGGCCCGTCAGGGCGTGGCGTCCCGCTGGGGCTGCCTGGAGGTGGTGTCCTTGCGCGGACAGGCCTGCTCTTCCCGCAGGTCGATGCGCCGGCCGATCTTCTCGGCGGCGGTGCGCAGGTTGTCGAGCTCGGCGGGGTCGAGGACGTCGTAGACGAGGTCGCGTACCCGGGCGACGTGTCCCGGGGCGGCTTCGCGGAGATGGGCGTGGCCGGCCTCGGTCAGGATCGCATGCGTGTAGCGGCCGTTGGTGGGGTCGGGCTCGCGGCGGACGAACCCCCGGCGTTCCAGCCTGCTGGTCAGGTGGGAGAGGCGGGACTGCTCGGAGTTGGTGAGGACGGCCAGGTCGCTCATGCGCATGCGGTGCCCCGGCTGGTCGGACAGTCCGGCGAGGACGTAGTACTCGATGTAACTGAGCTGTGCGTCGTGCTGGAGCTGCGTTTCCAGGGCGGTGGGCAGTCTGTGCAGCATCAGGCTGAACCGCTGCCAGGTCTCCAGCTCTGCCGGGGTCAGCCAGCGGGGCTGATCGTTCGGGCGCGGAGGCTGTTCGGGCATGCCCCGGAGTCTATCGGGCATGAACGTTCACGAATCGCGGCCGACACTTGAATATTCATATGTCGCGGCCTAGGGTGTGAAATGAAGGTTCAAGTCAAGAGGATCGGCCTCACGCCGGCCGGCCCGTCAAGGAGAAGACCGCATGAGTGACCTGAAGATCGCCGTGATTCTCGGTAGTACCCGGCCGGGACGCAATGGCAAGGCTGTGGCGGACTGGGTGGTGGACCGTTCCGGTGCCCGTACGGGTGTCGAGTACGAGCTGGTCGACCTCGCCGACTATCCGCTGCCCCACCTGGACGAGGTCATGCCGCCGGCCATGGGTCAGTACCAGGGTGAGCACACCAGGACGTGGGCGGCCAAGATTGCCGAGTTCGACGGGTACGTCTTCGTGACCCCCGAGTACAACCACTCGACCTCCGGCGTGCTCAAGAACGCGATCGACTACCTGTACGGGGAGTGGAACAACAAGGCCGCGGCCTTCGTCTCCTACGGTTCCCTCGGCGGCGCCCGGGCCATCGAGCACCTGCGCGCCGTGGCCAGCGAACTGCAGCTGGCGCACGTGCGCCAGCAGCTGTCCTTCTCGCTGTTCACCGACTTCGAGAACTTCTCCGTCTTCAAGCCGGCCGAGCAGCACGACGCCGCGGCGACCACCCTGTTCGACCAGCTGGAGTCGTGGGCCCGCGCCCTCAAGACCGTCCGGGTCTGACGGCCCCGGACGGCGGCCGACGCCGCGGACCGTCCACCTCGGACGCGGTCCCGGAACCGACTGCGGTCAGGTTCCGGGACCGGGTTCCGGGACCGTGACCGAGAGGTCCGCAGCCGTCAGGCGGAGTGGCGTTCGGCGCTACGAACCCGTCCGCTCTTCCTCTTGTGGCACGGCGTATCCAGGCACGGAGGGCCATCGCAGGGTCAGTACCACGGACTCGTCCTCGGCGACCCAGGAGTGATCCACCCCTTGGCCCCAGACGACATAGTCGCCCTGCTCCTCCAACAGCACGCTACGACCGGGGAACTTCATACGGAAGCGACCCTTGATGAGGACCAGGAGCGCTGAACGCACCTCGCCCCTCACCCACTGTGCCCGCTGCTCGCCGCGTGGGTGGACGCCCCATTTGACCTCCACGGCGTCGCTGTGGCGAGGGCCACCGTCGTCCTTGAAGTGCCCGAGCAGCCAGCCCCGGTCAAGTGCCGCGTCCTTGCCCGCGTTGCCCACGTACACGCCGTCTTCCATGCGTCCGAACGCTAGCAGTGGACCACCGCGTCAGGCGCGGTGCGACGAGCGCTCACAGGGTGACGGCTGACGGGTGACGGGTGGCCGCGGCGGAACTCCGGTCCGATTCCCGCCGATCGGGCTCCGCCCGGACCGGTCGGGGCGTGCTTCCCCGGCCCCGTTGCTCTTGAGCGGCCGCGTCGTCCCTGGCCGGCGTCCCGCGCCGGCCGCGCTCACCGGAGGGCGTCGAGCAGCAGGTTCGCGGCCACCTCCGCCCCGTCGGTGCGGATCTCGCTGCTCAGAGCCCTGGCCCGCGCCCGGGTCTCAGGTGCCAGGGCCGTCTTGAACGCGAGGTCCAGGGAGTCGACGGCCGGAGTCGGACTGTCGAGTGCCGCGCCGATGTCCAGGTCTGCGACCCGGCTCGCCCAGTAGGGGTTGTCCGCCAGTTGGAGGGGCACCACCACTTGCGGCGCGCCCGCCCGGGCGGCTGTCAGCGTCGTGCCCGCGCCGCCGTGGTGCACCACGGCGGCCACCCTGCCGAACAGACGCTGATGGTTGACCTCGCCGATGGCGAAGCAGTCGTCCCGGTCGTCGACCAGGTCCAGATCGGCCCAGCCGCGGGAGACGAGCACGCGGTGTCCGCGTGCGCGGATCGCCTCGACGGCCCTGCGGGCGATGTCCGGCGACGGGCGCATGCTGCCGAAGCCCACGTAGACCGGCGGGTCACCCGCGTCCAGGAACGTCACCAGCTCGGCGGGGAGGGGGCGTTCGTCCGGCAGGCTCCACGCACCCGTCTGCGTCACGTCGAGGCCCGGGGTCTCCCGCCACGGTCCCAGGACCGGGTCCGCCGCCAGCCACGGCTGGTCGGTGAGGACGTGGTCGCGGACGTTGTCCACGGGTGGCAGACCGATCGATGTCCGGTGGCCGTTGAGCGTCTCGCGGAACTGCGCGTTCACGTTGTGGGCGTCCAGCTCCCACAGCGTCCGGTTGTCCGTCGCCTCCGGCTCCGGCCAACCCGGCCGCGGTGGCGGCGCGTGGTGCGGCGAGGGCAGGTTGACCGCCGAGTAGCTCGCGTACACGTAACGGATGCCCGCGGCCTCGGCCACCGACCGCGCGGCGATCTGTGCCAGGCCGGCCGCCACCAGCGCGTCACATCCGTCGGCGGCCGCGGGGAAGACGTCGAACTGTGTGCCGACCATCTCGGTCCGGTACCGGGACAGGTCCGCCGCCGACGGCAGTGTCGTCCCGCGCATCAACTCCCGCACCGGAGGGCCGACCGGCACCAGGCGCACCCCGAGACCTGCCAGCCGCCGCGCGAACTCCTCGTCCGGCGGGGCGCACATCCGCACCTCCACGCCGAGCGCCCGAAGCCGCACCGCGAGTGCCAGCAGAGGTTCGACATCGCCACGCGTTCCGTACGTGGACAACAGCACCCGCATTCGGCGTCCTCTTCCGTTCCGTCTTCCCCTGCGTTCCGGTCCGTACCCGCCCGGGCTTCGAGCGGTCCTCGTCGACGGCTACGCGTCGGCCGTAGCGGCTGTGCGGCAGCAGCGTACGTCGCGTGGTACTGAACGCGGTAGTGGTCCTCGATCATCAGGATGCCGGTGCCTGCCCATGCCTTGTCCTCGCCCGAGCGGTCACGCAAGTGGGCGTCGTACGAACGGAGTTGGACGTGTCGGACGGGCAACGGGCCCTGGTCCTGGAGTGTCGCGGCGACGCGGGCACGGCGACCGCGGTGCCTCGCTGAACCTCGGAGGCCGACGGCACCGTCAACTCGGCTGCGCCGACGCCGACTTCCGCCTCCGTGGGCGGCGGCGTGCGTCCGCCGGGTCCCTCGCTGACGGCCTCGCCGATCACCGCGCCCTCTCGCGTGGAGAGGCCCTCGGTGACTACGGTGAGCGCCGGCGTGCCTTCCGGGCCGACGGTGCGGCGTCGGGCCGGGGCCGCCCCTACCCGTACCCCGCGAGGCGCGCAAGGTTCCCGATCGTCCACCCAACCTGAGGGGCACCCCATGCAACGTCCGTCCGTGCCCGTCCCCGACGTTTCGATCATCCTGCCCTGCGCCGGATTCGGAACGCGCTTCGGGGCGCCCTACTCGAAGGAGCTGCACTGCCTGGCTCCTGGGGTCACCGTGCTGGACCGCAGCCTGGAGGCCGTTGTCGAACTGGCCAAGAGCGGTCTCAACGTGCGCCTGGTCGTGGTCTTCGGAACACACAAGCTGGACACGGTGACGTATCTCGCCCGCTACGCCGACATCTTTCAGCTGGTCTTCGTCTACCAGGACCAGTCGTTCGAACCGGACCTCGACGGCGCGATCCGGTCCGCGCTGCCGATGACGCAGGGGCCCGTGGCCCTTGTCCTGCCCGACATCGTTGTCTCCGGCGCGGGCAGTGCCGGCAGCCTTCTCGCCGCCCTGCGGCACACGGAGGCGGCGGGTTGGAGCGTGGTGGCCGCCGAAGAGCGCAGTCCCGACACGCTGCGGCAGATGGGCGCGCTGGCACTGGTCGAGGGGCCCGGCGTCGTGACCGTCGGGGCGGCCGCCGACAAGCCGGCGGATCCCGCGGGCTTCAACGCGTTCTGGGGCATGGTGGCAGTCGCCGAGGACGAGGCACACCGGTTACCCGACGTGGTGAGCAAAGGGGTGGACAGCCCCCTGGCCGGTGCGGTCGCCCTCATGGTCGAGGGAATCGTCAACTACAACACGGTCGCCGGCTGACTCACCGAACTCCGGCGAACTCGTGCGTGGTAGTCGCCCGGAGACCGACGGTGCAGACTGTCCGCCGGACGGGACCCCCGGGCCCCGTCCGGCGATCGGCTCAGCGCGAGAAGAGCCCGATGCCCTCCGGCACCGGGCGTTCGGCGCCACCGGTCGGGTGGTTGCGGACGACGGGGGCGCCGGTCACCGGGTCCCGGGTCACCAGGGTGGACGAACCGCCGCCGTCGAGGTTCACGCCGGCGTCGGCGCCCACGGTGGAGAGCACCTCGGCGACCTCGGCGACGGTCAGACCCGAGCCGCTCTCCGCACTTCCGTCCAGGACCAGCAGGTAGAGGCGCTTGCCGTGGTCACCGACACCCGCGCCGGTCCGGGTCGCCGCGGCCTTGGTGTCCAGGCCGGGCAGGGGCGCGCCGCCCCGGAGCACGGGGAAGCCGCCCACGGCGAACCGCAACCGCTTGCCGGTCGTGGTCTTCAGCCGGTGGGAGACCCTGACCTTGTCCCCGGTCCGCAGTGCGCGCAGCCGGTCCGCGCCGGCCTCACGGCCGACCAGCACCACGGTGTCCTCGGCGATCGCGCCGGCCCCGATCGTCGCGGACCCGGAGACCACCCGGCCGTCGCGGACGGTGACCTCGTAGGTGTCCGTGGAACAGGCCGCGGCCCGGACGGTGTCGGTCCCGCACACCGAACGCTGCCGGGAGACGTCGCCCCACTTCGGGGTGAACGCGCCCACGC
Organism: Streptomyces sp. NPDC059668; assembly: GCF_042734135.1. Lineage (NCBI taxonomy): Bacteria > Bacillati > Actinomycetota > Actinomycetes > Kitasatosporales > Streptomycetaceae > Streptomyces > Streptomyces sp. NPDC059668. Next base: position 98,346 of record NZ_JBHWEL010000003.1, on the reverse strand, counting down.
CGCCCACCGGGAGGGCGTACTGGTTGAAGCCGCCGAGATCGAACGAACCGGACTTGGTGCGGACGCTGCCCTTGAGCGTCAACTCGTCCAGCCGGGCCCGCTTGTCGTAGCCCACCCCGATCACGTCGCGCGTCGACGTGCCGGGCGGCAGGCCGGGACCGAACCGCTGGCCGTCGGGCACCGCCGCCTTGAGCGCCTCGCCGTGCGCGATCGCCGGGCCGACCGCGGAGTTGGTGGGGGCCACCCCCACGTGCTGGGACTCCTCGATGTTGAAGAAGTCCGCGTTGACGCCCGCCACCGCGCCCTGGGCGGCGGCCAGTTGGGACAGCTTGACGCGGCTGGAGACGGTGCCCGGCGTGAGCAGGTCCACCGAGACGTGCCGGTTGGTGAGATCAGCGGTGACCAGATGCCCGGACACCACCCCGTGCGAGCCCGTCACCGAGAACGCCCGGTAGCTGACGCCCGGAGCCACGGACACGTCGTCGGCCAGCCGGACCCTGTCCAGGGCGGCCGCCGGCCCGATACCCGTACCCGCGACCACCGCACCCACGGTGGCCGCCGCAGCGACGACCGTACGCGCCCGCACAACAGATCTCATCACGTGATGTCCCGTCATATCTCTTTGCCTGCCGGATCCTCGACACACGGCATGACACAGGACGGGGCACAACATCGGACAACGGCGCACCGACATGACGACGAACTCTGGTGGCGCGGCGTCGGCGTGGTCAACCGGTGTGGTCAACCGGCGTGGTCGGATCCCGTGGACCACGCCGGCGCGGACCTGCGGGTCCTCTCCCTCACCACCGACCGCGGGACAGGGCCGGGGGCACGGGGGAGCGGCCGGGGGAGGGCGTCGGGCGGGGGACAACCGAGGTCAAGCCGCGGGGCGATGCCGCCTCGGTCGCCGCGAGGAGCGGGCCGGCTCACGCGGCGACAGTGGGCGGTTCACCTGTACGGGCCGAGGCGGTGAGGGCGTCGGGCAGCGCCACGGCGACCCCCGCCGCCGTCACCGCCTGGTTCCCCCTGGGCCTAGCCGGCCACGGCGGTCTCGGTGGCATCGTGTTCGGCCGCCGGTGTGGAGGCCCTGGGCTTCGGCCCGCGGGCGACGACGTGGAGGAACAGGACACCCATGACCGCGACGCCGACCCACATGGCCCGCTGCCAGCCGTCCACGAAGGACTGCTGGGCGGCGTGCAGGAGCGCGTCCCGGTGGGAGCCCGCGCCGCCCGCGGCTTCGACGGCGTTGGCGATCCCTTCGCGCGCGGTGTCCGCGGTGTCCCGGGGAATGCCGGTCAGCCTGTCGTCGATCGCGCTCCGGTATCCGGCCGACAGGAGCGCGCCGAGCGTCGCGACCCCGAGCGCGGTGCCGAACTCGCGGGTGACGTCGTTGAGCGCGGAGGCGACGCCCTGACGCTCGTGGGGCAGCGCGGCGGTGACGGCCTCGGTGGAGGGGGTCATCGCCAGACCCATGCCGAGGCCCATGGTGAGCATGCCGGGAAGGATGGACAGGTAGCCGCCGTCGACGGAGACGAAGAGAGCCATCAGGGCGAGACCGACGCCACCCAGCCCGATTCCGGCGGCCATGACCGAGTTGGCACCGACGCGTGCGGCCAGCTTGGGGGCCAGGCCGGAAGACGTCATCATCAGTACGGCCATGGGCATCAGGGCGAGTGTGGACAGCAGCCCGGACCAGCCGAGCACGGCCTGGAGGAACGGGAAGAGGACCACGGCGATGCCCGCCTGGACGCCGAAAGCCACCAGCAGGGTGAGGGAACCGCTCGCGAGACGCTGCTCGCGGAAGAGGCGCACGTCCAGCAGGGAGGCGTCCCGGCGATGCAGCTCCCAGGCCACGAACGCGACGCCGGCCGTGATGCCGGCGGTGAGGGCGATCAGCGTGACGGGCGCGGTCCAGCCGTGCTCCGGACCTTCCTGCAGCGTGAAGATGAGCCCCACCACGGCGACGACGGAGGTCAGCGCACCGACCGTGTCGAAGGCGTGCCCGGTGTGCTCGCGGGAGTCGGGGACCGAGCGCAGGGTCATGGCGAGCGCGACGACGACCAGCGCGACGGGCAGGACGAACAGATATCGCCAGCTCGCGACGTCCACGAGCGCGGCGGAGAGGAACATGCCGAGGATGCCGCCGCCTCCCGCGACACCGGTCCACACGCCGATCGCTTTTCCGCGCTCCTCCTCGGGGAAGGTGGAGGTGATCACGGCGAGCGTGATGGGCATGACGATCGCCGCGCCGACGCCGCTGAGCACGCGCGCCGTGAGCATGATCCCGGCCGAGGGGGCCAGGCCCGCCAGCACGCCGGCGGCGCCGAAGACGATCAGGCCGACGGTCAGCATGGGCTTGCGGCCGATCCGGTCGCCGACGGCGCCGAGCGGGAGCAGCAGGGCGGCCAGGACCAGGGTGTAGATGTTGATGATCCACAGGATCGTGCCCTGGGAGGCGTGGAACTCGACGGCCAGCTCGGTCTGGGCCACGTTCAGCCCGGACACCGAGGCGATGACGGCCATCAACGCGACGGAGACAGCTATCAGGATCGTCCGCAGCTGACGCGCGTCGGGTGCGCCCACGCCGCCTGCGGGGGCTGGTGCCCCCTGGGCGGGCTGATTCATGATCATGGATTCCTCTCAGGTGGAAGTGGAAAAGGGCAGACGGGGTCCGGCGCCGGACCCGGTCCGGTCGTCGTGGTGGGAGGACGGCAGCGCGGTGCTCGGGTCTGCCGCGCGAGCCGGCCGGTGAGGAGGGAGGGCCGGGTGGCGGCCGGAGCCGCCTCCGTGTCGTCGGTGGCCGGGAGAGCGGCCGTGGCGGCCACCGGCTCCCCTTCTCCTCTTCGTGCGCGGCCCCGACCGTCCCTGACCCCTGACCCGTGGCCCATGACCCGTGACCCGTGACCCGTGCTGTGCTCACGAAGCTAAGCCGGCCTTGCGGCCAACGCATACGATGTTGCCCATGAAGCAAGACAACGGTGACCTGGACAGCCTCGTACGCAAACGCATCCGCGCCTTGCGGGTGGCGCAGGGCTGGTCCCTCGAGGAGCTCGCCACGCGCGCGAACCTGAGCCAGTCCTCCCTCAGCCGCATCGAGAACGGTCAGCGCAGGCTGGCCCTGGACCAGCTCGTCACACTCGCCCGCGCTCTCGACACCACGCTGGACCAGCTGGTGGAGACCGCCTCCGACGATGTGGTCATCAGTCCGATGATCGACGTCACCCACGGGCTGATGCGGTGGCCCATCAAGGGCGACCAGGGCATGAGCGTCGTCCGGCAGCGGATGACCGACCCGCCCCCGGACAACCCCGCCCGCATGCGCGCGCACCCCGGCCGGGAGTGGCTCGTCGTACTGTCAGGAACCGCGATCCTCATGCTGGGCCACCGCCGCTTGCGCGTGGAGACCAATCAGGCCGCCGAGTTCCCCACGATGCTGCCGCACGCCATCGGCGCCGAAGGGGGCCCCTGCGAGATTCTGGGCATCTTCGACCGCGACGCCCGCCGTGGCCACCAACGCGACGACCGACGCGCCGAAGGCGACCGCGAACCGGACGACATCAGCCGGTGACCGCGCGCCCTCCGCGTGGATTTCTTGCGCGCCCGGCACCGGCTGCGGCCACCTTCTTGCCGATACCGGGAGACACCGTGTCCTCCGGACATGGCCGCCCTAGCGTGGGCGCATGAGCCACGTACACCCGCAGACCCCCCGTCACACCGGCCACGGCACCGGGCACGGCACCGGGCCCGGCCACGACAGCCCGCACGACACCGACGGCCAGGCGGAGATCCTCGACCTGGACGCGGAAGTCCTCGCCGAGCACATCGACGCCATCACCCGGTGGCTGCCCGTCACGGCCGTCCCCGGTCGGATCGTGGACCTGGGATGCGGGACAGGAGCGGGCACCTTCGCACTCCTCGACCGCTTCCCCGAGGCGCACGTCACCGCGGTCGACACGTCGGCCGGGCACCTCCGACGCCTGCGCGACAAGGCACGTGCCAGGGGGGTGGAGGGACGCGTACGGACCGTTCAGGCCGACCTCGACGACGCCGACTGGCCGGACCTCGGCACCCCGGACCTGGTGTGGGCCTCGGCCTCGATGCATCACATGGCCCACCCCGACCGCACCCTGCGCACCGTCCGCGACCTGCTCGCGCCGGGTGGGCTGTTCGCGGTGGTGGAGCTGTCCGGCTTCCCCCGCTTCCTGCCCGAGACGGCTCCGGAGGACCGGCCCGGGCTGGAGGAACGCTGCCATGAGGCAAGCGACCGCTATCACGCCGAACACGTGTCCCACCGCGGCGCCGACTGGGGGCCGAAGCTGACCGAGGCCGGATTCCTGCTCGCCGGTGAACGCACGGTCACGGTGAACATCGAGGGTTCCCACGGCAGCGCGGTCGGCGCGTACGCCCTCGGCAGCATGAAGCGCATGCGCGGCAGCGTGACCGACGCACTCCAGGCCGAGGACCTCGCGGCGCTCGACCGGTTGCTCGACACCGAGAGTCCCCACAGCATCCTGCGCCGCGGCGACCTGGTCGTACGCACCGAACGCAGCGTCTGGGCCGCCCGCCGCGCCGACTGATGATCCGGAGGCCGCCGTGCCGCCGTGCCGCCGTGCCGCCGTGCCGCCGTGCCGCCGTGCCGCCCTGCCACACGGCCGGCATCGGGCCGCTGACGACCTGGCCGTGGCGCGGATGCACCGCTCCGTGGGGAAGGACGCCGGCCCGGCCCGTGCCGGGGGCGTCGCCCTCGTGGCGTCAGGCTCCGAGCAGGCCGACCGCTCCGTACCAGACCGGGCCCGGGTTGAGGCGGTCCGGGTAGAGGGCCGTCATTTCGTCGAAGTACTCGCGGGCGCTGGGGTTCTGGCCGAGCAGCCGGATGGCGTCGAGCAGGTACCGGCGGGTCTCCTCGATGGTGGCCGGGTCGTCGGGCAGGTCCTTGTTCTTGTGACCGGCCACGACGGAGCGCGGTGTCAGCGCGGCGACGCGGTCGAGGGCCAGGAGCCACTCCTGAAGGCCGCCGTCGCCGCCTTCGAGGAGGTACTGGTGCACGCCGTTGTAGACGACGTCGCCGGCCACCACGAGGCCGATCGAGGGCACGTGCAGGACGGTGGTCGCGTCGGTGTCGGTGTGCCCGACCTCGACGGCCTCGATGAGGTTTCCCTCCAGGAGGAAGCCCTCGGCGGGGACGGGCCGGGCCAGGACCGGGGTGTCGGGGATCAGGCCGGGGAAGCGCTTGTCCCACAGTTCCTCGCGTCCCCGGGTGGCCTGCTCGTGCATGACCTCGATGGTGCCGGGGGTCGCGTACACGGTGACGCCGGGGAACCGCTTCACGAGATCGGCGGTGCCGAACCAGTGGTCGCCGTGTCCGTGGGTGGCGTAGATGTATGCCAGGCGCCTGCCGGAGCGCTCGATCCAGTCGCCCACCCGCCGGGTCTGCTCGACGGTGAGAGGCGGGTCGACCAGTACGGCGTCCTCGTCCCCGAAGATCAGCGTCGACGTCAGGGGTGAGGAGACGATCCCCTCACCGTTGGGCAGCCGTTCGCCGCCCGCCCGGGGTGTCCCTTCCTGGACGAGAACCTCGTACGCCAGGGGAGTGGACGCGGATGCGGTCATGATGCTGCCTCCTTCAGGGGCGGAACGTGGCTCACGCGACCGTCCGCTCCGTGGCCGGGTCGCGGGTTGCCGTCAGCGGGACGTGCTGACGGCGCCGGGGCCGGTCATCGGCACCACCTCGGACCCGGGGACCTCGTGCCCGCACGAGCAGTGCAGCTCGACGTGCACCTGGCCGCCGCACCCGGCGTGCTCCAGCAGCGTCGGCGGGCCCTCCGGGCCGCCGAGATGGGTGTCCCCGTACCGCAGGAGGGCGGCCAGGACCCACTGGAGGTCATGGGCGGACGGCGTGAGGTGGTACTCCTGGCGCGCACGTTGTCCGGTCTCCTGGTAGCTCCGGCGCTCCAGCAGGCCGGCGTCGACGAGTTGCCCCAGGCGTTCGGTCAGGACACGGCGCGAGACCCCCAGGTGCTCCGCGATCTCGTCGAAGCGGTGCAGTCCGGCGAAGACCTCGCGCAGGATGAGCAGGGTCCACCGCTCGCCGATCAGCCCCAGCGTCGCGGCGACGCTGCAATTGCCCAGATCCATTTCACGCCAGTCCATACCGCCAGGATAACCCCAGGGTCGCCATCTGGAACCCAGCCTTGACTTCCTGAGTTCCGGATGGGAACTTAGCTGGCGTGGGGCCGTCGGAAGGCACTGCCACACCGGCGGCCCGCGAAGCCGCTCGGTGACCGCCGAGCCCCCGGGCCTCCGGCTCGCCTCGCGTCTCACGAGCCGATCGGCCGCCCCCTTGCCTGCGGTCCCTCCGCGTACGACGGACGGAAACCGGAGGCGGATGGACCGACACGTGTCCACCCGGCGCCGCACCCAGCCATGAGCATGGAGGAAACATGTCGAGCAACCAGGCGATCGTTGACGCCTGCCACCGCGCCTACACCGGATTCGAGAAGAACGACTCGTCCGACCTGGTGGCACTGATGTCGCCGGACGTGGTCTTCCACTTCCCCACCTCGCTGCCGTACGGCGGGACGTTCCACGGGCGGGAGGGTTTCGTGGCGTTCTACAAGGACCTCTTCGACCACTACTACGAGTACTTCCACTACGACCTGCACACGGTGCTCGACGCCGGCTCGCACGTCGTGGTCCCCGTCCGGGCCCGGGCCAAGGCGAAGAACGGCCGCGCGATGGAGAACGAGCACCTCCTGCTGTTCGCCGTGACCGGCGGACTGATCACGCAGGCGCGCCTGTACGCCGACACCGCCAAGGGGCGCGACGTGCTCGAAGGCCTGGAGTTCTTTCCCTCCGCAGCCGGCTGACCGACCCCGCGACCGCGACGGCGTGGCGCACCACCCGGGGAACCCGCCGTCCCTACCGTGACGCTGATCGCGGAGCAGACCCTGGAAGGCTCCGGGAAGGCGGACGGCCCACGGGCGCCGGGCAGTTGCGGAGCACCCGCGGTGTCGTGGCACGCGCCGGCCGTCCCACGGCCCGGCGGCCCCTCCTCGACCCGCACCTGCGGCAGCAGTCGCACGGGCCGCACCTTCAGCGGCGGGAATCCGCCGTGCACGTCAGAGAGGCCATCAATGTGATCATCAACAGCGACGAACTGGACGCGAGGTCCGCGTACAAGCTCCTCATCGGGGCGGTCACACCGCGCGCGATCGGCTGGGTGAGCACCCTGTCGTCGTCCGGTGTCGCCAATCTGGCCCCGATCTCGTTCTTCACCGTGGTGAGCCGGATCCCCCCGATGGTGTCCCTGACCCTGCAGCCGAGGTCGGACGGGACGCTGAAGGACACGTTCATCAACATCCGGGACAGCGGTGAGTTCGTCACCAACCTGGTCACGCTTCCGCAGGCCCACGCGATGCATCGCAGCGCGATCGAGTTCGACGGCTCCCAGGACGAGTTCGACGAGGTCGGGCTGGCCAAGGAGGCCTGTGAAGTGGTCAGGGCGCCACGCGTGAAGGACTCCCCGATCGCGATGGAATGCACGCTCGACCGGATCATCCAGGTCGGCGACGTCAACGACCAGGTCGTCTGGGGCAAGGTCGTGCGGTTCCACATCCGCGACGACGTCTACGCCCCGAACGGGCGGATCGACACCGGGGCGATACCCGCGGTCGGCCGCCTCGCCGCCGAGTACACCCTGGCCGACAACACGTTCGTCCCGCCGTTGGCCACGGACGTCCTGCGTGAGCGTCTGGGCAGGCGCAGCCACCGTCTCGACGAGCGCCCGGACGGATGGTCACCGGTGGACAGCGCCGACTGGTCCGCCTCCGGAGCCGTCAAGGCCTGACGCCACCGACACCCGCCCCCCGCCGTACGCACCCCGACCCCCGCCGTACGCACCCCCTCACCGCATCCGCGCCCCGCGGACGCCCACGGCGCACTGCGCCGCAACCGGGGCCTGGACCAGGCCCTCCGAACCGTCGGGACACCCGACACCGCACTCGGCCGTCGTGCCGTCCTGCTCGAGCTCACCGTTGACCTCTCCCCGAAGGAGTCCCCCATGCCGGTCTTCAACGCCCACATCCCCGCCGACCGCTTCTCGTCGCAGCAGAAGCGTGCCCTCGCCGACGCGCTCAACCAGTCGCTGGTGCAGGGGCTCGGCATCCCCGAGGGCGACCGCTTCATCCTGATCAGCGAACACGCCGAGGACGAACTGTTCGTCGACCCGACGTTCATGGGCATGCAGCGCAGCTCGGACGCCATGATCATCACGGTTCTCCTCGGGGCCCACCGTCCAGTCGAGGACAAGCGGGCCGTCTCCGCGGCCATCAACAGGCTGGTCGTCGAGACGCTCGGTGTCTCGCCCGACGACATCTTCATCGCCCTGATCCCGGTCCCGAACGAGAGCTTCTCGTTCGGAAGGGGCGAACTGCAGTTGGCCGAAGGCACTCCACGCTGGTGAACCCCGCGGCCCCGGCCGCGGGCCCGGGACCGCTCGACGGGACCTGAGCCCCCTCCGACGGCCTTCCCCCATCGACAGCCAGGACCGGTCCCCTTCCGGGGCGACGTCCGTCCCGGACAGTGAGGACACACATGAAGACGGAACGCGTCGCCGACACCGACGTACGGTATCGGCGCACCGGCGACGGAGACCTGGCCGTGGTGTTCGTCCACGGCTTCCTCGACGACCAGTACGCCTGGGACCGCCTGATCTCCCGGCTCACCACACCCGGCATCGAGTGCGTCACGCTCGACCTGGCCGGCTGCGGCGACCGTGACGCGGTGGACGGGCCCTACGACTACGACCGGTTCGCCGACGAGGCGGGCCGGGTCGTCGACGCCGTCGGCAAGCCGTTCGTGATCGTCGGGCACAGCATGGGCGCCGCCGTGGCCGAACTGGTCGCGACGCGGCGGCCCGACCGGGCTCGCGGACTCGTGCTGGTGACCCCGGTCCCTCTCGGGGGCGTCCACCTGCCCGACGAGACGATCGAACAGTTCCGCGGCCTGGGCGGCGACGAGGACGGACAGCGGGGCGTACGCGAACAGCTGTCCGTCGCCTTCCCGGAGGCCGAGTTCGACAGGCTGCTGGCGACCGGGCGGCATCTGCGTCCCGAGGTCGTCCGCGCCCTCGCCGACTGCTGGAACACCGGCCACCCTCAAGGCCAACGGCCGAGCGACTACACCGGCCCGGTCCTCATCTTCCGCGGGGAGGGCGACGGATTCGTCACCGAGGAGATGGTCGACGACGCGATCGTCCCCCACTTCACCGCCACGACGCCGGTGGCGGTCGCCCGGGCCGGCCACTGGGCCCACATCGAGCAGGCGGCCCATGTCGCCACCCACCTCGACCGCCTCCTCGCCGAGATCCTCGGGACCGACAGCGCCCCCGCCACGACCACCTCCCGCCGGGAGGGGTAGGCCAACGCCCCCGGTGACGAGCGTCGTCACCCCCTCGGGGGAAGGCCGCGACCAGGCCGAAGTCCCTCCCGACTGACAAGGTTGTCCCATGATTCAGCGCAAGGATGTCCAGTTCACGGCCGACGGCGCGGTGCAGCTGCGCGGGTGGCTCTTCCTGCCGGACGGCCCGGGACCGCATCCGGCGATCACCATGGCCCACGGCTACGCGGCGGTCAAGGAACACGGACTGGAGCCGTTCGCCCAGGCCTTCGCCGAGAACGGTTTCGTCGTCCTGGTCCACGACCACCGTGGCTTCGGGACGAGCGACGGCCGGCCGCGCCAGGACGTCGACCCGTGGCGGCAGATCGCCGACTGGCGCCGGGCCATCTCCTTCCTGGAGAGTCTGCCCGAGGTCGATCCGGAGCGGATCGGCCTGTGGGGCACCAGCTACGCCGGCGGCCACGCGATCGTCCTGGGAGCGACCGACCGCCGACTGCGGGCCGTGGTCGCCCAGGTGCCGACCATCAGCGGCTTCGAGCAGGGCCGGCGCCGTGTCGTCCCCGAGGCCGTCGCGGCCCTGGAGGAGGGATTCTCCGAGGACGAGCGCGCCCAGCTGCGCGGCGAGGCACCGCGCACCCTGGCCGTCGTCGGCAGCGACCCGGCGGTGCCCGCGTCCTACCGGACGGGGGAGGCCATCGACTTCTACCTCCAGCCCAAGCCCGACGGCGTGTGGGAGAACGAGGTCACCGTCCGCTCCACACGGGCCGCGCGCATGTACGAGCCCGGAACCTGGGTCGACAGGGTCTCGCCCACACCGCTGCTCATGGTGGTCGCGCTCGCCGACACCGTCACCGTGACCGATCTGGCCCTCGCCGCCTACGAGCGCGCACTGGAGCCCAAACGGCTGCGGACCGTCGCGGGCGGCCACTTCGACCCGTACACCACCCAGTTCGACAAGGCGAGCGGTGCCGCCGTCGAGTGGTTCCGCGAGCACCTCGGCTGAGGGGAGCGACGGTCCTTCGGTCCGTACCGCTCGTTCTTCGCGGTGCGGGGGCGCACGGGGAGCCTCCGCTACGCCGGTGGCCCCACCTGCCGTCCGTCCGTCTCCGACAGCCCGCCGGTCGAGGGCGTGCCGGGGAGCCGGACCGTGACGAGGAGACCACCGGCGGGCCGGGGTACGAGGTCGAGCGTCCCGTCGTGGGCGTGGACGACGCTGTGCACGATGGCCAGGCCGAGGCCGACACCGGCGTGCCCGTCGGTGCGTACGCGTTCCGATCCGCGCTGGAAGGGTTCGGTGAGGGTCGGCACCAGTTCCGGGGGAAGCCGGCGCCCCGAGTTCTCGACCCGCAGCACGCTCGCGTCGCCCCGCGTCTCCGTGTGGACCGTCACGGTGCCGCCGGCCGGGAGGTTGTGGACGACGGCGTTCTGGACGAGGTTCGTCACCATCCGCGCCAGGAGCTCCGCCGAGCCAGTGGTGCGGGCCGCCCCGCCGGTGACGTCGAGCGTGATCCCGCGCTGTTCGGCGAGCGGAAGCAGGGTCTCGGCGGCCTCTTCGGCGATGAGGGAGAGGTCGACGCTCCCGCGGGGGACGTCTCCGCGGTCGCTGCGGCTGAGCAGCAGGAGAGCCTGGGTGAGGTCGATCGCGCGCGTGTTGACCGTCCGCAGGCGTTCGAGGAGCGCGTCCCGGTCCCGCGCAGGGTCCCTGCGGGCGACGTCGAGCAGCGTCTGCGAGATGGCCAGCGGGGTCCGCAGTTCGTGGGAGGCGTTCGCGGCGAACCTGCGCTGCTCGGCGACGTGCGACTCGAGTTGTTCGAGCATGGTGTCGAACGCGTCGGCGAGTTCACGGAACTCGTCCTGGCCGCCCTTCATACGGATCCGGTGGGACAGCGATCCGTTCCCGGCCCTCCGTGCCGCGGCCGTGATGTGGGTGAGCGGTGCGAGCATCCGGCCGGCGAGGAGCCATCCCCCGACGAGGCCGAACACGAGCAGGAAGACCATCGCCACGGCCGCCGCCGGGGCGAAGGTGTGCACAAGGAGATAGCGGTTGGGCGAGATCCCGAGAAGGCCCTTGGAGTTGTCGGGCACGTAGCGCAGCAGGAACCCCCACACCACGGCCAGCAGGAGAGCGCCCGCGACGGCGAGGAACCCGGCGTAGCTGAGGGTGAGTTTCAGTCGGGCGCTGAGCCCCGGCCGTCTACGCACGCGTACTTCCCGGGCGGGTGGATTCCGGGTCCGGGCCGGTCCCGACGCGGTAGCCGACACCCGGCACCGTGTCGATGATCCCCGGTTCGCCGAGCCGTTTCCGCAGCGCGGAGACGGTGATGCGCACGGCGTTGGTGAAGGGATCGGCGTTCTCGTCCCAGGCCCGTTCCAGCAGCTCCTCGGTGCTGACGACCCCTCCCTCGGCGGCGACGAGGACTTCCAGCACGGCGAACTGTTTACGGGTGAGCGCGACGTAGTGTCCGTCGCGGAAGACCTCCCGGCGGAAGGGGTCGAGGCGCAGCCCCGCGATCTCGCGGACCGGGGGCCGGGCGTACGCGCGTCTGCGGTCGAGTGCCCTCAGCCGCAGGACGAGCTCCCGCAGCTCGAACGGTTTGGTGAGGTAGTCGTCGGCGCCGAGCCCGAACCCGGAGGCCTTGTCGTCGATCCGGTCGGCGGCGGTGAGCATGAGGATCGGGATGCCACTGCCGGAGGCGACGATGCGCCGGGCGACCTCGTCGCCGGAGGGGCCGGGGATGTCGCGGTCGAGGACCGCGAGGTCGTAGGAGTTGACACCGAGCAGTTCCAGGGCGGAGTCGCCGTCGCCGGCGATGTCCGCGGCGATCGCCTCCAGCCGCAGACCGTCACGGACGGCTTCCGCGAGGTAGGGCTCGTCCTCCACGATCAGTACGCGCATGTCCGAAGAGTAGGCAGCGCGACATATCGCCGGCGTATGCGGGGATGTACGCACGGACGCGTGCACGGCGTACGCGGGGACGAGTGCACGGCGACTGCGGGGACGACCGCCCGACGTCTGGCGAGGACGTGCGCAGAAACGTGTGCGGGTCGCAGGCGTCACTCAGCCCGCGGGTGCCGGCGCGGGGCGGGGCGGGTCGTACGGCGGTCGCGCCGTGGTGCGCCACCAGCGGCGCGACGCCAGTGCGGCCAGCAGGGCGCCGACGGCGTTGACCAGCACGTCGTCCACCGAGGACACCCGGTCCAGCCGCAGCACGTACTGCGCGGTTTCGACCAGGACCGAGCAGCCCGCCCCGAGGGCCAGGATCCGCGGCGCGGACGCGAGCGCCGCGAACCGCATCGGGGCGAAGAACCCCAGCGCCGCGAAGACCAGCAGGTTGCCGACGATCCCGGGCGCCCCCATGGTGACCAGGTCCCGCAGCGGTACCAGGCTCACCCGAGGGGGGACGACGCCGGCACCGGCGCCCGGCATCATGGTCATCCAAAGGAACGGCACCGTCCCGTGGACCATGCCCACCTCGGCCATCGACATCCGCCACGCCGACGTGACGCCGGCCGCACGTCGACGGCGCGCCAGCGCCCACACCACCAGCGCGGCCAACGGCAGCGTGACCAACGTCATGAGCACCACACCGTTGAAGGTGTCGAAGCAGCCGTGCCACCGCCCGGCCACGCACATCGGAGCGGACATCATGAGCGGCCGCCGCAGGACGAAAGCGGCGCTCGCCGAGCCGAGGACCGCCACGCCGAGGAGCACCGTTGCGCGCACGCGGCGGGGCCTTGCTGACGGAGACGCGTTGTGGTTCATGCCCCCATGGGAGACGGAGGGCCGTTGCCGTGGCGTATGCGGTTTTCGATACGCCCGCGATACACCCGCCGTACACGGCATCCCCGGCTCCGCCGCACCCCCGGCTTTCCCGAATCCCCGCCCCGCCGTTGGTCACTCCTGAGGTGCCTGCCGGATCTTGGCGAGCGTCAGGACCTCGCCGCCGATGCCCCATCCGGCGTCGGTGACCTCTTCGACCAGTACGAGGGTGGTGGCCCGGGCGCGGTCGCCGAAGATCTCGGCGTACAGGTCGGTGGTACGGGTGATGATCTGCTCCTTCTGCTCGGCGGTGAGGGCGCCGGCGGGGACCTTGAAGTTCGCGAACGGCATGGTGCTCTCTCTTCGTGCGGAGGGGGCGTCCTGGCTGCTCACGGCGAGCAGGAGGGTCGGCCCGGATGGGGGCAACCATCCGTCCGGGACACCTGCTCGGGCCAGGGCTCAGCCCACCCAGGGGTCACCAGCCCCTGGCTCGGACCCCGCGGGAGAGGTGACGATGAGCGGGTGAACCTTCCCGAGCTTGCGGCGTTCCTCAGGTCCCGGCGTGATCGGACCCGGCCGGCGGACGTCGGTCTGCCCGCCGGGCCCCGGCGCCGGGTGCCGGGCCTGCGGCGCGAGGAGGTCGCGCAACTGGCGGGCCTGTCGGCGGACTACTACACCGAGCTGGAGCGCGGACGCGGTGCCCAGCCCTCGGCGCAGACACTGGCCGCCCTCGCCCGGGCGCTGCGGCTGGGCGGCGACCAGCGCGACCACCTGTTCCATCTCGCCGACCGGCCGCTGCCCGCGTCGACGCACGGCGCGAGCGCGCGCCACGTCCAGCCCGCCCTGCTCGGGCTGCTGGACCGGCTGGCCACCACCCCGGCCCAGGTCATCACCGACCTGCACGAGACGCTCGTCCAGAACGAGCCGGCCGCGGCACTGCTCGGGCGGGCTCCGCAGCCGCGCGGTCCCGCCACCGGCTTCGCCTACCGCTGGTTCACCGATCCGGCCGCCCGCGCGCTCTACCCTCCGGAGGACCATCCGCACCACTCACGGGTCTTCGTCGCCGACCTCCAGGCAGTGGCCGCCCGCCGGGGCCGCGACACCGAGGTCACCGGGATGACGGCCGCACTGCGGCGCCGCAGCGCGGAGTTCGCCACCCTGTGGGACACCCACGACGTCGGCCTGCGCCGCACCGATCACAAGCGCATCGTGCATCCCGCGCTGGGCGTCATCGAGCTTGACTGCCACAGCCTGTTCAGCGAGGACGGCCGCCAGCGCCTCCTGTGGTTCACGGCCCCGCCCGGCACCGAGGGTGCCGCTCAGCTCGCGCTCCTCGGCGTCATCGGCACGCAGGACATGGCGGCGACCGAGGGCACCTCCCGGGCCCAGCGGGCACCGGACAGGGTGCCCGGACCGGACGCGCGGCGCGGCTGAGCCGTCGTCACGCGCACCGCGTCACCCCTCGGCTGCCGCGGGACCGGCACCGTGTGTCCGGCCCGGTCGCCGTCACACCTTCCCACGACTCGCCGAAGAGGGCGCCGGCATGCCCGAGGCGGTCTCCGACGAGATGATGCGACTGTTCCCCGGCTGCGCCGATCCGAAGGCGGTGCGGCGCAGTGCCGCGCGACCGGCAACGGCGACCACGGCAACGGTCACCTCGGCAACGGACCACCGCGGCGACGGACCACCGCGGCGACGGACCACCGTGGCGGCGGTGACGTGTCGTCGGGTCGTCGGCCGGCCGACCGCCGGGTGACGACCCTTTACGGCGCTTTCCGGCACGAAGACCCGCGCCGGCCGCACCCTCGGCCCGACCTGCGCTCGGGAGAAGGGCGCCGGGTGGGGGACGGAAACCCAACACGGAGGTTGCGATGTCGAGCACGGTCCAGCACACGTTCGTCACCGTCGACGGCGTCAGGCTGCATGTCGCCGAGCTGGGCGAGGGCCCGCTGGTGGTACTCCTTCACGGATTCCCGGAGAGCTGGTACTCGTGGCGGCACCAGTTCGGCGCGCTGGCCGCGGCGGGGTATCGGGTCGTCGCCCCTGACCAGCGGGGCTACGCCCGCAGTACGCAGCCCGAAGCGGTCGAGGCGTACAGCCTGCTCCATCTCGCCGGCGACGTCATCGGACTGGTCGACGCGCTGGGCGAGGAGAACGCGGTGCTGGTCGGCCACGACTGGGGCGCCCCTGTCGCCTGGGTGACGGCCATGCTGCGCCCGGACGTCGTGCGCGCCGTGGCGGGGCTGAGCGTCCCGCCGGTACTGCCCGGAGGGATGACGCCGCCGTCGGTCACCCGGAAGAGGTTCGGCGACGGTTTTTACCAGGTCCGGTTCCAGGAACCCGGGGTCGCCGACGCGGCGCTGGCCCGGGACCTCGTGACCACCTTCCGCCGGCTGCTCGTCGGCGCCTCGGGGGACAACCCCCTCAACGATCCACCCGGCCCCTGGATCGTGCCCGCCGGTGGCACGCTGCTGGACGCGATGCCGGAGCCGACGCACCTGCCGGACTGGCTCACCCAGGACGACATCGACGTCTTCGTCGGTGACTACGGCCGCCACGGCGACCGGGCCTTCACCGGCGGCCTGAACTGGTACCGGAACATCGAACGCAACTGGGAGCTGCTCGCGGCCTTCCGCGGGCGCCGGATCGAGGTGCCGGCCCTGTACGTCGGAGGGGACCGTGACATGGTCCTCGGCCTGCGCGGCCACGACGCGACGCTGAGCGCGGTGGAACAGGCGGCGCCGCAGCTGTGGCGCGCCGTGATCCTGCCCGGCTGCGGCCACTGGACCCAGCAGGAGCGTCCCGACGAAGTCAACCAGGAACTCCTGGACTTTCTGGCGCACGTGTCCAGAACCCTGTGAGCGAGAGGTCCGCTGCCGAGAGCGGGCCGGAGGCCAAGTGCCTCCCGGCGCAAGGCGATGAACCGCCTACGGCCGCTTGGCCGACGATGGAGGAACGGACGGAGGCCGAGAACCAGGTCTCCGGCGGTCACGGAGCGCCGAGGCCTTCGTGCGGGAGGGCGACGGTCAGCCCTGCCGACGGAGGTCCAGCATGTAGAAGACTTTGTCGTAGCGGAGTTCGCGGACGGCGACGAAGTCGGGCAGACGGCCGTACTCGGTGAAGCCCAGCGACCGGTAGAGGCGCAGGGCCTGGGCGTTGTCCCCACGGGCGTCCAGGGTGAGGACCTCGATCCCCGCGTCCCGGGCGTCGGTGATCAACGCGGTCGTCAGCGCCCGGCCGACACCACGACGATGGGCGGCGGCCGCTACCGCGATCTTCTCCAAGTCGGCGTGTGGCCGATGGGTCGGCCGGCTGTAACGGACCCAGTACCCCAGCCCGACGAGCCGGCGGTCGAGGTAGGCGGCACGCAGTGCCGCATCACCGGCCCGCACCGCGGTGACGACGTGGCCGAGGAGTTCCGCCACCTCGTCCCGTGACGGCGGTTCGATCCAGCCCAGCGCGGCACCTCCACCGACCAGATCCGCCAGGATCCGGTGCGCCGACTCCGCGAACCGGGCCTCCAGCTCCGGATCGGAGGTCAGCTCCATGGCGTCGAGGATGACGGGCTCAAGGGACGCACCGCTGGTCATGGCCGAATTCATGACCGGCAGCCTAAGGCCCGGCCGAGATCCCGAACTCCGGCCTCCGCCGCCGCCGGGCCGTCCCCGCCCCGCGATCCCGGCGTTGCCGGCGAAGTGGCTCCCCGGCCGGCTCGCGGTCGGGCCGCCGGCGTCACCGAGTGGCTTCCGCGGTCACGGTCACGCGGTGTCCCGGGTGTCGTCGTCGAGCTGGTCGAGGATGCGCCGCTCCGCGTCGGGGAGCGTGGTGCGTGCGGCCGGGGGACGGGTGCAGTCGGCTCCGTGGGCGGCGCCGTTGGAGGACTTCCAGATCTGGCAGCACGGAGGTGGCAGGGGAGCGGGGCCGCGGGCGGCCAGCTCGGCACGCTGCGCGTCGAAGCGGGCGCGGCGTGCCCGGCGGCGCCCTCGGACGGCTCCCGTGACCAGCACTGGCGCGGAGGCCCAGAACACCGCGGTCTCCGCCCACATGCTGTGCGAGGCGGCGGCGGTGCCGGCGACCACCAGGATGATGGCGCCGATGGTGCACGCGGTTTCGTTTCGGGTCACAGGTACTCCCCGCTGGGCTGGATGTCGTTCGTCGTGTTGAGCATTCCCTCGGTGAGGCGTCGGCCGCGGATGTCGCGGGGGAATTTCTGGTGCTGGCGGGTGCGACTGCGCGGCGCCTTCGTCGCGGAGCGCGTTCCGGGGGTGGCCTGACGGCCACGACCCACCAGCGGAGGGGGCATGGAGGCCGCCCTCGTTCGTCACACAGGTTCCCTCGGTACCGTTCTACAGACGGCGGAGCCCGGCGAACAGGCTTCCGGGCCGGCAGGCGGCTCGGGATGGCTGTCGGCCTCGAAGGGCAGTCGGGGCGAGACCCACGGTGAAGCGGGACGGCGGCAGAGGTTCCGGCTGGTGCTGGGCATCGCGGCGTCGGCTCCGCCCCGCGGGCTGAAGGGGAAGTCCGGGGAGTCGTCGTCGAGGTCCTTGCTGAGGGCGACGCCCGGTTGCGGCCGTGACGAGGACGCTCAGGACGTGAGTGCCGATTCCGCCACCGGCTCCGCCCGGTCCACGGGCATCCGCCTGTTCGACCAGCGGGCCCCGGCACCAGGACGGCCGTACCGGCCCCGCCCCGTGGATGCCGTGCCCCTGCCGTCGGCGACCCGCTACCTGCGCATCTGCCATGCCATGCGACGCCCGCACCGCTCCCACGGCATGATGGCCACTCAACTCGCGACCCTTGGGGGGACCTTGAAGACCCGCGCCATCCTGCCCGCCGTCTCTCTGCTCGCGGCGGCTGCCGTACTCACGGCCTGCGACAGCGGCACGAGCAAGGACTCCGCGGACAAGCCCGGCAAGGCCCCCGCCACCGCGGCCGCCACGCCCAGCGCGGCCCGGAGCGCCGCGGAGAAGGCCGTCGGCCTGCCGCCGGAGCCGACCGGCGCCACCCGAGCGGTGCTGCTCCGCGCGCTCGAGGTCGCGAACCCCGACACCGTCCGCTACGAGGACAAGGCCATCGACGCGGCCCGCAACCAGTGCATGGCCATCACCGGCGGCGGCCGGCGGCTCGACCGGGCGGCGTCGCAGCGCTTCACCTACAAGGACGTCACCACCACCGAGGCCCAGGGCAAGCAGATCAACGAAGCCCTCAAGGGGCTCGGCTTCTGCACGTCCTGACCGGGGGCCGCGGGTGAAGTCGGCCGTGTTCCCGGGCCGCACCCACAGCCCATGACGACGATCGAGCGGCGGAAGCCTCTTGGCGCCTCCCGCCGGGTGGGCGTCCGCCCTTCACGCCCACGCACGTCGACGGCCTCGGCCGGGATCCCGCACCCGGCCGAGGCCTTCTCGTACGGTCAGTTGAACTGCCAGTACTGGTTCCACGCGGCTGCCGCACCGCAGGTGAACTGGACGACTCCCGCCTTGTCGGACTGACTCGAGTTGGCGACGGCCATGCATTTGGCGCTGTGGCGTGCCACCAGCTGGAAGCCGTTGACGCCGGCCGGTGCGGCCCTCAGCAGCCACTGCTGGTTGTTCTGCTTGGTGCAGCCGTACTGATTGACCACCGCGTTGTTGTCGAGGCTCTGTTGCCGGACGTCCGCGCACTTGCCGCTGTTGAGGTTGACGACGAGGTAGTAACCGCTGGTGGTGGGCTCCAGCGCCCATTGCTGGTTCCTGCCGCTGGTGCAGAGGTACTGCTCCAGGCCCTGCCCGTCGTCGGTGCTGGACTCCGGTACGTCCAGGCACTTGCCGCTGTTGTAGTTGGTCATCGTGTAGTACGTCACTGCCTGCGGCTGGGCGGCGGCTCCGGCGGCGAAGAGTCCGACCAGGCTCATTCCGAGCGCCGTTGCCGCTGCGGCGGCGCGTCCGGAAAGCCCCGCACGTGCTGTGGACTTGCTCATTGGGTGGTCCCCCGATGACGTGAACTGGTTGCGCCGGCGACAACGTTGCCGCCGTGGCAAAGCGTGCCCACCTCGCCGGGGCAGGGGATGAGTAACCGCTACTCAACCACTCGCCTGATCCACGCACTCGGCGTCCAGCAGCCCCGAGGGGACGTGTGGTCACATCGGCTGCCGGCCGGCCGGGTCGCCGCCGGGGTCGTCGGCCAGGACGACCGCTGCTCGGATGCGCTTGCCCACGGGCTCGCGGTGCACCTCGAAGCTGCGGCACACGGCCATGACGATCTCCAGTCCGTGCCGGCCGACCCGGGCAGGGTCCGGCGGCAGAACCAGAGGCAGTACGGTGCTGCTGTCCCACACCGTCACCGCGACGGTCCCTTCGCTGAGCTCGAGGGTCAGCAGACAAGGGCCGGGGGCGTACTTGTGGGCGTTGGTCACCAGCTCGGACACCACCAGCTGGACGACCCCGATCGCGCGCTGAGACACCGGAAGGCCGTGCACGGCCTGCAACGACTCCAGAAAGCTCCGGGCCGCGTCCCGGGTGCGGCCGATCTCCTCGGCGCCCTCTACCACGACGGAGACCGCCGCCGAAGGGCCGGGCAGGTGGTGCAGGCCGCGGTGCCGCTCAGCCAGATTCATGGGTTCTGCCTCACTGCCGAAGAGCCTTTGCTCCCTCTCGGCTGCCCCGGAAACACGGCCGCATCCCTGTTGACCTCGCCGGCGTCGACGGCCTGCGCGATCCGGCCGGGGACGGCCCGCACCCGACCTGACGGCTGCCCTGATCAGGCAAGGCAGGCGGTTCACGTGACGCTGGGCGGACTCCGGGAAGAAGGTGCGGCTTCCGTCAGGAGCCTGCCGTGAAGGGTGGAGATCCACTTGATGGGCAAGCCGTCACTTGCCTATGGTGTCGGCCATGGCGGAGGATGTGTTCAAGGCGCTGGCCGACCCGACCCGTCGGCGCATCCTCGACGAGCTGGTGGAACGGGACGGGCAGACCCTGTTCGAGATATGCGCGCGACTGGTGACGAAGCACGGTCTGGGACTGTCCCGCCAGGCGATCAGTCAGCACCTGGCTGTACTCGAATCCGCGGGTCTGGTCCATTCGCGGCGCCAGGGGCGCTACAAGTTCCACGATCTGAACACCGAACCCCTCGAGCGCATCGCGACACGATGGCTCAGGCCCGATGCACCGGAGAGCACCCCATGAGGATCCACCTGTCCAGCGTCTTCGTCGATGACCAGGAGAAGGCCCTGCGCTTCTACACCGAGGTGCTCGGCTTCGTGAAGAAGCACGACGTCCCCCTGGGCGACCACCGGTGGCTGACCGTGGTCTCGCCGGAAGATCCGGACGGGACCGAGCTCCTCCTCGAACCCTCCGGCCATCCCGCGGTGCGGCCGTACAAGACGGCGCTGGTCCAGGACGGCATCCCGGCCACCTCCTTCGCCGTGGACGACGTGCGGGCGGAGTTCGGTCGGCTGCGCGAGCTCGGGGTGTACTTCACCCAGGAGCCGCTGGAGATGGGCCCGGTCACCACCGCGGTTCTGGACGACACCTGCGGCAACCTCATCCAGATCGTGCACAGCAAGTAGCAGGCCGCGGTGCCTGTGCCGTCTGCCGACCGTCGGTGTCCGCGGGCGCGCCGGCAGCGTCCCCTCCGGCCCGCTCCTCGGTGGGGGAAGACAAGCGGCGGCGCGGTGAGACGGCCGGCATGTTCGCGGGGGACCTCCCGCTGACCAGCCGGCCGCCTCGGTCGTCCGGTCGGCAGCCGGCGCGGAAATGCCGCGCTCCCGTGGTCCGGCTCCGTAAATGTGCCGCTCCGCGAGCGTGAGCCCGTACGCGGGGGAGCAGGATTCCCGTCATGACGATCACTGATCCTGAACTGCTGGCTGCGCTGGAGACATTGAGGTCGGCGGCGAAGACCGCACGGCCGGGGGCGGTGGCCGCGTGGGCGGAGATCTGGGCCGTCACGGTCCAGGGGCTCGAGGCGGCGCTCGACGCGGACGTTCAGGCGTTCGCCGCCGGCGGCACGGAGCTTGCGCGGCTCCCCGCGGCGGGTCGGTTCGTCGAGACGGCGAGAGCTCAGACTTCGGTCCTCGCCGACCTGGTGGACCTGGCGACGGAGGAGGAGATCGAGGGGACTTGGGGTGTCCGCGTTCCCATCGTCCCCGCCGGTCCCGGAGCACTTCAGGGTTCCGGGGACGGGCAGCTCCAGAGCGTGTTCCATCTCTTCCAGGCTGCTGAAGCCGTCCTCACCGACGATCACGGCGACCTGGCCACCCGAGAGGACCTGGTCGCTGACAGCACCCACCATCTGGACCTGGCCCGCCACTATCTCGGGCTGGCGGCGGCCGGGTCCGGGGACTGAACGGCGGATCGGCCCGTCCGCCGCGGGACCGGCTGGAACGGCAACCGGGGCCTCTGGCGGCGGACCACCAGGGGCCGACCGCCCGCGGAGTTCCGGTCGCCGCCACCGGACTCCCGGTGGTCGCCCGAGCCCGTCCGATCCAGCAGAACGGGTACTCAGGGCAACCGGCCCAGAACCTCCAGGGGAGCCGGTTCGTTGAGCCGCTCGGCCGGCTCTCCCTGCGATCAGAAGGACTCGTCGTGAGCGGACAAATCCCAGTGGACGACAGCTGTGTCAGCGCCTTCCACGAGCTGAAGGGAAGACGGGACGTCAACACGGTGATCTACCGGCTCAACGCGAGCCTGGACACCGTCATCCTTGATTTCAAGGGGAACCTGACGCACGACGAACTGCTGAAGGCACTCCCGGCCGATGAGCCCCGGTACGTCGTCTACGATCTGCTCTTCGCATCGGCGGACGGGGCCCGGCAGGAAAAGGTGCTGCTGATCTCCTGGTGCCCGGCGCGGTCGACCGCCGAGGAGAAGACCGCGCACTCCGCCGGCTACGACCCCCTCCGGAACCTGCTCGAAGGCGTCCAGGTCTACGTGCCCGCCAGGGACCCGTCCGACGTCCAGTACCAGGCACTCGTATCCCTGGCCTCGTGACCCGGCCCTCCTCCTCGGCGGTATCTGGTGATCGCGGCCGGTGGGTCCGCCCGGCGCGCGGGCGTGGGCATCACCGTCCGAGACCGTCGAGCGCGTCGCCCAGCACGCTCACGCTCCTGACCACCCGCAACACCCCTGCCCGGAGACGACGATGACTGCGCCGCCGCATGAACCCGATCGCACCTCACCGGCCCAGTACTCTCACGGAACGGACGGAACAGGCGGAACGGGCGGTCCCCTGACCCGCGTGATGCTGAGGCCCATCGCCACCAGCCTTCCCCTGGGATACCTCGCCTTCGCTCTGGGCATGATCGTCCTGGCTGCCGACAGCCTCGGCTGGGTGGAGGACGAGCAACTGCTGGTCGGGGTCTTGTTGGCCGCCTACGCCTTCCCGCTCCAGCTCATCGCCACCGTCATGGCCTTCCTCGGCCGTGACAGCGTGGGGGCCACCACACTGGGCGTGTTCACCACGAGCTGGCTGGCCTTCGGCCTCCTCGACATCGTCGGCCGCCCCGGATCCACCCCCACCGTGCTCGGCCTGTTCTCCCTCTCCTTCGGCGTCGTCGTCGCGGGCCTGGCGGTGGTCTCCTCACGCGCCAAGCCCCTCATCGCCGCGGTCCTCGTCCTGTGTTCCCTCCGAGCGGTACTGGACGGACTCCACGTCCTGACGGGATCCGCCGGCCTCCAACGCGCGGCCGGGTGCGTAGCGTGTGCCGCCGCCCTGGCCGCCGCCTACCTCGGCTTCGCCCTGCTGATCGAGAACGCCTGGCCCCGTGCCGTCCTCCCGGTCCTGCGACGGGGCGAGGCGGTGCTCGCGCTGAACGGCAAGCTCAGCGCCGCCCCGCCCGGACTTACGGGCGAACCCGGCGTCCGCGAACAGCTGTGACGCGGAGTGCCGGGTCTCGCCGACCGGCCCCGCCCCGGCGCGAGTTGGACCCGCCCCTGTTCGAGCCGCCGATCGGATGTGAGCGCGACACTACGCCCATCCGTTCGAGGGAGCCGGTGACTCGGCCCGGCCCCTCCGTTCGAGGGGAACCGGTGAGCCGGCCCGGAGCGGGTCGGGCGGCCGCCGGCGCCGGACGGGCGACCGTTCGCCGCCGCGACCGCCGACCCGGTGCGTCCGGCCAGGGTCCGCCCAAGGACCGAGCGCGACCACCGGGGAACCCGAACACGGCCCGCGACTCGCCCACTTCGAAGGCCGACCGTGATCCGGCCGGCACCACCACGAGATCGGGACGAACAGGCCTGACGGAGTCCCGCCGGATGGACCCCCCTGGCAGGCCCGGTCCCGGTCGTCCCGCGCCGAAGGCCGCCACCACGCACCGAGGGAGGCAACGATCACTCCTGTCACACCTCTTGACGCACGGACGATTCCGGACGAACAATTTCGGTCATCCGCCTGACAACGTTGTCTTACCGAAAGGCGCCCAGCGTGCCCGATGCACCCCTGAATGTCGATCGCCGCCGTTTCGTCCAGCTTCTCGGCGCCACCGCGCTCGCGGCGACCGTCCCCGTCAGCCTCGGCAGCGGCACTGCGAGCGCCCAAGGACGCCCGGGCACGGCCCCCGACCCCCTCGCGGACACCTACTACCGCGTGCTGCTCAACCACACCCACTGGTCCGAGACGCAGTGGGACGGGGCGCGCGGCTACTACACCGACAAGGACTTCGGCTTCGCCGTGGTGCTCGGCAACGCGGTGCTGCTCACGCACGGCACCTACGACAGTGAACGCGCCGGGATCGACGAGAAGACGCTGAAGGCCCGGACGATCGCCACGATCCAGCACTTCGCCGCGTCGAACCGGCTCACCGGCGGCACCCAGTGGGGCCGGACGCTGTTCTTCGACACCACCTTCCAGCTCTACTTCGTGCTGGCCGCACGGCTGTTGTGGGACGAACTCGACGAGGCCACCCGCACCAACGTCGACACGATCGCCCGCGAACAGGCCGCCTACACCACGGGCTTGGGCACGGGCGACGACCCGAACTCCGGCAGCTGGACCCCGCACGGACTGCTCGGTGGCCACGAGGGCGACACCAAGCTCGAGGAGATGGGCGTCTACGCGCAGTCACTGGCCCCCGGACTGGCCTGGGCCACGGACGACGCACGCCACGCCGACTGGGACAAGGCCTTCGGCACCTGGGCGCGCAACGAGACCGGTCTGCCCCAGGCGGACCTGGCCAACCCGGCCCTCGTCGACGGCGTCCCCGTGTCCGGCAACACCGCCCGCAACCTGTACGACACCTTCATCGTCGAGAACCACGGGTCCTTCGGCCCGCACTACCAGGAAGAGCTGTGGCGCACGTCCGGCCGCAACGCCGCCCACTTCATCACCGCCGGACGCCCGTTGCCCCAGGTGCTCACCAACCAGCCGAACGCCGACGAGCTGTGGCGCACCCTGCTCGGGGTGATGAGCGACGCCGGTGAGCCGCTGATGCCGATGGTCAACGACCGCGAGCACCTCTACGGCCGTGACGTCATCCCGCTCGCCTTCCTCGCCCAGGTGGTCGGCGACCGCGCGGCGGCCCGGGCGGAAGTGGCACTCGCGGAGCGGCTGGAGGCGTACCAGAAGTACCCGCCGGAGTACCGTCTGGCGAAGTTCTCCGGCGAACCGAAGTACGAGCCGGAGGCCCGCGCGGAGGTGGCCATCAGCTACCTCCTGCACCTGTGGGCGGCAGGAAACGGACGCACGGTGCGGCCGCTGACCGCGGAGGAAATGTTCGAACACGCCTCGGGCGTCACCGACTTCGGCACCGGCCCCGGCCTGGTGTCCCACCAGTCGGCCGGTGCCTGGGCGGGTGCCGTGACCAAGCCGGGCTTCGTGAAGTTCGCCTGGCAACCGGCCCACGACGACTGGCTGTTCAAGCTCAGCGGCGCCAACCCCATGTTCCTGCCCAGCACGGCCGCGCAGGTGACCGGCCGTCAGGTGCGGACGTACGACAAGCTCCGTGACGGGTTCGACGGCAGTGCCACCGTGGTGCGCCTGAACACGGGCCGGGCGGGTCTGACCACCTTGCCCTCGGGCGCGGTCGTCTACGCGACGACCGGCGTCGCCGCGGGGGAGGGGCACCTGGAGGTCCACAACCTCACCATGCCGGGCATGGCGGGCCTCACGGGTTCACGCACCTACCGCTTCGCGGAGGGCAGCGCCACCGTGACCGCACAGGACGCCCGCCCGGCAGCCGCCACCCCGCGCGTGGACGAGGTCACCTTCGCGAGGACGGAGGTCAGGCAGTTGCGCATGACCGGCGTCCTGCCCGACCCGACGTACGGCTACTCCCTCTACGCCTTCGAGGCCCGCGACGGTTCGGACGGTGCCGACCTCGCCCGGGGCGGGACGGCGACCGCGTCCTCGTACGACCTCGGCAAGGAGCCGGCGCTGGCGGTGGACGGGAACGCCACGAGCCGGTGGGCGGTTTCGAAGGCGGACCGGCCCAGGGCGGACAGCTGGATCGCCGTCGACCTGGGAGCGACGCACACGGTGGACCGTGTCACCCTCCGCTGGGAGGCCGCCGCCGGACGCGCGTACACCGTGCAGGGGTCGACAGACGGTCAGCAGTGGAACGACCTCGCCTCCTGGCCGGAACCCGACGTCTCCAGCAAGGGCGGCTGGCTCGACGTCGACGGCCGGGCCGGGCTCGTCGTCAGGGGGACGAAGCAGCCGCTCGCGGTGTACGGCGACACGGTCGTCCTGGCCGACGGGCCGGCGTCGCCCCTGCTGGCCGAGGGCTATCCCGGCATATCCACCGACAGGCTCCGCGACCTCGCCCGTGCCGCCGCTCCGCAGGCCCAGGACGACCGCGTCCGAGCGGCTCTCACCGAGGACCACCTCAGCCTGTTCAACCTTTCCGACCAGCAGGTGGCGACGAGCGTGGACCTCCCCCGATCCGGCTCGCGCACCGTCCTGTTCGAGGGACGGCAGACCCTCACCGCCCAAGGCAGCGCCTACGAGGCCCACCTCGACGCCGCCACGGCCGAACTCCTGCCCCCGCGCATGGTGGTGAGCCCCGTTTCCGGCGGAAGGCTGCCCGCCGGACTCCGGGCGGAGGTCGTCGACGCGGCCACCGTGCGGCTCACCGGGCCGTCCTGCCGCCTCCGGGTGACCGGCCAGGGCCGCAG
Organism: Streptomyces sp. NPDC059668; assembly: GCF_042734135.1. NCBI lineage: Bacteria > Bacillati > Actinomycetota > Actinomycetes > Kitasatosporales > Streptomycetaceae > Streptomyces > Streptomyces sp. NPDC059668. Next base: position 72,108 of record NZ_JBHWEL010000003.1, on the reverse strand, counting down.
CGAGCTGACCGAGGTCCGCGCGGGCCGTACCACCACCGTCACCCTGCGGGGCGCCGAGGCGTATCCGCTGGACGACCTCGCTCTGGGCCGCACGGTCTTCCCGACCGACCCGCTCCCGCCCGGCATGTCGGACCCCTCGGCCGCCGTCGACGGTGACCCGCACACGGCCTGGACACCGGGTCCCGACGGCCGCATGGTCGTCGACCTCGGCACCGAACTCCCCGTCCGGGAGATCCGCACGGAGTGGACCGGGGGTCACGTCCCCGGCCTCACGGCGGAACTCAGCAGCGACGGTCTGACCTACACGCAGGCCGGCCGGCTCACGGGGCACGGCAGGAGCCGCCGGCTCACCATCGACGGCACCGCCCGTTACGTGGCGCTGGCGACCGGGGCGGGGCAGCGGGGCGGTGCCCGGCTGACCCGCCTCTCCGTGCGCTGACCAGCCTTTCCACCCTCTGGCCGTGCACCGGGTGGGCCGGTGACACCGCACCGAGCGGGTCGTGCGCCTCCGTCTCCGCGCTGTTCCCGACCCGCTCGGTGTCTCGCTCCCCCCGGCGCCCGAACGCCACCGCCCGCCCAACAGCCCTCTATTCCAACGGAGTTAGCAATCCCGAATCCTTGACCTGGTATCTCAGTGTGGTCAAGTTCCCCCACACTCCCAGGAGTTCGTATGCGTTCCGCAGGCTCCCTCAGACCACTGGCCTCGCTCCTCACCGCGTTCGCCGCCGTCTGTCTCGCTGTCACCGCGGCCGCCCCCGCCGCACAGGGCGCGGAGCGGGGCGAAACGAGCGCCGCGGCGGGGAAGTACGTCGCGCTCGGCGACTCGTACGCCGTCGGGCCCGGCACACGGACCTACGACGACCCGAATGACACCTGCCGGCGCGGTCCGTTGTCCTACCCCCGGCTGTGGGCGGCACAGCACACCTCGTACGCCTTCGTGGAGGCGTCCTGCTCGGGAGCCACCACCGCGGACATCCGGAACCAACAGGTGCCCCGGCTCACTCAGGACGCGACGCTCGTGACGGTTCAGGCCGGCGGCAACGATGTCGGATTCGTCAGCGTCCTGGCGAACTGCATCCTCACGCTGGACGACAAGGACTGCGTCACCGGAGTGGACCAGGCGAAGGCGACGGCGACCAGTGTGCTGCCGGGCGCGCTGGCCCAGACCTACGCGGCCATCAGACAGGGCGCACCCGACGCCCAGGTGGTCGTGGTGGGTTATCCCCGGTTCTACACCATCGGTGGTACGTGCGGGATATTCGGCCTGAGCGACACGGAGCGGACCGCGCTGAACTCGGCGGCCGACGTGCTCGACGGTGTCCTCGCCCAGCAGGCCGCGAACGCCGGTTTCACCTTCCTCGATCCGCGGCCGGCCTTCGACCCGCACACCATCTGCTCGCGGAGCACGCCATGGGTGACGAGTCTGGAGTGGGACAAGATCAACGAGTCGTACCACCCGAACCAGGCCGGCCACCACGACGGCTACCTGCCCGCCCTGAACGCCATCACGGGCTGACGCCGGGACACCACACGCAGGGCCGGGAGTTGACCTGCGACCACTGGTCAGGGAGCTGATCGGGGAACGGAAACCGCCCCGATGTCCACCCCACCGCTCAGGGAAGCCACCGGGGGGGGGGGGGGGGGGCCCCCCCCCGGCGGGGGTCGAAAAAACCCACCGAGAACACGCCGGGGGGGGGGTTGGGGGGGGGGGGTGGGGTGT